>CAYWWG010000013.1:0-17035 GCA_964461985.1 uncultured Candidatus Saccharibacteria bacterium
GTGCGTATTCTTTGCCGTATTTTTTAGCTACAACATCTAATATAGATTTCTGTGCCACAGTAGCTATGTTTGTACTGTCGGTACGCATATATGTAATGTGTCCAGATTCATAAAGTTTCTGCGCAACCATCATGGTACGTGAAGGTGAAAACCCAAGTCTGGTAGATGCTGTTTGTTGCAATGTAGATGTGGTAAATGGTGCACGTGGACTACGTTTTTGTTCTGTTTCTTTAACATCAACGATATGCCATTTATTTTTATTACCAACTTCTATTATGTGTTGTACTTGTACTTGGTCGCGAGGTTCTTCGGCACAAGTTAGTGTAATGGGCACACCTGAGGTAGTTTTAAATTGACCAGATAAAACCCAAAATGTTTCTGGTATAAATGCATTAATTTCACGTTCGCGTTCCATTAGTATACGTAGGGCAGGAGACTGAACACGACCAGCAGACAAACCGTAACGTACCTTTTTCCATAACAAACCTGACAAATCGTAACCAACTAAACGGTCTAGAACACGACGGGCTTCTTGGGCCTTAACCAGATTTTGGTCTATGTCGCGGGGGTGTTGTAGTGCTTCTAAAACAGCTTCTTTAGTAATTTCATGAAATGTAACACGTCGTATTGGGGCTTTAACTTTTTTTCCGCCAGCTGTCGGATGACTAAGTAGTTCGTTTAGGTGCCATGCAATGGCTTCACCTTCGCGGTCCGGGTCGGTTGCTAGTAATACTTCAGTTGCCTTGGCTGCAAGTGTGCGTAATTCGTCGACAACTTTTTCTTTACCTTTAGATATTTCATAACGTGGAACAAAACCAGCTGGTATGTCGATGGCAGTTTTGTTTGACTTAGGCAGGTCGCGTATGTGGCCCACAGATGCACGCACAACATATTTGTCGGCGTTTTTTACAGAAGCACTATCTAAATATTTTTCGATAGTCTTGGCTTTTGAAGGTGATTCAACAATCAATAATTTTGTCATTACACAACAGTATTACACGAAAACATCAATTATGGCAAATGCACCTTGCTTTTATGTGCATTATATAGTATAAAAACAGTAACTAATATTCTTTATTACCATGAAAATTCAAATAACTAATCGTGGGCAATTTATTGCCTGTACGTTATCTTTTCTGCTTATAGTATTTTCTTTTTTTATGAAAGAACACAATACGAATATTACTATGACTGCTTGCACTATTGCTATTTTTTTAGACCTCTTTTGGTTTTTTTCAGAAGAAAAAATACTGGTAGTTGTAGGGGTTATTGCAGGCGGATTCATTTCCGGTATTCTGTGGTTTATTTATTTAACCATGTATTACCCTAAGGATAATACATGGCATCCGATTATCGGCGTTTGGGTAACCATGATTACTTGTTTCTTTCTTACTATAATTATGATGTTTACCTGTGTTGAAAGAGTAGAGAAAGTTGAATTACAAGCAGGATAAAAATATGATTACAATGAACCACCTGAAATATTTCAGATGGTTTTTTTATATTCTTTTTATATCACCATATTCTTCCTTTATATAACCTTTTATTTCCATTATTGATAACAACATATTTAATTCTCCGATGGGCATATCTAATGCGCGGGCCAGGTCGTCGCGGTTTGTGGGTTCGCGTAGTACGTCTAGTATGCGAAGTTCGTCTGCCGAGCAATCTAGCAAAAGTTTTTGTTGCGCATGTTCGGTATCTTCGGTTTTAGCAAAACCAAGCGCAGTAAGTAAATCTTCGACACATGTTATAGGTGTGGCACCCGAGCGTAACAAAAAATTTGTGCCTTTAGAATTTGGTGAAAATATTGAACCTGGTACGACTAGTACATCGCGGTTGTATTCTGTAGCTAGTCGGGCAGTTATCAATGTGCCAGATTTTTCTTCAGCTTCGATTATTAAAACAGCACGGCACATGCCGGCCATAATACGGTTACGTTGTGGAAAAGAATATTGAGTGGCTTTTTCATGGGGTTTCATTTCGCACATTATGCAACCACCAGAGTCCACAATGTCGCGCGCTAGTTGCACGCTGGCTTTAGGGTGCATGGCGTCAGGGTCGATGCCAGAGCCTGGTATGCCTATAGTTAGTAAATTATTCTTCAATGCATTGGTATGGGCTAGTGTGTCTATGCCAAGTGCTAAACCAGAAACAATAACAACAGGGTAGCCAGCTAAACCGGCTATGAGTTTTTCTACTGCATCGCGCCCATAAGATGTGTATTTGCGCGAACCAACAACAGCCAAGTATGTATACACGGCAGGGTCGGGTAATGGTCCGCGAGCGTAAAGTTTTTCAGGCACTTGCGGTATTTCTAAAAGTGCAGGTGGGTAGTTTTCTTTTTTTAAGACATACGTGTCTTCCATTTGTATATTCTAGCATGTTTGCCTGCCCCGTTGTATATTTTTTGCAAAAATATCACTTCGGGGTATACTATATGCATGCTTGATATTAAATTTATCCGCGAAAATGCGGACCTTATACGCGAAGCTGCTAGGAAAAAGCACAGTTCCTTTGACGTGCAAAACCTCCTCGATGCAGACGAAAAAAGGCTTTCTATGCTTAAAGAAGTAGAAGAAATACGAAGTAAACAACGTGTTGTCTCTGACACTATACCAAACATTACCGACCCATCTGAGCGTGAGGCCCGCATTTCCGAAATGAAGACTCTTAAAGACGAACTGCAAACAAAAGAAGAAACATTGAAAGAATATACCAAGGCATGGCAGTTGCTAATGCTAGATGTACCAAATGTGCCAGACATGACAGTTCCAGATGGAGACAGTGATGCTGATAATGTTGAAGTAAAACGTTGGGGTGAACAAACTCAATTCAGTTTTGAACCTAAAGATCATATAGATCTAATGTTACAAAACAATATGGTTGATTTTGAGCGCGGAACGAAAGTTCATGGTTTTCGTGGTTACTTTCTTGTTGGTGATGGTGCTAGGCTTTCAATGGCTATTTGGAGTTATGCACTTGAATTTTTCAGTAGTAAAGGTTTTATGCCTATAATACCGCCGGTTGTGGCTCGTAAGGAAAACTTTATAGGTACTGGAATGATACCTCAGAGTGAGGAAGATTTATATAAAACTCAAGATGGAAACTATCTTGCTGGAACAGCCGAGGTGCCTATAATGGGAATGCATTCTAATGAAACTTTAGACCACAAAGATCTGCCACTAAAGTATATTGGTTTCTCTCCATGTTTTAGACTCGAAGCCGGAAGTCATGGTAAAGACGTAAAGGGTCTTATAAGAGTTCAAGAATTTTATAAAATGGAACAAGTTGTATTATGTGAAGCAACGCACGAAACATCTGTAAAAATGCACGAAGAAATTACAAGAAATTCTGAAGAATTTATGGAGTCTCTGGGTATACCGTATCATACAGTTGTTAACTGTGGCGGTGATTTAGGTTTGGGGCAAGTAAAGAAATATGACATAGAAGCTTGGGTGCCTAAAGAGGGTAAGTATAGAGAAACTCATTCAGCTTCATATTTTCATGACTTTCAAACACGAAGACTAGGTATAAGATATAAAGAAGAAAATGGAGAAACTTATTACACTCATTCTTTGAATAACACAGCAGTTGCAACACCGCGCATACTTGTTTCATTGGTAGAAAACTTCCAGGAAGCTGATGGAACAATTCGTATTCCTGAAGTATTACGTAAATACATGGGTGGCAGAACACATATAGGAAAGTAGCGAATAGTTTACAGTGAATAGTGAACAGGGAATGAATAAATACAAAATAAAATTAATTAATGTCTGATATTGTTATTAATAAAAAAAATGAAACATCTAAAAAAACCACGCCAGACTTGTTGTCTTCATCGCGGGGTAAATTTGCTGCAGAAAGACGTAGAAATTTTAAACGTAAATTAACAATATTTTTTATCGTTCTGGTTTTACTTATAACGGGTTTTATTTTTTTGATCCGTATAGATAAAATACGTGTTAACAAAGTTGTTGTGTCTGAAACAAAAGTCATCGACCCAGTTTTAGTTCGTGATTCTGTTTACGGGCACATTAGTGGTATGTATGCTTGGGTTATACCTAAAAACAGTGTTTTCTTGTTGCCTTTGTCGAACATACATAAAGATATTGAAAATAATTTTCCATATGCAAAAACAGTTTCTGTTCGACGTGTGGGTATAGATACTATTGCCGTAGATATAACGGAACGTAAAGGTGTTTACTTATGGTGTACAGACCGCTCGAATACAGACTGCTATTTTATGGACACAGATGGATATGTTTTTTCTAAGGCCCCGTATTTTTCTGGTGATGTGTATGCGCGTTTTTATGGACAACGTTCAACTAACCCAAACGGTACTGGTAACTTTCAAACAACAGATAAGGTAAATAACATTGTGAATTTTTTTAGTATGCTAACAAAGCATAATCTAGTTCCAATATCTTTTGAAACAGGTAATGGACAAAACACAATAACTGTAAAAAAATCAGATAATTATGTTGATATATTAGTGTCTCCAGATTTTGTTGCCTCTGACGTAGACAGAACTATCAGCACATTACTAACGAATACAGATTTTAATTCTAATGTCGAAAAACTTTCAACAATCGATTTGCGCTTTGGTAATAAAATATTTTATACGTATAAAGGTGCAAAAACTGAACCATTAGTTTTATCAAAAACTCCGACAGAAACTAATTCAGAAACAGTAAAAAAACAAGATTAATATGAACTTAGGGTTTTGGAAAAATTTAAAAAGAACAGATCAAGGCACTAAGCCTTTTTTTGCATTGGCACCGATGGCTGATGTTACGGATGCAGCTTTTCGCCAACTAGTTACTAAGTACGGCAAGCCCGAAGTTCTGTGGACAGAATTTGTTTCTGCCGACGGTTTGGCTTGGGCATTAAAACTCCGCCAGCCGGCGGACGAGGCTAAAGTTGCACATGGGCGTGATGCTTTGTTGCGTGACCTTATGTATACTGAAGCCGAAAGGCCAATAGTAGCACAGCTTTTTTCTTCAAATCCTGAAAATATGCGCGTGGCATGTAAATTTGTAGCCGAACTTGGCTTCGATGGTATAGATATAAATATGGGTTGTCCAGATAAAACTATAGAGAGTCAAGGTGCCGGTGCAGCAATGATGAAGACACCTGAACTTGCTGTAGAAATTATTGCCGCAGCAAAACAAGGTATAGCAGATGCAGGTAAAGATATACCGCTGTCTGTTAAAACTCGTGTGGGGTATAACAAAGTTCAATTAAACGAATGGATACCATTACTACTAAAGCAAAATATTGCCGCTCTAACGGTACATGCACGCACACGTAAAGAAATGTCTGCAGTGCCAGCAAACTGGGACTATGTAAAACAAGTTGTGGCACTACGCGACAATATGGGTGTAGAAACAGTTATATTGGGTAATGGAGATGTAACTTCAGTAGAGCATGGTATAGAGCTAGCCCAAAAAACTGGTTGCGACGGCGTTATGGTTGGCCGTGCAATATTCGGTAACCCGTGGCTTTTTAGCAACCAGACTCGCTCTGAGAATGTGCTTCTGAAAGGCTCAGACAACACTAACGCAAATAATATGCTTTTCTCAGGCACGCGTATTCGCCTGCTGGCGAATCGCTTTTCTCGGGCCAGTCGCCCTGCGAAGAGCCTTCTTAAAGCATACTATTCGCTTAAGCGTATACTTTTTGGACAAACAAAAAACAAATACTGGTTAAAAGCAAAAAGTACTGTGCCTGTAACTGAAAGACTAAATGTTATGGTAGAACATGCAGAACTATTTGAAAAACTTTTAGGTGATATTAAAAACTTTGCTATTATGAAAAAACATTTCAAGGCTTATGTAAATGGTTTCGATGGGGCCAAAGAATTACGTATGGAACTGATGGAACATGGTAATAATGCTGGGGCTGTAAAATCTATTGTAACTAAATTTTTGTCCAAGTAGTCTTATTTTGCTATAATATCCGCATGAACGAAACACTATACCGCAAATACCGCCCGCAGACTTTTGCCGACGTAGTAGGGCAGGATGCCATTGTGCAAAGCCTTACGAAGGCTATTGCCGACAATAAAATAGCCCATGCGTATTTGTTTACCGGTAGTCGTGGTACTGGTAAAACAACCATTGCTCGTATTGTGGCGCACGATCTGGGTGTACAACCAGTAGACATCGAGGAAATAGACGCGGCGTCAAACCGTGGTATCGACGACATACGAGCACTTCGCGAAGCTGTACATAGTTTACCTTTTTCTTCACCTCACAAGGTGTACATTATCGACGAAGTACACATGCTAACCAAGGAAGCTTTTAATGCATTATTAAAAACACTAGAGGAACCACCAAAACATATTATATTTATTTTAGCGACTACAGATTTGGAAAAAGTTCCAGAAACCATTGTGTCGCGTTGTCAGACTGTTATGTTCCGTCGACCAACTGAAACAATATTAGCTAACCATGTTATAGATATTGCTAAACGCGAAGGCCGTACATTAGAACCCGCAGCGGCTGGTTTAATAGCCATGTTAGCAGACGGTGCATTCCGTGACGCATTAGGAATATTGCAAAAAGTTTTAAACTCTAATGATGATAAAAAAATAAGTGTAGACACTGTTAGTTCTATAACAGGTGCCCCTGCTTTATCGGCTGTACTGGACCTACTAGAAGGTATAGTTACCAAGGACACAGAAAAGTCATTAGCAGTTTTACATGCTTTACACGAAACAAAGTCTAACGTAGATTTGTTTGCCCATATGTTGTTAGAAAAATACCGCTTGTTATTACTGGCCCGCATTGCCCCGACTGTCGCGAAAGAAAGTATGGCGCTATTGTCAGAAACAGAACAAACACTGTTTGCAAAACTGATAAAGGATAGTGTTGCCGGAATACAGTCCAAATATTTATCTGGTCTGCTGGACACCGTCAGTGCTGTAAAAAGTGCATCAGTAAAAGTGCTACCACTAGAAATATTTGTTTTAAAATTAGCGGAAGAGGCTAAATAATTAAATAAAAAAACAGAGGTTGGACCGCCGGTATCAGCGGTCCAACCTCTGTTTTTTTATTTTAGTTGCTACGTAATACTTCGACTAGTTCAGGTAGATCTTTATGTTGTTCGGTTATAGTTTGGTTTTTTATTAACCAGAAAAATTTTGATTCCATTTCATGTATAAACTCGTAGTCGTGGGTAACTAGTAGTATGGTCGAAGCCGATGCATTACATGCATCTAATAGTATTTGCCATGTTGTTTCGTCGAGGTGGTTTGTTGGTTCGTCTAGAATTATAAAGTCAGGCTTTGCACCAAAAACTAAACCGAAACGTATACGCATACGTTCACCACCAGAGAGTGTGCGAATTGGTTTATCCATTTTGTCGCTACTGAACTTCATCATACCTAACACGTGTCGTGCGTCTTTGTTGTCGCAATGTAGTTCTTTTTGAACAATTTCAAGTGGTGTTAGTGACGGGTCGAACTCAGTGTGTTGGTCGAAATATGCACGTTTAACACCAGGGTTCCATTCTACAACACCTTCTGATATGGGTAATATACCCATTAAACATTTTAGTAATGTAGATTTACCTGAACCATTACGGCCAAGTAATACAATGTGTGTGCCGCTGCGTATTTCTAAGTTTAAATTTCTGAATATGTCACCACTATGGTTAGGGTAATGAAACACACCATTTTCTATGCGACAAATAAGTTTACCGTCGTGCAGTTGTGAACCACTTTTTTGTAGAACGATTTTTGTTTTTTTATCTTCTGGTCTACCACTGGCACTGTGTTTTTCTTTTATTTCAGCTATCTCTTCTTTACGATCTAAGTATTGCGAAACACCTTTACCTCGAAAAGCTTTACTTTGTAAAATACCTAAACTAGATTCCATTTGACGTACACGCTTTTGTTCGGTGTCGAACACTCGTTGAGCACCAGCAATGCGTAGTTCGCGGGCTTCGTTGTATGCTTCGTAGCCACCTTCGGACATAAAAATTTTACCGTTAGAAACTTCAGCTACACGGTCGGCCACACCGTCCATGATCATGCGGTCGTGCGACACAAACAACACACCACCACGGTAGTTGGACAGTAGAGCAATAAGTTCAACACGACTAACAATGTCTAGATGGTTTTCAGGTTCGTCTAGTAGTAAAAAGTCGGGGGCAACAGCTAGTCCGACAGATAAAGCAAGTATTTTCTGTTGGCCACCAGAAAGTAAACCACATTTTTTTTGTAGATTTTTTTCAAGGTTGTAACCTAGGCGACTACCAAAACCAAAAGTTTTTTTAAATACAGCAGGTGTGCCGTATTTAGTTATGAATTCTTCTATAGTTAGTGGCATGTTTTCTTTAGAAAATTCTTGGGGTACATAGCATGTGCGTATTCGTGAGTCTTTTTCTATATTACCTTCGTCGGGCTTAACTTCACCTAGCAGTATCTTAAGCAGGGTAGACTTGCCTGTACCGTTTTCACCAACAATACAAATTTTTTCTGAATCTGTGCACTTAAAAGATGCTCCATCAAAAATGGTTTTTTCTAAGAATAACTGATGTATGTTTTTAAGTGAAATGGTTAGCATTGTATAGTATAAGTATTTGTATAAATTTAGCAGATCTGAAACAACAGTATATAACAAAAATGTTTGGAACAGAAATCGCCCCGCCTTGCGGCGGGGCGATTTCGTTGCTTACAATGCGTATTATGCGCGTTGTACGTTTACAGCAGAAGGGCCTTTTTCGCCTTGTTCTACTTCAAAACTTAGAACATCGTCAAGGTGTAGTTCTTCGAACGTAACGCCAACAAGGTTTTTAGCATGAAAGAAAAGGTCTGTACTTCCTTCGCGAGCGATGAAGCCGTAACCTGCTTTCAATGTTTTAATTTTTCCAGTCATATTTTGATTGTTTTTCTATAAGAAATCGACTACTCTTCCTGTCTGCTTAGTCTGCAAGACCCTTATAGTATATACTAATAGAACCCAAAAGTCAATGTAGTTTACTTTAAAGTACCTATTATAAACGAAGCCAATTCATTCGTTGGGCGTGCTTGACCACCGTGTTGTCCGTTAAATGCAGCAGAACCGTCTATACCACATAAGCTTAATATTGCATTTGCTCCACCTGGGTGTTGGTTTATAAAATTTGTAACGTCGTAAACTTTACCGTTTACAGTTGTCCAGCAACTAGTGCGTGTAGTGTGTAGTTTAACGTCTGATAGTGTATAAGTCGCTGTTGGGGTAGGTGTAGGGTTAGTTGTGGGTGTATTGTTTGTTGTTGTATAACTACCTTCATTGTCGTCGTCACCTTCTTCTTCATCGTCGTTTTCACGTCTGTATGTTGGCTTGTAAGTTGGTTTTGCAGAAGGTGTTGGCTTAGTAACAGTTGGCAGAGTAGCAGTAACTTCACTTTCTAATTCATTTCCTGACGAATTTACTTGGTCTTGGTTTTGCTGGTTGGTTGACTGGTCTCCAAGAATAGTTTGTTTATCGGCGTTTGAATTAATACTGCGTACATTATAAACAATAACACCACCTATACCGGCAGCAACTAGTATAGATAACAGTATTGAGTTTAAAATATTGTTTTTTGGATTTTGCATATTTATTAATTGTTGATTATATATATGATGACTGAAAAAGGTCGAAAATATTACAAAATTTAAATAGACTTATTTTGTATATTGTGTGTAAATAATAAAACCCCAACATCGCCAGGGTTTTATTATTCATCTTTTCAGAATTACTTTTTTGTAGGAGTCTCTGTTGGGGTAACAGTTGTTGTCGCAGCTGGGACATTTTTGTATGAACGCATCATTCCGCCACCGTAGTATTCACTATCTACTCCATAGTATTGTTCGTAACCACCACGCATCATACCACCACGTTCGTAACCATGTCCAATGTAACCGGTTATCATGCCTAGTTTAAAACCACACATAAACACAAGTGCTAATAGTAACACTTTTAGTATCATATGCATTGTGTGGTGTTTACTGTGGCTATAACCACAATTACCTTTACATGTCATACTTCCGCACCCTCCGCATTGTTTTGTATCATTTTCCATATATTTAAAATTTCTTTAATTTTTACTAATTAAGACCTGTTTAATTATAGCATGTTTTTATAACTGGTAAGGGGAATAAAGTTATATATAATTTGTTTTATTGACATTTATTACTTTGTAGTGTATTGTTTTAAAAACCTTTTAAAAATTATTTTTATGGCACAAGATGGCGCAATGCCCGAACCTCAAAACAAAGTTCTTACTGTTTTAAAACATAAGACAAAAAATTGGAGTGATGTAAGTCATTCATGGCAAATTCGATCTTTGGATACTCTGCAGATGCTTGCGGGAACAATTTTACTTAAACCTGAATACCCAAGTCTTGCAATTATTTCTGCTGATTATGCAGTAGAAGATTTTCAATTAGAAGACTGGTTTTCACTTACTAGTGCAGAATTGGATAATATTGCAGTTCATGTATTTCCAAACGTAGACCCAGGAATTCCAGAAGAAAAAATTTTTTCCAAAGTAGCAAAAATAATTGAAGAATCTGAGGCAAAAAAACAAAAAAATTAAAATTTTCGTAACCGATTTAAAAAGCACTACTCAGTAGTGTTTTTTTTGATTTGCTTATTTCAATTCTTTTTGTTTTCAGAATTTGTTTATATTTTTGCTCACAAATTTAAATATTAGAAATAGAAAAGGCTCCGAACGCAATTGTTTGCGGGGAGCCTTTTATGTTAAGTTGAGGCTTGGTTTTCAAGCCGGGACATGTTCCTCTATGATCTTACGAAGTTGCTCTTTTGTAAGTCCAAGATTTCTTGCTGTTGAACCGAATGTGTCGTCACGCGGAGCGATATTCATTTCGAAATTGAGTTCATCCACAAAAAAGTGGATATTCCAGCCTATAAATGCATAGCCTTCGTATGGGCGACAAATTTTAACGATTCGTCCGCGTTCACCTCTTGTGAAAAGCAGTACAGCCCGCTGTGTCTCGCTCGCTTTCGGGCAATCTTCAGTCATGTCCACTACCTTCTCGGTTTTGCAAGTTTTTCCAGTGCGTGAGTCGTAGATTTCGGATTTATGTTCCTTCTCAATTTTTAATATTTTTGCCATATCTTTTTGGTTTTTAATGTGCTTTCCTGAGCTGAAAAATAGCCCTATTAATTGATTTATATAATAGAATATATGTGTCTATATGTCAAGTGTTTCTATATTTCTCATACATATAAATAATATGTTAATTTTCATGAACTTATCCATCGATTAAAATTTTTTTTTAGTCAAATTTAGTACAAGGATTCTCGACTACCGTCACGGGTACTTTACAAGGAATTTCTCCCTCGACTAAAATTTTTTCAGTCAAAAAATTTTGTCTGGTCACCGCCTCAGAAAATTTTCTGCTAAAAATTTTATCTTCCGGCGTTCGAATCCTTGCCTAAAGCAAAGCAGTTTGCTTTCTTACCCCAGCAATATAAAAGACCTCTTGCGAGGTCTTTTATATTGCTGGGGTACAAGGATTCGAACCTCAATTAAAGGCTTCAAAGGCCTCTGTCCTACCATTAGACGATACCCCAAATAGTGACCAAAAAAGTATACCAAATATATACAAAAAATCAAGAACGGTTTGACACTAACAAATTAACCGCATACAATTAACTTATTATTCTTAATTATACATTTATGACTTTTATTATCATTTTAGTAATATTGTTTGTTTTGTTTTTATCGGGGTTCAAGGTTATCAGTCAAAGTACTGTAGCCGTTATCGAACTTTTTGGTAGTTATCGTCGTACCATTTCTGCTGGGCTACGTTGGAAGATTCCTTTTTTTGAAACTATTCGCGAACGTGTTACATTGCGTCAACAAAATTTTGCCTTAACAGGGCAGTACCCATCGGGTGACAAAGTTATTGTTACCATAGGTACAAACCTTCTTTACGCTGCTGACCCGAGTTTAGACGGGGTTAAAAAATATGTATACACACTAGAAGACCGCCAGGGTTCTATAGCTGCATTGGTAGAAAACTCACTTCGTACATATATAGCTAAGGAAACTCACCAAAGTATTTTGGAAAAGAAAGAGGAACTTGCTCAACATATAACGACTGACCTTTCTATGCAGTTTGGTCACTGGGGCATGGTTATTATTGGTTTTCAGATTACAAATGTAACATTTCCTGTAACCATAACTAATGCCATGTCTGAAGTTGTCGCGTCCGAACAACTACGTAAAGCTGCAGAAAATAAAGGTGAAGCATACAAGGTGCAAGCTATTAAAGAAGCCGAAGCTGAACGCGAACGAAAGCGACTTCAGGGTGAAGGTATAGCATTAGAACGCCAAGCTATAGCCGAAGGTTTAAAAACTTCAATAGAAATAATGCAAGGTGCAACAAAACAATCTGCAACAGAAATTCTAGCAACACTTTCGTTAACTCAGTATTTAGACACCTTAAAGTCAGTTGGAACTTCACAAAATACAAAAGTTTTGTTTTTAGATAGTAATATTCAAAAAACCGGTGACTTGTTGCAACAACTAATATCTGCACAGGAAAGTAAATAGTTTTATAAAAACAAACACTACTCAGTGTTTGTTTTTATTTTTGCTATAATCTAGATTATGTGGAATGTCTATATACTAAAATGCGCTGACGATACGCTGTATGTAGGCAGTACTAATAAACTGGAAAAACGCCTGCACGAACATAACAATCTAAAAAGTGGGGCACACTACACTAAAATCCGTCGACCGGTTGTTTTGGTTTATTCAGAAGAACTACAAACTTATGCAGAAGTACGTAAACGCGAGGGGGAATTAAAGAGGTTATCAAGAATAGAAAAATTAAAATTAATCAAAAAAATTAACTAAATTGTGTATTCACCCCGTTCAACCATTTCGCATGCATGCACTAAATCATCCAATATCTGTTTGCATGTTTGTTCTGAAAGAAGGTTGTCGTAATCTCGGGGTCTAACTAATGTATAAACCATTTCATTGTTAAATATGTAATTTTGTTTGTTGTTTGTATAAACAGTAGGGTATTCTGAAACAAATTTATACCACGGAGTTTTGTTTGTCGTTTTACTAGTATTTGGTTTGCTATCTATACCGATAACTCGCATACCCAAACCTGAAATAGCGTAAGTGCAGTTTATTAAACGTCCATGCCAGTAACCTGATACATAAATGTCCGAACCACTACCGTATCGCCCAAACTTTTGAATATGGGTTTTCCATCTAGGTTGTTTTAAAAGTACTCGAAATGACGGTGCAATTTTTTCTATTTTCTTTTTCATAAAAAAAGTAAAGATAAATGCAGGCAGTAATATTAAAGGTATTATAAGTATTAACCATAATGTTTCCATGAATTTATTTTAGCACTATTTTATATGGTATACTACATTTGTAATAATTAATCGAAAAAATGTATGGAAAACCCAATGTTAAAAAACCCGTTGTTGCCAGTGGCATTGATTGCGGGCATATGTATTATCGTAGCCTTTGTATTAGGTGCGCGTATTGCTACTGCAAACCTTAGTTCAAACACTATAACTGTTGTTGGTTCGACGACAAAGCAAGTTAAATCAGACACAATAAAATGGAATGCCGACATAAGTCGAGTCGTTAAAATGTCTGCTATTAAAGATGGTTATAACCAGGTTTCCTCGGACTTGGTGCAAGTCAAAGCGTATTTGAAAGCCTCTGGTATACCTGATGACGCTGTTGTAATAGGCGTACCGCAGTTAATGCAAAATTACGATACACCTCAGTATGCTGAAAAAGAATTTACTGTTTCGCAATCTATTACAATAAACGGTGTTGGTGACGAATCTATAAACAAAATTACAAACCTTGCTAAGAACAACCAAACTTTATTAAACAAAGGCGTAATGTTTATAACAAGAAGTGTTGACTATTTGTATTCTAAACTACCCGAAGAACGCGTAGTCATGCTGGCGGACGCTGTTAAAGATGCAAAGTCTCGCGCCACAACATTAGCAGAGTCTGCTGGTGGTACTATAGGTAACTTGCGTTCAGCTTCAGCGGGTGTTGTGCAAGTGTTACCTCTAAATTCAATACAAATTTCAGATTATGGTACATACGACACATCTTCGATAGACAAAAACATTATGGTTACAGTGCGTACAGTTTTTTCAGTAAAGTAAAAACAAAAAGCCCTTGCGGGCTTTTTGTTTTGGAAAACACACGCTACAGGTTATAATAAATGTATTAATATAATCAAAAAATATATGGCAACTAATAATTTACTTTCTATTGGTCCGATAAAAAAAGTTGAAGATTTTCGTCAACAACACGTAGTTACTTGGACGGTTAGACAAAAACAACTTGAAGGCCAAGCAAAGGGTGTTGACCCTGTTAAACTTTTTCAAGACTATCAAAAGCAAGTTTTACAAAATGCGATACAACAAAGTTTACCCGAATATTTACGAGTACAAGTGCCAGGTGGTGCGCAGTCGCCGTTTGCTGGGCCGGTTGCCTATATACAATATTATGCATATAACGTAGGTATATTTATATTTGCCCATATTGTTTTGTTTTATGCTATTATCGTGTTTGTAGCGCTTTATATTATCAAGTCATTGTTTGGTAAAAAGAAAGACGCGTAATAAATGCTAGAAAATAAAATCTATAAAAGAATATTAATAAGTGTGTTTTTATTGCTTGTGGCAATGGTTTTGCCGTGGTGGATTTTGTTTTTATTGTTTATCGGTTTTGGATTTTTCGCAAAATATATTCCTTATGAATATGTTTTGGTTGGAGTTTTTGCGGATTACGTTTACGCTGTACCTATAAATTATTTTTATAACATACAGCATGTTTACACTTTCGGGGCATTGTTAGTTGTTGGGGTGTTTTTATTAAGAAAACTATTTACTCGAGCTTAGGCTAAATTTATATGAAATTCTGGAAAAGTAAAAAACAATACTACCATGAAATAGCTCCAGACGAGATACTTCTTGATGCCCGTAATTTACCTCAATTCAACACACAGCAAATGGAAGGTCGGATCGAACAGCCGATACCACACCGGGCCATAAACATAGTTTTTATTGTTGCATTGTTGTTTGGTATTGGTGGTATTATTCGACTTTCATATTTACAAATAAATAAAGGTGACTACTTTGCCACCAGAAGTGAAAAAAATTCTTTTGAGTCAGTTCCGATATTTGCTGATCGTGGTTTGATAACAGACAGAAATGGCGTTAACCTAGCTTGGAATGAAAAACTAAAAGAAGGTGAAGCTTTTTCAAAACGTATCTATACTGAACAGGGTGGGTATGCACATTTATTAGGTTATGTTGGTTACCCTAAGAAAGACGCTTCAGGTAACTATTGGCAAACACAATTTACAGGCAAAAGCGGAGTCGAAGCATATTATGCAAAACAACTAGAGGGTACGCACGGGGCAAAGTATTTTGAAACAGATGCCACAGGAAAAGTTTTATCGGAAAATATTACCGAAGAACCTGTGCATGGTACAGATGTAGTGTTGTCTATCGATGCACGCGTTCAAACCGCGCTGTACCATGGTATAGAAAAACTTGCCACCGATGCAGGCTACACTGGTGGGGCCGGGGTGATAATGAACATTCATAATGGCGAAGTTATTGCTATAACTAGTTACCCAGAATATGATTCAAACGTTATGTCTTTGGCAACTGATAGTGAAAAGATTTCGCATTATTTTACCGACAGGCGTAAAGTTTTTATTAACCGTGCTATCGCTGGCCGATATACACCAGGCTCGATCGTAAAACCGTATTTAGCATTAGCGGCTTTAAATGAAAACATTATTAACCCACTGAAACAAATATTAAGTACTGGTCAGTTGGTTTTGCCAAACCCTTTTGACCCGACAAAAAATACAGTTTTTAAAGACAACGCTGCACACGGTTTAGTAGATATGCGTAAAGCCATTGCCGTTTCTTCGAACGTTTACTTTTATGAAATAAGTGGTGGGTATAAAGATCAAAAAGGTTTAGGTATAGACCGTATAAACCAATATGCCAAAGACTTTGGTATAGGTATAAAAACTGGCATCGACATGGACGGCGAACTAGCCGGTGTTGTGCCGTCGGTAGAGTGGAAAGCTAAAAACTTTCCGAAAGACCCATGGCGTATAGGTGACACATACCACACGTCTATCGGCCAGTATGGATTTCAAGTAACACCAATACAAATGGTGCGAGCAATGGCAGGAATAGCTAGTCGGGGTACGTTAGTAACCCCACATATAAGGTTGAACGAAACTAACCCTGAACTAACAAAAACAGAAAAGCTTCCTTTTACAGATGCGCAATACCAGGTTGTACACGAGGCTTTGCGTATAGTTATAACTACTGGTACTGGTGAGTCTTTGAACTTTCCGTATTTACACGTTGCGGGTAAGTCTGGTACTGCACAGACAGATATATCAAAGCGTCGTGTTAACTCTTGGATAACAGGATTTTTCCCGTATGAAAAGCCCGAGTATGCTTTTGTGGTCTTGATGGACGATGGTTCGGGCACTGCATATATACCAGCTTCGCATGCTATGCGCACAACTATTGAGGAATTATATACAACATATCCAGACTTTATAATGCAAAAAGGAATAAATTATACCGCTCCAGTAAAACCAAATTAACAAACTTGTTGCCATAAAATACACAAAGTAGTATAATTAATTATTATGGATAAAAATGTTATATCACAAGAACGTAAAACAGAACTTGAAAAAGAATTAAATGAGCTTCAAAACGTTAAAAGAAAGGAAATAATAACCGCCTTAGAATATGCAAAATCTCTTGGTGACCTTTCAGAAAACGCTGAGTACCACGAAGCTCGCGAAGCCCAAGGTAAACTAGAAGACCGGATTCGTGAAATAGAACACATTTTAAAAACCAGCACCGTATTTTCTGGTAACACTGCAACTAAACATGTGTCCGTTGGTAACACTGTAAAGTTAATGAAGCTAGATACTAAAGAAGAACGAACATTTACATTAGTTGGCCCACAGGACGCAGACATTAGTTTA
>CAYWWG010000014.1:0-13069 GCA_964461985.1 uncultured Candidatus Saccharibacteria bacterium
TGAAAGAAAAAATGATTTCAGAAAAAGTCTTGTATCAAGACAAATTGAAGTCTGCTGAACAAAATACACAGGAACGGTTCGAACCGATTGTTTCTTTTCTAAAAGCCAATATTTCAAACGATATTTTGCTTACTGGTGGAAAAAGTGAAGAACTATTGCTAGTGTTCCAAAAAGTTGGTTCGAACCCTACAATCAAAGACAAGGAAATTCTAGTGGAGCCACGCTCCGCGTGGCAAACCCTGTATTTGGCAGGGCTGGGGGGAATCCGAAATGCAGAGAAGCCCGCCTTCGGCGGGCGAGCTTCCATTTTTTCGGCAGATTTTTCCGAACTGCATTCGTTGCGGAGGCGGTGAGATTCGAACTCACGGACCGAATTACCAGTCGACAGTTTAGTAAACTGTTGATTTAAACCACTCATCCACGCCTCCATATTGTTTTTTTATACTCATCCACGCCTCCTTTCATCTAATACTATTGGACGATTATAGCATATTAAAGCTTAATTTAAAAGTTTTTATTTAGAACTTTTTGTGTTATACATAAGGTTATTGGAGCCGTGTCAGAGTGGTCGAATGTACCTCTTTGCTAAAGAGGCAGGGTGTAAAAGCCCTCGCTGGTTCGAATCCAGCCGGTTCCGCGATTACAAAAATAAGCTCGACCTTGGTCGGGCCATTTTTATTCGCGGAACCGAACAAGTAAACTGCTTTACTTGTGTACTGGATTCGAACGACGGAAGATAAAATTTTCAGCAGAAAATTTTCTGAGGTGGTGACTAGACCAAAACCTTCTCGACTGGAGAGGTTTTGAGTCAAAGCCGAATCTCACCGCCTCCGCAAATACAAAAAGCACTATCGTTAAGTGCTTTTTGTATTTGCATTTTGGTTTAAAACTGTTACAGTATTTTCAGAAAACAAACCTTTTAAACTAAATATCATGACAGAATTAAACGACAAGGAAAAGCTTGCTCATATTGAAAAAGCTTTAAAAAGACTCAACGGCACAAACGTCATTGTTGAAAACGAAAATGAAGGAATTCTCGTGGGCAGATCCACTTATGGAGAACGGAAATTTATGTTACCTGGCGGAGGTATTGATCGTGGTGAATTACCAAAACATGCAGCAACGTCTGAAACTGAAGAAGAAACTGGTGTTTTAATTCAAGAAGAAGACCTGGAATTAATTGCGTATTTCATTCAACGCCTTGTGGGTGTGCAGTCTGCATCTGGAATTGTTTTTCTTTTTAAATGCACAAATCACGCACAAGAAAAACTTATAACATTTACACCGGAACTAACTGATATTCAGTTTATGCCTATCGATGAAATATTCGCAAGACAAGCTGAATTTAGTTTTGCTTACTTCCGGATGATACTTATGTATTTGCGGATTAAAGCCGGTTTTGAAAAAATTCCAATGGAAGCAAGACTTTCTGAAACAGTTGAGTATTTTCACAATGGCAAAAGAATTTTTTGCTAAAAAATGCCTACCAAATATTTATTTGGTAGGCATTTATTTTTTATTTGTATTAAAAAAATACTACAAAGTAAAAATTAAAAACCCCGGATGCATTTTAGCATACGGGGTTTACTTATATTAATCGAAATATTTGTCGATTCCGATTTGTTTAGCAAGAAGGTTTGCTCCACCCTTACCAACACCTTTAGTTACATGGTGATCTAAATCAAACTTGAAACACACGGCTCCAAGATCTTGTTCAGAATATTTTGCAACTTCCGGCAATTGAGTATTGTAAATGGTACTGACTTTTTGTTTATGCAATGCTTTTAACATCTTTTTACCAAAATCAATGCCATCTTCGTTTTGAGCACCAGAACCCAATTCGTCCAACATAATAACTGTTGAATTAGAATGAGAATTTTTAATACCTTCGAGTATGTTTAAACTCTTAGTCATAAAGTTTTGCAGCTGAGATTTCTGTCCGCGCGTATTAAACACGAGGCCAATGGTGTCCTTTACATTCAAATGAACATCATTACCAAACACAGGCAAACCTGATTGAGCAAAATACAACATATAAACAAGTTCATTTATTGTAGCGGTTTTACCACCACCGTTTTGGCCAGTCAAACCGACAATTTGGCCTTCTAAAGGAGGCAATGAATTTATCGGTACCAAGTCAGAAGGTTTTACAATCTTGTTATCAGACGCTTCACGTCCAATCAAATGGATTGGGTAAATGGTTTTAAATCCAATAATGTTTTGAGTATCGGGAAGAATTTTAGGAAATTCCAATGGAATTTTCCAGTCTTTTGAACGATTAATCATTCTTTCCAAGATATCAACCATCGAATTTAACTCATTTATTGTGTTCTGAATGAAATTTCGGTACTCAAGGACAACCTTCAAATCAGGGTAGATATGAGGCAGGTTACCAATTTCACCAAGTGTGTAATACTTAAATTCTTCATCGGTAAAAGGACTATGAATCCACATTCTGCTATTAATCAAGTCTGGGGCAATCTTTTGAATATGCTCCAAAACCGGTGATGTTTTTTGATACTCGAAAACCTGGTTCGCGATCATCTCAACCAAATCACTGTTCTTCTTGTTAACACTGTCAATATAAGATTTAGTATACCCTTCAAAGTCATATTCTCGTAATAAACGAGGCATAGAGGAAATGTCTTGCAGATTTTGCGGGTGTGTATAAACACGAAGAATTTGTATTTTCATACCAACTCTTGTGTATTCGTACCACAACTCCAAACAAACATAATCGTTGTCATTAAAATCTTTAATCAACTTTGGGTAGGCATACGGAAGTTTAATCTGTTCGGCTTCTTCAAGCCTTCCGTCTTCAACAAGATTTTCTTTAATCTTCTCTGCTTCGTCATACCGTCTTTTGGGCTCGTTTATCAAAATATCTTCCAGTCCACGTCGTATATCTATTCTAACAGAGTCAGGAACTTGTTCGATTATCATCGGTTTGAAAGCTAATTGCTTAATTCGATAATTATGAAACAGTATCCATAAACCAACCGGGAAAAATATCACCGATAAGACCACAAAGAATACCCGCCAAGATTCACTTTTCCAACGCGATTTTGAAAGAATAACGTTGAAGTTATTTGACAACCTGAAACTAAAATGCCTGAAACCATACCCAACCTCTGTCGACGATTGAACTTCGCGAATAGAAAAAGTATTTGTATCAGTAATTACCAACCTCATGGTTGTTCTACCATTTAGATGACTGGCCTTATTTACTTCTTTTGAAACTTTTTCTCCGAATTTATTTTCAAATTCATTGAATTTAGAAATCGTAGTTTGCAAAAAATACAACAACTGAGCGAACCCTCCGGTAAGAGGATTGATTGCATTTATATCAGATAAAATTGCGATCAATTTTTTAACATCATCAACAAAAGGAGATGCTTTTCTGCCAGGATTAAAATCCTTCAAAAAATCTTTTCCATTGTCAGGAATACTCGTCTCTATGCCATTTTTAATGAAATTCCTTAAATTAGGATTTTCAAATAAAATTTTCATTACTGATTGACGAAGTAAAACTTCTTCGCGATCTGCGGCACCCATACTGTGTGTCAGGATTCTATCATCCAGACCCAGGGTCTTTAGTACTTCATCTTTCCAGAAATCACCTTCATTTATAAAGTTGATTTTACGTGCATTTTTGTCCCAGAATTTTAAACTAGGAAACTGAAAATTAATACTCATATTTAGTGTTTTTAGAATTTAAAGAATTAAAAATATTTAAAATACTATAACAAATATAGCAATATTTGTCAATGTATACCAAACTTACTCAAAAATGATCTTCATACTGTCACCTACGACATATATATAGTATAATATTGATTATGACCATTGAAGAAATACAAAAAGAGAATGATATTTTAAAAAAGGAAAACGAACTTAAGGGGGAAATTATTTCAATGACCGGACACCAAGTTCGTACGTCATTATCTGCTATGAAGTGGGTAATAAAAATGTTTCTCGACCACGACTTTGGAGACCTTTCAAATGAACAAGAACAAATGCTTAAAAAAGCATCTGAACAAAACGAACGCGTTATTGCTCTTGTTTCAGAAATGCTTACATTAAACAAAGCCACTGAAGGATCTATACCTTACACATTTGAAAGTATCGATCCAGTAAAATTAGTTGAAAAAATACTATTCGAATTCATGAGTGAATCATACAAGAAAAAAGTTGAGCTTATTTTTCTTCGCCCAGAAAACTCTGTTCCAGAAATATTAGCTGATATAAATAAAATTCATATTGTTATAGAAAACATTATGGATAATGCAATAAAATACAGTAAAGAGGGTGACAAAGTATTTATTTCTATTACTCCAAATGAAAAAACAGTGGACATAACTGTCAAAGATACGGGTATAGGTATACCACCAGAAGTACAAGAACGTATATTTACAAAGTTTTTTCGTGCAGATAATGCTCAATCAAAAGACTCGTTGGGGTCTGGTATAGGTTTATATATGTGTAAAAAAATAATCGATGCACACCACGGTAGTCTAACTTTCGAGTCAACTGGTCATGGCAGTTCGTTTCATATTTTAATCCCACGGGTTGTTGCGACAAATAACACTAAATAGTATAATATTCCTATGGCTAAACAAGTACTCATTATCGAAGACGACGCTTTCCTACAAGGGCTTGTTGTTCGTAAATTAAGTTCATCGGGTTTTACAGTACATGCAGCCGGCCAATGGACTGACGCTGCAAACGCGTTAAAAACTTTTTCACCAGATGTATTTATTGTCGACCTTGTCTTACCAGGGGGTACTGATGGCTTTGGAATCATTTCAGAAATACGCAAAATGAATCAGTTTGCGCAAACACCGATCATTATTTTTTCAAACCTTTCAGACGAAAAAGACCAAACAAAAGCAGAAAGTCTTGGTGCATCATTATTTATGGTTAAATCAAACTTTACCTTGGACGAACTTGTCGAAAAGGTAAATGTTCTCATTAAATAATAAAAATAAAGATCTTACTTTAACAACCCCACTAGGGGCTATTAAGCGTTTAACTGAAGCTCAAGAAAAAGCTCTACAAAGACTTGGGCTTAAAAACATCGAGGACATACTTTATTACTTCCCTACACGTTATGGCAACATTGCTGGGTCTTCTTATATTAAAGACATAATTCCTGGCGAAACATACACATTGTTCGGGCACATTAGTAAATTAAATACAAAGAAATCATTTACAACCAAAGCGCCTATGAGCGAAGCTGTTTTAACAGACATGACTGGGTCTATACATTTGATCTGGTTCCACCAAGCATACATTGCTAAAATGTTGCACGACGGCGACGCAGTAAAAGTTACAGGTGTCGTAAACGAATACAAAGGCTCGTTGTCTATGTCTAATCCGCAGATAGAAAAATCCTCAATAATGCCGATTGACTTGCATACTTCTTTGTTTAGCAACAATGACGTTAGTCAGTACCAATACGGCTACCCCATATACCCTGAAACCCGTGGCTTAAGTTCAAAATGGATATTGCACACTATTAGTCGTATATTTAAAAGCAATTTATTAGATAAAATCGAAGACCCTCTACCAGAATACATTCGCACAAAATATAATTTACCCGGAATAAAAACAGCTTTGATCTGGATGCATACACCAGCTAAACGTGAACACGCCGAAGCAGCTCGTAAACGTTTTGCTTTTGAAGAAATATTTTTAATCCAACTTGCCCGTAATATCGATAAACAAAAATTTGCACAAGAACAGTCTTATACTGTAAATGTAGACGATATAGATATAGCAGATTTTGTAGGACGCTTTCCTTTTAAACCAACCACAGCACAACACGAAGCCATAAAAACAATACTTAAAGACTTAACTAAACCACACCCTATGGCCCGACTACTAGAGGGCGATGTTGGTAGTGGTAAAACCGCAGTCGCCGCTACTGCTGCATACGCAATAATTAAAAACAGACCTTTTGACAAAGACAAAGGCCGACTACAAACATATGGTAGTTTACAAACCGCCTATATGGCCCCAACAGAAATATTAGCTACTCAGCATTTTGAATCTTTTATACAATATTTTAAACATACAGGTATTTCTATTGGACTTATTACTGGATCTGGTTGCAGAAAATTTCCAACCAAAGTTGCTTCAGCTAAAGAACCTTGGACAAATATTTCCCGTGCCCAACTAACAAAATGGGTGGCTAATGGTGAAATACCAATTGTCATCGGCACGCATGCACTTATATCAAAGTCGGTAAAATTTAAACACTTAGCATTAGCTATAGTCGACGAACAACATCGCTTTGGCTTAAAACAAAGAAAAAGTTTAGCTGAAAAAACTTCAGACGGAGCACATGTTGTTCCACATTTTCTATCTATGACAGCCACCCCCATACCCCGCACATTGGCCTTAACTATATACGGCGACCTAGACCTGTCACTACTAGATTCTATGCCCGTCGGGCGTAAACCTGCACAAACCATAATTGTGCCAGTCGATGAACGTAAAAAAATGTACGAAGACATTAGAAAACAACTTAAAGAAGGTCGTCAGTTGTACATAATCTGCCCGCGCATTTCAGACCCCGACCCAGACCTAGAAGTAAAAATGCAATTAAGGTCGGTTGCAGCTGAAGCTGAAAACATTCAAAAAAACATTTTTCCTGAATATAAAGTTTCGATACTACACAGTAAAATGACTCCGTTAAAAAAAGACGCAGTCATGCGCGAATTTGCTAGTGGTAAAACAGACATATTAGTTGCCACATCAGTTGTCGAAGTCGGTGTTAATGTGCCAAATGCGACGGTCATGGTTATCGAAGGTGCTGAAAGGTTTGGTTTGGCACAACTACACCAACTCCGTGGCCGCATACTGCGCAGTAACCACCAACCGTATTGTTACCTCGTGCCTGACACAAAAAGTGCAAAAACCGCCGACAGATTAAAAGCTTTAATAACAGCTAAAAATGGTTTCGAGCTTTCAGAACTAGACTTAAACCTACGCGGAGCCGGCGAACTATCTGGGTTTAAACAGTGGGGCGTGTCTGACATTGGTATGGAAGCCATAAAAAATATTAAAATGGTAGAAGCTGCCAGAACTGAAGCTAAGGCGCTAATCGATAAAGATATAACCCTGCACGACTACCCAAAACTAGCTAAAAAAATATCTGAAAAAAATATCGAAACGCATTTTGAATAAGAGAATACCCCGGCCATAAATATGGCCAGGGTATTTTAGCAGTCATCTGGTTCATCATCTTCAATAGAAACGGGTCCTTGAAAACCGATAGTTTCCATTTCTTCGCCATCATCGCCAGAATCAAGCTCAGAAGATTTTACAGTTACTTTTTGCTGAAGATTAGTCGGACCAAACAGGCCAAGACCAATTTTTTCTGTTTTTTTTTCTTCTTCCATAAAAAACTGATTTATATATTAATAATAATCTGTATATACAGATAGGTCAAATCAAAATGACTGAATTTGACATATTTTACCATACATGTTATACTTTTGTTACCTCCGCTATTTAAAAGAGGTTGCAAATTGAAAATAATTAAGTTTTTATTTATTACTGTCTTTATTCCCCTGTCGTTTTACACAGCAAAATCCCAGCAGGACACCACGCGTTATCCAGCAATGGACAATACAGATATTGCCAACATCCTGGGTGATATAAACCAGATTTTGTTTAAAACACCCGTGGTGTCGATAACAGAAAATGGCAAGGTTGTGTTCCATGCATCAAGGATGCGGAATAAAACGGTATTACAGCAAGGCGTAGTGACTGTGTCATTGTACACAGAAACAACACCAAATATACAGTTGGTGGTTGTCAGCACTATGGCCATGACTAAAAAGCAGTTGCTGGAATTTTTAAACGAATCAAGAGACTGCATGCAAAGCCGAAACCCATAAAGTATAAATGCGCATACGCGCAAAGCCTGCCCCCCGGCAGGCTTTTTTAATTAAAATATAAAATTGCGCATTAGTACGTTTAAAAACTTTATACCATAAACTTTTTATAACTTGTCCTCTCATTATAGCATTTGCGCGAACCTTTTTCGAGCAGAAAGTTGGCAAAAACCAATGAATTCCGCCACGGCTCACTTCGTCCGCCGTTCCGCCCTCTCCCGCCTTTCCCATGCTTATTCATTTCGCGGGGGACTTCCTTGTTTTTGGATATGGTCGGCGGGAGAGGGGCGGGCTTCCTTTGAAGAAGGAAGCTGGCGGAATTCAAGCTCCATATCGTGCCTCGTCCATTCTACCATATTGTCGTCCACGGCCAGAGGAGATGCACCCTTGGCATCCGCCTTCGGGCATTACCGCTAGGGCTACTCGCGCCTAGGTGCCTCTGTGTGTGCTTCGCACACGCTTCTTGGGGAGAGGAAGTGTCCTCTCCCCGGGTCGGACGATATAGTGACTAAGACGTCACTACGCCCTCGCCACCCCCTCTCTACGCTTTGTATATTAGAGTTTGTTCACTCGCTTCGCTATTAACATTTAGTTACTTCGATTACGTCGGCGCTCATCCTTTTGCCATTGGACGCTCCTAGCGGTAATGCCCGAAGGCTAAGATAGTTACACACTTGACCCACCCTCCCGTTCGCGTGTGCGTACAACCCCGCTCGCGAGGGAAAGAGGGGTGCGAGCGGGGCTCCCTTAGATTTTATTTTTATATTTTAATTTAAGAGCATTAGTGATTTTATTTGCATTACCATGACTTAAAAGCCCAAGATAAGATTGGATAGTTTCTTCTTTGTATTCCTGCTCAGCAATTCTCCTCCACATTCTATTTTTCGTAGTTGTGCGTAATACTCGATGATATGAAAAGTGAATCCATCCTAGAAAATCTACTCCGGAAGCAAATGATTGAATAAATACTTTATCGGGATGCAGATTTAACTTAAGATGTTCATCAAGAAATGAATTTATTATGGGAAGTAATTCTTCAAGAAACTTTTTATCTTCCGAAAGAATCACAAAATCATCGGCATAGCGAATATAGTATTTTACTTTTAATTTATGCTTCACAAACTGATCAAATTCGTTCATATAGATGTTCACTAAGAGCTGCGAGGTCAAATTTCCAAGCGGCAATCCTTTACCGACCCAATCCCATGGGTTTCCGTTGGTAAAGTGTGGTTTTGCGGTTTGTGTATTGAAGCTGTCGATAATAATAGAGAGAAGATTTAGGATATCGTAGTCCTGTATATTATCATGTAAAATCCGTTTTAAAATACCATGGTCGATATTGGCAAAAAATTTTCTAATGTCACACTTCAGTACAAAACATGGTTTGGTATTATTCTTACTCGTCTTTAACGCAAATTTCCTAAGTTTCTCAATTCCCTTGTGTGTTCCCTTTCCAAATCTACACGAATAAGAATCACTAATAAATTTATTATCAAAAAATTTATATAATGATTGGTAGAGCAAATGGTGAATTACCCTATCCCCTACTGATGCTTTGTGAATATCACGCGGTTTGGGGTCGTTGATTTTGAAATGAAAATAGTTTGAGTGAACATAGGTCTTATTTCTTAAACTTGTATGCAGCTCTAAAATATTATCCATCAAATTCCTTTCAAAAAGTTGTACATCTTTCTTATTTCTTTTATCACGTCTAAACTCCTGCCATGCTGATAGCAGATTATCTACTGATATGATATCGTTATATGTATGAATAAAAATTTTCCTCATAGTGTGACCCCCCCCCCCCGACACAATTTTTTGCCAGTTCTAGTAAAAATTAAAACGGCTTACATACTCTGGTTTGAATATTATAAAATTTTGGACAAAGTTCACAAATACACGCTTGGGCAAAAGATTGATGCCCTGTGGATAGAGATTATAGAAGCGGTATCCATAGCCACATTTCTCGATAAAAGTGAAAAACAGCCATGGGTGCGACTTGCAATAAGGAAACTTGATACAATAAAAGTCCTTTTACTTATACTCTGGGAAACAAAGTCACTCGAAAACAAGAAATACATTCACCTATCTGAAAAAGTAGACGAGATCGGAAAAATGCTTGGTGGCTGGAATGGACAAATCAGTAAAACGATCACACAAAATACTTAAACAAAAATCTTTAGGCAAGACCTAAAGATTTTTGTAAAATGAAATGAGTTGCGGATACGGAAGACGAACTTGTTGTCGGGATTCCACTTGTTATCAGCGTTGCCATTGTTCCAGTTCAACTTTGTCTTGCCGTCGTCATTGCGATTGAGGTTCCATAAACGAAGGTTGCCGTCCGAAATCTGTACACTATACCCTCTTATACCACCACCTTTCGAGTACTCTACAGGTTGAATTTTATTTCGTATCTTAAATACGCTAGTATACTGTACCAAGTAATTTCATTTTTCAATGAAGTGTCTGCATACATCACTCTATCTGAAATCGTAATTTCAAACACACTCGATATATGGATACTGGATTCGGTCGCCACAAACCTTGGTCAATGACTGATTAACCTACTACCATACTCAGTATACTAAAATATTATTCATTTTTAAAATTTCGCAAGAGTAAAGTTCTAAGTGACTAAAGAGTGTACAGTGACTTATTTCTGAGTGCTCTTGCGAACACGGAAGAAGAACTCGATGCCGGGAAGCCACTCGTCATCAGCGCTGCCATCGTCCCAGTCCAGCTCAGACTCGCCGTCGACATAGCGAAAGAGGTACCACAAACGAAGGTTGCCGTCCGAAACTTCGATTGATTTCATTGCTGTTCGAATATAATCACCCTTAGGTTGGTCATATGACAGGCGAAGTTTTGGCCCGTCATCTTGCGCGCAAAGCTCAAGACCTAATTCTTCAGCTCTCTCGCAGATTTTTTGATATTCGGCATTAGAATCAAAACCTAAATCAGCAACTGTGAGTCTGACAAATTTCTTATTTTCGGGAAGTGTCGTCTGCTCCATTTTTTCAAGCATATCTTCGGTTCCGCCTTCTAAACCAATATTTTTTTCTTTATATGTTTTTACCCATTCGTCTTTTGTTTTTGGGTATTCGATACCAGATTTTATTTCGATCGGTTGTATTCGTTTATCAGGGAATGAAGTATAAATATATTCCATAGTAGGCATTTTTTCAAAAATTCCTTTCTCAAGTGGGCCAACATAAGCTTTAGTATTTTTATTTACTTCGTTTATATTTGTAGCTATTTGATCAGAAGTACATTCGAAGATTACCATTTGGTCTTCTTTTACTTTTCTACCCTGACGAAGTTCTTTTATACGTGGATCGTCGTTATACCCAAAGCTATCAATTTTTTCATTCATTTCATACAGAAATACTAATTCTGATTTTGTGAGATCCTCACCGCGTTTTATCTTCTTGTCTATTTTTGTAAGTTCCTTATTGTCTTTCTCTTTTTTTATGTATTTTGCTTTATCAGGAAATTCATCAAGCTTTTTATCTAAAATATCACCCATATATGGGTCGAGGTTTTGTTTATACGCTATGCCACGAACTTCGGCAATACTATCACCCTCTTTGCGTATTGCGATGCGAGGAATATTATACCCGCCATCATCGTCTTTCGTGTAATACACATAGAAATCTCCAGAATCAAGCTGAGTCTTAGCAGTCTGCTCACCAGCAGTGCACCAGCCAGTGCCTTTACCACGAATTGATTCTACTAATTTCTTTGGGTTACTATTTTGATTGTATTTTACCCAAAGACCATCTGTCACAGGTAGTAGGTGTTCAGCTATTGGCTTGAAGTTTTCATAACACCAAGCATATAACTTTTGAAAATCTTCTTTATTTACAAAACTTTTAAATTTTTCTCTGTCTTCTGGCTGAATATCATGTTCAAATTCTTTTTCTTTGCCTTCCCATTTTTGAATGATACCATCAACAAGGTAGCCGAGTGCTTCGTGATTGAGATCGGGGAATTTTTGTACTGTACCCACACTACGCTTACCAAAAGTCTTCTTTTCTTTATCATATTCACTCATCTGCACCACATTTCGAATTATGAAATATTTAAGCTCGCTTGGAATATATGCAGAGTCTTTTAGAGACATATAATCAATCCATTCTTCAAGGGATGCTCTTTGGTCGGCAAGCACAGCTTCAGAGTTTTGGGCTCTGAAAGTTTCTTTTTGTTCATCATCCATATGTTGCCAATCACCTAGTCGGCCACTGTCACGAATTATATTTTCATAATATGATTCAGGAATTTCTTTATATTTAGTTACATATTTATCGAGTATTTTATTTTTCAAAAGTTCAAAACCTCGCTCGTCACCTTTAATATATTCATTATCATTCTTATAACCGAAATACTTTTCAAGGCGTTCCAAATACACCTCTATTCGTTCGTCACGAATATGTGGTATTTTCCCACCTTCACGCTTTTTCACGTCTAAAACAGCTCTTGATACTTCCTTTGAGCCAGCTAAATCTTGATACTTCTTATCTAGAAATTGAGGGTTTTTGGGTATTTTTTCCATATGGATATTATATACCAAAAATAACGATTTTAATATATGGGCTTATTTCTACATTTAAGAAACACCTGTTTGTTAAATGTAATTATAATAAATATTAATTTAGTATAATTAAATTTTTATTAGATACTTTTAGTAAAAAGTATTTCTGAATTTTTCGTTTCAAAACTGTCGATGATATTACCTAGTAAATTCAAAATATCTCTATCTTGAATATTTTTATCTAAAATTTCTTTTAAAATATTATGGTCAATATTCGCAAAAAACTTCCGTATATCACACTTTAATATAAAGCATTGTTTTGTGTTATTTTTACTAACTTTTAATACAAAACTCTTAAACTTTTTAATACCTTTATGTGTTCCCTTTTCAAATCGGCACGAATATGAATCACTGATAAATTTGTTGTTAAAAAATGAATATAAATGCTGATATAGTAAATGATGCACAATTCTGTCGGAAACTATTGCTTTGTGTATGTCACGAGGTTTTGGGTCACTTATTTTAAAATGTGTATAATTAGAATGAATATATGTTTTATTTTTTAAATTTATATGCAATTCTAAAATATTATCCATCAAATTCCTTTCAAAAAGTTGTACATCTTTCTTATTTC
>CAYWWG010000014.1:13169-16115 GCA_964461985.1 uncultured Candidatus Saccharibacteria bacterium
TAAATACGCTAGTATACTGTACCAAGTAATTTCATTTTTCAATGAAGTGTCTGCACATATCACTCTATCTGAAACCAGAATCTCAAATACTCTCGATATATGGATACTGGGTTCGGTCGCAGTAAACCGTGATCGACTGCTGATTAACCTACTACCATTTTTATTATACTAAATATTTTTTATTTTAAAAATTTCGCAAGCGCAAAGTTCTAAGCGACAAAGGAGTTCATAGTGACTCATTTCTGAGTGCTCTTGCGGATACGGAAGACGAACTTGTTGTCGGGATGCCACTTGCGAACAGCGTAGCCACTGCTCCAGTGCAACTCGGTCTCGCCGTCGCCATAGCGATCGAGGCACCAAAAACGAAGGTGGCCGCCCGAAACTTCGATTGATTTCATTGCTGTATTAAGGTAATAATCACCAATAGGTTGGTCGTATGAGAGGCGAAGCTTCGGTCCATCATCTTGTTCGCAAAGTTCGAGGCCTAATTCTTCAGCTCTAGTGCAAATTTTTTGGTATTCAGCATTAGAATCAAAACCTAGATCAGCAACAGTAAGTCTGATAAATTTTTGATTTTCGGGAAGTATTGTGCGTTCCATTTTTTCAAGCATTTCTTCTGTCCCGCTTTCTGGGCTGATATTTTTTTCTTTATATGCTTTCACCCACGCATCTTTAGTTTTTGGATATTCAATACCAGATTTTACATCTATCATTTGTATTTTCTTATCAGGGAATGAAGTGTACACATACTCCAAGCTCGGAAGTTTTTCAAATATCCCACTCTCAAGTGGGCCGATGTAGGCTTTGGTGTCTTTGGTTATTTCATTTAACTTGTATGCGATTTGTTCAGAAGTAAATGATACACCTTCTACAATTCGCATAATTTTAACTGCATCAGTTTTGGGTGTTTCTGGGGTAACATCCATCGTACCCATTTTTAGCACAAATATATTCCTATCAGGATCAAAATCCTTGAAATGTACTTCGCCATTTTCTGTAAGTAAATGGTAATCTTTGACTTCAAAATTCTCGAGTTCACTGTCGCTAATTTTCTTAAAGTCTCTTAACTCCCCTGTATCTGTCTCTGTTGTGCGTAGTTGTTTAAATGCATCGATAACATCCTCATAATATGGATCGTTGCTAGAAAGATATTCATCGTTTTCTTTTTTAACCTGCTCAATAGTTTTTGTCTTTAAGTTATATTCAATGGTAATGAGTGGTGTATCGTCACTATTTAATTTGTTATTACGCTTATCTATGGTTGGTGTCTTTCTAAAAGAAAGTATTTCTACCTCTCCATGCTTTATTTTATTGACATAAGAATCGCTTGTACCGACACAATGGCTCATATATGCCGACTCTTCTTTTAAATGTGGCATATTTAGCAGTCGAGCCATATAATAATTGCCTGATTTCGTAGTAAACAAGGCTTCGTATGGGTTAAATCCTTCGCCATTTTGTTCAGCTTTTCTTTTTCGCATTTCGGCGATTTTCTGTAAAGTTTTTTCTTGGTGAATCTCAAATAATCTATGGAGTCCCCCTTTATCTGTATCTATAAATTTAGGACTTTCAATGATCGCATCAAATAAAACATTTGTGTCAATTGTTTCTTCTCTTTGGAAATAGCGCGCGAGTTTTAACTTAAGCACGGCTTGTTGCCTTTCCTTAAATTCAAAATTCTCCCAGACAGTGAGTTGGCGTGCAAGTGTTTTATATGCTTCTGTAATAGCTTCTTCTTTTTCTTTACGAATTTCTTCTCCAAAAGTAGCAAGTGTTTGGCTGTATTCTTTATTTATTTTGTTTAAATATTTTTGTTCAAAAGCGAACATTCTTTCTTTTATAATTTCTTCAGAAGATTTTTGTTCTCCTAAAGATTTTTCATAGAAATCAACCATATAGCTCGCCATATTATCAGTGCGAATTCTCTCAAAACCGTAACGAGTGAGTATTTTATTCAAACGATTATTCCAGCCATGGAAATTTATTTTTGTGTATCCTTCTTGTTTAGCGTATTCAAGAAATGCGGGAATTTCTTGTAATAAGTTTCTGTTCGTTGATTTATTCGTGCCAAAATATTTTAAATATGCTTCGTGAGGAATAAAATCTTCACATGCAATGTATCCGATAGTTTCTTCGTTTTCACCAGTTAAAATACGATTAAGAGGATGTCCGTTTTCTAAAGTTTTTATCACATCTCCACTTTCTACGGCAAAGGAAGTAATGTTTTCATCAACTTCACTGATGCCGAGTGTAATATTATTTATCATTTCTTTTTGCTTTTCAGTCAAAGAAATATGGTCTTTTTTGGTTTTTTCAGGATTATATAGGGTTTCTTGCATAAAAAAATTATAGCACAGTTATTTTAAAAGCTCGTCGGTTGAAACTCCGACCGCTTTCGCTAATCGAGAAATTGTTTCAAGAGTAGGGTTCGTCTTCCCGCTTTCAATATTGCTTATAAAACCTCGGCTTACGCCGAGAGAACGAGCAATGTCGCCTTGGGATGTTGCCTTTGCTGTTCTAATTTTTTTCAGATTTTTCCCCAGTTTCTCTGATTCACTCCTCATACAACAAGTCTACTCCTTTTTGCAGTATACCGCAATGGTATGTTAAAATATAACAGCCTTAGCCCGCCCCTCTCCCGCCGACCATATCCAAAAACAAGGAAGTCCCCCGCGAAATGAATAAGCATGGGAAAGGCGGGAGAGGGCGGAACGGCGGACGAAGTGAGCCGTGGCGGAATTCATTGGTTTTTGCCAACTTTCTGCTCGAAAAAGGTTCGCGCAAATGCTATAATGAGAGGACAATCGTGAACTTCATCGAAAAATTGCGTCGCGCGCTTGCGCGCGGTGGTGGTATGGGGGTGGGCGAAATCCAAGCTCGTCTTTTGGGCAAATGCGAATTCGGTGGGCGGGCAAAGGAAACAGAAATGAGCCAGAAAACGGATTC
>CAYWWG010000015.1:0-1921 GCA_964461985.1 uncultured Candidatus Saccharibacteria bacterium
CGAACAAGTCACGAATATGGGTAAATGCTCCAGTATATGTAGCAATGTTAGAACGTGGTGTACGGCCTATAGGCGACTGGTCTATTAAAACTGCTCGAGAAATATATTCGGTACCAGTAAAGTTTGCACAGTTATACACCTTGGCAGTTCTAAACTTACGGTCTAGTCTACCCTGCAAGTTTTTGTGAAGTATTTCGTACATGAACGAACTTTTACCACTACCTGAAACACCAGTAATACATACCATGCGTCCAAGAGGAACTTCGACATTCATGTTTTTAATATTAAAAATATTTCCATTAGTTATTTTTATACTACCCTTGTCCTTTGTGCGTCTTTCTTCTGGTACAGGTATCATGGCTTCGTGGCGTAGGTATGCCAGAGTACGTGAATTATTTGTATTTTTCTTAGCAGCCAACAGGTCGTCTAAAAAGCCACTGACTATAACCTGGCCACCATGCACACCAGCCTTCGGGCCAATTTCTACAATGTAGTCAGACGCGTATATTGTGTCTTCGTCGTGTTCGACAACTAGTATAGTGTTTCCTAAGTCACGCAAATGCAAAAGGGTTTTAATAAGTCGGTCGTTGTCGCGTTGGTGTAGACCAATAGTTGGTTCGTCTAACACATATAATGCACCAACTAGGCGTGAACCCAGTTGCGACGCTAAACGTATACGTTGGGCTTCACCACCTGAGAGCGTGTTGGCAGTACGGCCAAGTTGTAAATAGTCTAAACCTACGTCTAACATAAAACCAAGTCGGGCAATAACTTCCTTAACAACAGGTACAGAAATGTCTTTTTCTTGGGGCGACAAAGTTAAATCCATGAAAAACTCCATAGCCTCGGCAATAGTCATTTTGGAAACTTCAACTATATTTACCTTCAACTTACCTGAACGCACAAAAACATGTAACGCTTCGGTACGTAGACGGGCGCCATTACAAGTCTCGCAAGGTTCTGTACCACCGAAGAACTTGGTACCTATACCATTACACGCTGGACACGCACCATATGGCGAATTGAAAGAAAACAAACGTGGTTCTACTTCCGGGAAAGAAAACCCGTCGTTCTTACATGCAAACTTGGCAGACATTATAAATTCTTCTTCGCCTAATATTACTTTAACGAGACCATCGGACTCTAACAATGCACGTTCTACAGCTTCAGCTAAACGTGTTCGACTACCTTCCTTATCGTCTGTAAATTCATGTACGGCAAAACTGTCGACAGTTACATCGATGTCGTGTTTTTTGTTTTTATCAAGAATTATTTTTTCGCGTAAGTTTTTAGACTCGCCATTAACTAGTACAGTACTAAAACCTTTACTTAACAGGTCGTAAAGCATTTGGTAATGTTCACCTTTACGGCCACGTAGTACCGGTGCGTAAATGGCAATGTTTGTTTCGTCCCATTCGACACCCATGACTTTTTTCTTGCCGGTTTTTAGTTTCTTAGCATCGGCAATTTTTTCTAATATAAAACCAATAATTTCTTCATTAGAAAGTTTTTTAATTGGTTCGTTACAAACCGGACAATGCGGTTGGCCCACACGTGCATATAGTACACGCAGGTAGTCGTAGATTTCTGTTATTGTAGCCACTGTCGAACGTGGGTTGTTAGAACGACTTTTCTGGTCTATAGATATAGCTGGCGACAAACCAGTAATTTCATCTACATCAGGTTTAGGCATTTGGTTTAAGAATTGGCGGGCATATGCAGACAAACTTTCAACATAACGGCGTTGGCCTTCGGCAAAAATAGTATCAAACGCCAAGGAAGATTTACCCGAACCAGACATACCAGTAATAACTACCATTTGGTTTCGTGGCATTTCTACATCGATATTTTTCAAGTTATGTGTTCTGGCACCGCGAACCACAATACTGTCTAGTTGTTTTGTTTTGTTTATTTTTGGCAT
>CAYWWG010000015.1:2021-15556 GCA_964461985.1 uncultured Candidatus Saccharibacteria bacterium
TGGCACCGCGAACCACAATACTGTCTAGTTGTTTTGTTTTGTTTATTTTTGGCATTTATTGGGGGTATTATAGCATTTTATAATATATTTGACAAAGTCATAAAAAGGTTATAAATTTAAGTAAAGTAATAAATTGTAGAATTATGAATAATTTAATATACCCAGATAAAAAGAAGCCCAGCCCTGAAGATTTCCATCCTGGCCAAGAAATTAAAAGTCTATATCGTGACAACAAATCATTTGAAGTTATAGATGTAAGCCCTGAAAGCAGGAAGTTGGTAATCAGACAAATCGATCAAAAAAATACTCAAATAATATCTATTGATGACTTGATTTAAAAAATCCATCATTAACAGTGGTTCAAATTTGAACCACCGTTTTTATTTTTGCTCTTCCGAAGCCCGGGCGGACATTCTCTGTAGTAATATACCGATCTCGTCACGCAACATTGCAGCGGTTTCGAAATCGAGTTCCTTTACGGCACGGTTCATTTCTTTTTCTTTTATCTTTATTATTTTGTCGTAAACTTTAGACTTTCTGTCTTCGTCTGAAATCTGTGCATTTCTAAGCATATCTACTTCACCACCAGCCAAGTTATTACCTACACCAGTTTTAGTATTTTTACCTGCCTTTTTCGAATCCTTAACCAACTTTTCAAATAGTGATATATCTAAATCAAGTTCAGCATTTACTGCCTTAGCATGTGCAGATTCCATTTCCTGGGTAATGTCATGAATTTTCTTTAATATAGTTTTTGGTGTTATACCGTGTTTTTTATTGTATGCAATTTGTACATCGCGTCGGCGGTTAGTCTCACCTATAGCACGTTCCATAGAACCAGTAATATGGTCGGCATACAATATAACCCGACCTTCTGAGTTACGTGCAGCACGACCTATAGTTTGTATTAAAGAAGTTTCTGAGCGTAAAAAACCTTCTTTGTCAGCGTCTAATATACCTATCAAAGCAACTTCCGGCAGATCTAAACCTTCACGTAACAAGTTAACCCCCACTAATACATCAAATGCGCCCTGGCGAAATTTAGTCAGTATCTGAATACGTTCAATGGTTTTAACATCACTGTGCACATATTCGGTTTTAATATTTTTTTCTTTTAAATATGCAGTGAGGTCTTCGGCCATTTTTTTAGTTAATGTTGTAGCAATAACACGAAAACCACGGGCAATGGTTGCTTGCGCTTCTGTAATAAAATCTTGTATTTGGCCGTTGTACTGGGCAGGAACTTGCTTTTGCGAATGGTCTGGCCGAGCCGAGTCAATGTTTTTTCCAAGGCGAGGAGACCCGAGGACCTGAGTAAAAGCATGTTCCTGCAAAGTACCCGCGGTTACCGGCTTAATAATTATAATCGGGTCTAACAAACCAGTTGGGCGAATAATTTGTTCAACAATTTGTGCACTTTCTTCCCTTTCAATATTACCTGGAGTTGCACTAGTGTAAACAACTTGCTTTATAGACTTTTGGAATTCTGCATATGTTAGCGGGCGATTATCTTTAGCCGAAGGTAAACGAAAACCGAAATCTACCAATGTCTTTTTACGTGACTGGTCTCCGGCATACATACCTTGTAATTGTGGTAATGTAACATGCGACTCATCGATAATAGTCAAGAAGTCTCCATTCATTGCAAAATAAGAAAGCAGTGTTTCTGGAGGTTCACCAGCGGCCTTACCAGACAAATGGCGTGAATAGTTTTCTATACCAGAACAATACCCAACTTCGCGTATCATAGCTAGGTCGTATGTTGTACGACGTTTAATTCTTTCTGCTTCTAATAACTTGCCTTCACGTTCAAAAACTTTTAACTGTTCGTCTAATTCTTTTTTAATATTTTTTATTGCACGGTCAACTTCAGACTTCTCTGTCATAAAGTGTTTAGCTGGGAAAAGAACAATTTCTTTTTCTTCACCTAACAATTGCGAAGTAACTGGATCAATCTTTAAAATTTTAGAAACTTGTTGGCCAGAAAATTCTATCTGGTAAACAAAAGTTTCCGACACTGGCATAATGTCTACTCTGTTACCGATAGACCGAAAATGCGCAGGCATCAAGTCGGCATTAGTACGTTCAAATTGCACACTAACTAACTTCTTCATTAGTTCAGCACGTGTCATTAGTGAACCAACCTGTATCTGAGTTAGTTCCTTGGCATATTGCATAGGCGAACCCAAACCATAAATACACGAAACTGATGCAACTATAATAACATCTTTACGTGTTAGTAGCGCCGCTGTAGACGCATGGCGTAGGCGGTCTATTTCTTTGTTTATTTGTGCGTCTTTTTCTATATATGTATCTGTAACTGGCATATAGGCTTCTGGTTGGTAGTAGTCGTAATACGAAACGAAATAGTGCACAGCCGCATCAGGGAAGAACTGACGGAATTCTTGTGCCAACTGTGCGGCGAGTGTTTTGTTATGGGCAATTATAAGTGTGGGTTTGTTTATTTGCTGTATAACATTTGCCATAGTAAAAGTCTTGCCTGTACCTGTGGCACCCAACAATGTTTGTTTTTGCATGCCCTTTTTTAACCCATCCACCAATGCCGAAATAGCCTCCGGCTGGTCTCCAGCAGGGGCAAAGGAACTCTTTAAATTGAAGACTGATTTGTTTTTCATAAATATAAACCCCCTGTTTCCCCCTTATCAAGTGGATATTTAACAACCACCTCCTCCCCTGACAAGGGTAGGCCTGGAGGGGTTTTGTGATTATTATTAGGAATTACCACCACCAAAGTATAACAAAATAAGGTTTTTTAACCCACTTGACAAATTGTACGTGTTTGTTATAATTCAAGTAGGTAGATGTTCTTTGATCAAAAAAATCATCCTTTATCGAAAGACGGAAGCTTACCCTGAGTATCCGGGAGGCCGAAGGGGCAAAAAAGATTTATTAGGCTCATCCCTTCTAGCTGGGTATCTTAGTAAAATAAGAAAGAACCAGTACATGTAAATAGGAACATCGAAAAATCGCAATGGTTAACCCAGTGCGATTTTTTTTATTTACACCTCCTATGGCAACAAGTCCGGGTACATTTCGTAAAATCTTTCCTTTAATTTTTCGCAAAGTTCCGGGTCATTAATTTTTACAAAACGAGTTAATTGATTTGTAACATTTTCAGGACGTTCGATTTTAGTTTTATCGAAAAATTCTACGAACTTACGAAACCAATTATTTGGTTCTTTGTACAACCTTAAATAAGAAACTTTTGGTTCATCAGGATTGTCCGCATCGTTTGCTAGCACAGGCAAAACCCAATAGGCATAATTATATATATCCTTTTTAGGGTCATGTTTAAAATGGTAGTAAAAACCTTTTTCTGGTATTTTTGTGTTCATGATATTTTTTCTTTACTATATACTTATACAAAATTTTTGCAATAAAAAAACCGTGCAGACAGGCACGGCTTTTTCGATAAATTCGCATTTACCTAAAGTTCAAAAATTTAGCCTTGCCAGATGGTGCTGGCCGATTCCTACAAAGTTTCTCCGACTTTACAGTACTCAGGGTACCACAAGGTTAGCACAAAAAAACCTATATGTGGCCCTACAACCCCGGACGCACAGCAAAAAAAATACTGCGGGTTTCCGGTTTGGGCATTTTCGCTTTCGCTCGCCACTACTTGCAAAATTTCATGCTTAAGAACTTTGTATTTAGAGTATTCAAAAATGATAATAAAGTCAATTATTCTTCTTTAAGATATTCCTTCAAAAATTTTTCTTTATATTCAAAAAAAGTTCCGTTTTCTATAGATGCACGAATATTGTCTACAAGGGTAACTAGAAAATGCAGGTTATGTATTGATGCCAATGTACCAGCTAACATTTCTTTACCATGGAAAAGGTGCGCCACGTATGCACGAGAGAAATACCCATCAGCGTTTTTACATGTATAACAAGTACAGCCTTCCTCGATCGGACCAAAGTCTTCACGGAATTTTTGGTTCATTATTATTATTTTACCTTTTTTTGTATAGATAGTTCCGTTACGTCCAAGTCGGGTTGGTATAACACAGTCAAACAAGTCTACACCATTTTCAATACCCATAAACAAATCTTCTGGTTCACCTATACCTAGTAGGTGTCGGGGTTTATGTTCAGGCAATATTTCGTTTACCCATTTTACTGCAGTAGACATGTCTTCTTTTGCAAAAGACCCACCAATACCAAAACCTTCAAATTCACGACCGTCGGCCGTTTTCATATTTGCTATTACTTGTGCACTTTCTTTACGCAAAGATTCTTCCCGACCACCTTGAACAATGCCAAATAGTGCTATTTGGTTTTTGCTGTTTGCTGATAGTTTTTCATGTTCGTCTAAACAACGTTGTGCCCAGGTATGTGTGCGCTCTAATGCTTCGCGTTGGTATTTTATGTCTTCAGCTGGACTGGTGCATTCGTCGAATGCAAAAATAATATCTGCGCCCAAGTTATGTTGTATCTGTATCGAACGTTCAGGTGTAATGTAATGTATAGACCCATCTAAGTGCGATTTAAAAGAAACACCATCCTGACCTATGTGCGCCAACTTTGGCGCGGCTGTGTCGTCGAAACGCTCTGGTATCATTAAACCTGGGTCGGTAATACGTACAACTTTGGCAATGTCTTTACCATAAGCTGCGCCAAGTGAAAAAACTTGAAATCCACCACTGTCTGTCATGGTCGGGCCTGGCCAGTTCATAAATTTACCTATACCGCCGGCCTTGGCCACTACTTCATCTCCGGGCTGTAAAAATAAATGGTAAGTATTACCTAATACAACTTGTGCCCCAGCATCAGCTATTTGATTCGGGTTCAAAGATTTTACCGTGGCTTTCGTACCAACAGTAACAAAAGCCGGTGTTTGTATTTGCCCATGTGGAGTAGTAATAACACCCACGCGTCCTAGTGTGTTTTCTAACTTTTTCTTAATTTCAAATTTAAATTCATTCATAATTTTTGTTATTAAACCTAAAACCTAACAGCCAAAAACTAACACCTATTTAGTAATCTCTACCCATTTAAGTTCTTGAATATTTACAGGTGTCTTAGCAAGTATTTTTTTAATTGCATCACGATCAGAAGATATTTGTGTACCAACAATTGCAATCGGATTAGAAAATGTTGCCACATTAGTAACCACATTGCCTTCTGGTAAAACAACTTCGCGTGGAACATCTATTTCAAATGCACCACCTCCACGACCAGTTAATGTAACGGTAATATCAGATCCAATAACTACACCTTCTGTCTGTTGGCCAGGTGTAGAAAACAATGTTATATGTGCTGTGTGCGTACTTACATCGGCAACAGTACCGATTAAAGTATTACCATTTGCATAGACTTTACTACCTGCAACCACACCTTCTGCACTACCAGCATCGACTATAATAGTGTCATATGGGGTGCGATTTGGTTTTACTAAAATTGTAGACAAGATGCGTTGTTGTGTCTCAGAGCGTAGCATCTGATTTTTAAGTTTTGTGTTTTCATCTTTTAATACTTGTAATTCAGCATTAGCAGATTCCAAATTTTGAACTTGGTTTTTCAAATCAGTTACGTAACTTTCTAAGGTATTACGTGAAGTAAAATAGTAATACAAATCTTTACCAATCAAAGAAACACGTGTATCTAGTCGCCACAACGGCACAGTAACTAGTTCTCCACGACTACGAGTGTTTTTTATTGCTCGTGAAGAAAAAAACATAACCATAATAAGTAATAAAACAAAAACAATACCACCAACAATTAAGCGATTTTTCTTATACGTTGGTTTATTTGTTCTATCTAGGGGTGATGTCATGTTTTTGATCTAATAATAAAGATGAATAAAAATCAAAATCTTCTAACATTATACCTGTACCTCTGGCCACAGCCGTTAAGGGTTCTTCAGCAACAAACACAGGCACACGAAATGTTGTACGGAACAACTGGTCTAGACCTTGGATCATTGCCCCACCACCAAACACAACTATACCCTGATGTAATATGTCTGAAAGTATTTCAGGGGGTGTAGTTTCTAATAGTTCTTGCACAGCATCAACTATCTGAGCTATCGATGTAGCTAAGGCTTCACGAATGTCACCATCGGTAACTATAACTTCACGTGGTAGTCCAGTTAACATGTCTCTTCCTCGAACTGAAGTTTCTTGGTAAACGGTCGGAGCTGCACTACCAACAGCAATTTTTACACCTTCGGCAGTTTTTTCTCCGATTAAAAGTTTAAATTCGTCGCGCATATATACAACAATGTCGTTGTTTAAAGTATCGCCAGCAACTTTTAAGTTTTTACTGCGTACTACCCCGCCAGAGGCTAACACAGCAATGTCTGTTGTGCCCCCACCAATGTCTACTACTACTGTACCAATAGCTTCCTTTATAGGTAAACGAATACCCAAGGCACCCGCAACGGGTTCTTCTATTAAATGTACTTCGCGGGCACCAGCAGACTTAGCTGCATCATATACGGCTCGAGCCTCAACATTAGTTATACCTGTAGGCACACCGATAACCACGCGTGGACGGAAAAACTTTTTGTCCATATTATTGGCCTTATTTATTAAATATGTCAGCATTTCTTCAGTAACTTCAAAATCAGAAATAACACCATCAACAAGCGGGCGGACTGCGCGCAAATGTGCTGGTGTACGACCAAGCATTTCTTTGGCTTGGGCACCGATAGCCACTATCTGCCCAGTTTTTTGGTTTACAACTACAACTGACGGTTCGTTAATAACAATACCATGGCCCTTCAAATAAACTAGGGTGTTGGCCGTACCTAGGTCTATACCAATGTCATTTGAAAATAGTTTGTAAAATTTATCGAGCATGTGTTAGTGATTAGTTATAAGTTTAAAGCGAACAGGTGTTGAATTAATAATTTTTTGCGAATATTACGCGTTGTGTCGATGTATTTCCAGTTTTAATACAAACACCATTTGAAGGTTGTTCGCTAAACGGAATACAACGCACGGTTGCAGAAGTTTCTGTCTTAATTAATTTTTCAGTTTCTACAGAACCATCATAATGTGCAAGCACAAATTTACCAGCTTCAATAGCAGTAACAAATTCGTCCCAAGTGTTTACTTCGACTGTATTTGTATTCTGTCTTTCTAATGCAGAGTTGTACAATGAATCTTGAATTGTTTGTAAAGTTTCTTGTATGTTTATAACTACATCTGTAAGTGGTGTTACGATTTTATCGCCATTGTCACGACGTACCAATACACATTGCCCATTTGCAATGTCCTTTGGGCCTATTTCTAAACGAATTGGCACACCCTTTTTCTCCCATTCAAAATATTTTTCTCCAGGGCGCATGTCGCGTGTATCTACATGTACACCACGCGTACCAAATTCTTTTTGAATCTCTGATGCAATGTCATTCGCTTTTTCTTCTACACTTTGTTTTGTCTCAACATTTACAATAGGCACAACAACAACCTTTAATGTTGCCATGTTTGGTGGTAGTACTAAACCTTTATCGTCACTGTGAGTCATTATTAGCCCACCAATGGCGCGTGTAGACATACCCCAGCTAGTTTGCCATGCATATTGACTTGTACTTTGTTCGTCGACAAACTTAATGTCAAAAGCCTTGGCAAAGTGGTCGCCCAGGTTATGAGATGTACATATTTGTAGTGCCTTGCCGTCTTGCATCATAGCTTCGCATGTGTATGTATATAATGCGCCGGCAAACTTTTCAGATTCAGACTTCATACCTTTAACAACTGGTATGGCCATGTAGTCACGTAGAAAACCTTCGTACAAGTCTAACATTTTTCTAGCAAATGCATCTGCCTCGATATTAGTTGCGTGCACTGTATGGCCTTCTTGCCATAAGAATTCTGTTGTACGTAAAAATGGACGTGTGCGTTTTTCCCAACGTATAACATTTGCCCATTGGTTTATAAGTAGTGGCAAGTCGCGGTACGAACGTATCCAGTCTTTATACATTTCATAAATTATTGTTTCCGACGTTGGACGTAGCACTAGTGGTTCTTCTAATTTTTCTCCACCTGCATGTGTTACAACCGCCACTTCAGGGGCAAAACCTTCTACATGTTCTTTTTCACGTGTTAGTAAGCGTTCAGGTATAAGCATCGGAAAATAAGCATTACTTACACCAACATATTTAAACTTTGCATCAAGCACATTTTGTATACGTTCCCATAATTGGTAACCATATGGCTTTATAACCATACAACCCTTAACCGGAGAATAATCAGATAAATCAGCCGCGGCAATAATGTCGAGGTACCACTGGCTATAATCGGTAGCCCGTGGGGTTATAGCCTTTTCGTTTGCTTTTGCTTGTTCCATATATAGACATACTACTCTAAAAATGTATATTTTACAATTCTAAATACCCCCACCGGTAATTATAATAATTACCGACTCCCCCTATATAGGGTGAGTATGAACTTAAACTTCCACGGACAATATTTCTTTTTTGATTCTGTTTAATACAGTATCGATATCTTTTAATTCACTGTTCCAAAAACGCACTACCTTAATTCCATTTGCATTTAAATAAGAGTCCCTTTCAATGTCATATTCTTTATTTTCTATGTGTTGGCTACCGTCTAATTCAATACATATTTTATTTTGCACACAATAAAAATCTAAAATATAAGGACCAACAGAATATTGTCTACTAAATTTACAACCTAACTTTTTTTGTCTTAAATTTAACCAAAGTAAATTTTCTTCCGGAGTTACTTTTTTCCTTAGCTCCTTACGCCTTTCTTTTAACTTAGGGTCGTTCTTTAGAAACATATATAAACAAAATTATACCATGTGTAGCTAAAATTCTCCTCACCCTATCTAGGGGGAGGTCGGGTGGGGGTATGGAATATTTATTAAACTGAACACAAACCACAACCTTGCAAAATAGGCGTTTTTCTGGTACTATGGCAGTACTTCCGTGGGGAATGTAGCCTTTATTTATAACGCTATAAACCCTGTAACTGGGCTGAGAGGCGCAAAAACGGATGTCTATATTTTATTTAAAGTATAGGAATTATTAATTAAAGCCGACGATATGTCGGCTCCCCGACTAAAACGTCGGGGCCAAAAGAATTTTTTATGTCTAACCTTATTGACACGATGTTCGAAAAAGGTGCGCATTTCGGGTATTCAAAAACTCGTCGCCACCCTTCTGCATCAAAATTTATATACGGCACCAAAAACCGTGTTGATATTATCGACCTTACACAAACTGAAGTTCAACTAGAAAATGCAAAAACATTTTTGAAAGACCTTGGTTCTAAAGGCAAACAAATACTTTGGGTCGGGGTAAAACCTGAAGCCAAAAAAGCAGTACTAGATGCTGCAACCGACACTGGTACCCTTTCTGTAACTGAACGTTGGGTAGGTGGCGTGTTAACAAACTTTTCTGAAATTAAAAAACGTATCGCCCGTTTGATACAACTAAAAGCTGACCGCGACAGTGGTGAACTTGAAAAATACACTAAGAAAGAACGTTTACTTATCGACCGTGAAATAGCCGATATGGAAACAAACTTCTCAGGTCTTATAAACATGACAGCTATGCCGGCAGCGGTTATTGTTGTTGATGCAAAGCGTGAACACATTGCAGTTACTGAATGCCAAAAAATGAACATACCAGTTATTGCTCTTATGAATACAGACTGCGACAACCGCGTAGCTACATTCCCTATTGTTGCAAACGACGGGTCTGTCTCTAGTATTTCTTTCTTCATAGACGAATTGAAGAAGGCATACAAACAACAATAATTTGTTAAATATTATAATTTAGTTCTTATATATACAATGAAAATCACAACAGAAATGATAAAAGAGTTACGCGATACAACAGGAGTATCAGTAATGCAATGTAAAAAAGCTTTAGAAGAAAGTGACGGCGACATGGAGACAGCCATGATCGTACTACGCAAACAATCAAGTGTAAGCGCGGCTAAAAAAGCTGACCGCACACTTGGTGCAGGCTTAATAAATGTTAAAGACGAATCAGGAAAAACAGCCGTTATAACACTATTATGCGAAACAGACTTCGTAGCTAAAAATGACGATTTCGTTGCACTTGTTAACACTCTAACCGACCTTGCGTTAAATGAAGGTACAGATGCGGTTTCCGCAAAGGCTAAAGACTTAATAGACCCATTAGTACAAAAGATCGGCGAAAACATTCAGCTTGGTAAAACTGCAGTTCTAACTGGTGCTACGATCGGTTCATACAACCACAACGGTAAAAATGCTGCAGTAGTTGTATTAGAAGGTGGCAATAAAGACCTGGCACGTGACATAGCTATGCATGTTACTGCTATGTACCCACGATTTACAACTACAGCTGACATAAGTGAAGAAGACAAAACTAAAGTTACAGAACTATTTACAGCTGAAGTTAATGAATCTGACAAACCAGCTGAAATGAAAGCGAAAATACTTCAAGGTAAACTAGATACATACTTTAAAGAATACACTTTGGTGGAGCAAAACTTTATCAAAGACCCTTCAAAGACTATCGGTCAATTACTTAAAGAAGCTGGTGCATCGATTGTTTCATTTACTCAATTTACAGTATAATAAATAGATATGGGTACAACCTTTTTAATCGTAATATTTATTGTGTCAGCAATAGCGTTGTATATAACAACGTCATACCGTGCGTATTTACTACGCACTGGCGTTATAACAGTGGACACAATACATAAAACACAATTACACGAGAAAAAGGTCGTTACTCAAACATTAAAATTCATAGCTTACCGTATAAGCCGTGGTTTACACAGTGCATTTATAACAATATCTGAATTCAGAATTCGTACAGGTGCACGAGTTGCAAAATTTTTCGAAACTAACATGCCTCGTGTATATGCATTCTTCTCGAAAAAACCTATTACCCCCGAGGAACACCAAAATTCATTCTTCTGGCGTAGTGTTGTAGAATACAAATACAAAATTAAACAACTCAAGGCCAAAATAAAAGAAGAAGAACGCGATAAATAAATAAAGGCCCCATAAAGGGGCTTTTATTATTGCTTATTTTTTGGAGTATCTTTATGACACTGCTAGAACTCACTTTATCAAAAACTCCTAACGAATGAAAGCGGACTCGGTTTTGCGAAGCAATATATCTGGGAATAGGATTCGCAAAACCTCGGCTGTTTCCCGCGGGCAGGAAGGGTCTGGGGAGGAATCCGCGCGGGCTTCCGTTCAGATTTTGGATAGGCGGGCAGGAACACAAAAACTTGACTTGTCAGGGTTTTTATGCTATCCTGGTGTCGAATGTTTAATAGTGGGTTATTTGAGTTCCTAATGACTTTAGGGCTTCAAATAACCCACTAAAAATCAAACAAAATGGTACATTCAAAATCAAACAGTAAACAAATCAAACTGTATGATTACCAACAAACAGCTTTTGAAAAACTTGTTGCTGCGCTCAAAACAACCTTTCGCGCCCTCCTCGTGATGGCTACAGGGTTAGGAAAAACTATTTTGTCGATTGAGGTGGTGAAATATTTTATCACTCCGAAAGACAAGGTATTGTTTCTTTGCCATGACAATGGCATTTTGAACAAAGCGTACAAGGATTACAAAAAGCTGATTGGTGATCAATACACCTATGCCAAATTTTATGGCGATGAAAAGGACTGGGAAGCCGACAAGCACCATTTCGTGTTTGCGACTTTTCAATCAGTTCTTGCTCACTTGCAAAACAAAGATGCTAAAAAGAAATTATTTTCTCCAACGCATTTTAGTTTTATCGTAGTAGACGAAAGTCATCATGCTCAAGCGGAAACTTTTGCTGTATTGTTTGCAGCGTAGTTGAAAGTTTTTTAGCGATTCACTTTCATTATCGAAGACCACATTTACAAAGAATTAAGTGTCGAATCCTGACACTCCCAATAAATATATTCTATCACATATTTAAGATAGTGTAAATGTTTTATTTTCTAAATAAATAATGTATTATTATAAGAGATAAATAAAAAATTATTAATAATTTTAAAAATTAAAAAATATGGAAGGTTTAAATAAAACATCTATCACCCCAAAAGAAAAGGCTTATAATGAAGCAAAAAAGAAATTTGAAAATAGTGATTCTTATAAGTCTGCTGTAGAAAGGATAAATATCTTAAAATCTTTAGACACTCAAGATGCAAAATCTGAGATATCTGAAATAGAGTCTTATTTAAGAGATACTTATGAAGATATTTTGGATGATAATAATAAAAATTTTGATTAGTAAAAATAAAAGCATCATTTAAGATGCTTTTTTAATTTAGAATAAATTTTAAACTTAAGATTTTTTACATGAATTATAATGAAAATCATCAAAATTATTATTGTTTTCTAAATTTGACTAAAATATAAAAATATATTATTATAGGAATATAAGTTTATCTCTTTAATTCTAAGTTTCTTTTTAAGAAACTAAAAACATCATTTTATTTATGATCATTAAGAAAAGTAGGAGATCATAAAGTCCGACTTACAATTTTAAAAATCAAAGGACTAAAAATAAAATATGTTTAAAACAAATACTGCGAGAGCTGCTCGTAGCAAATCATTTTCTAAAACAAAAGATGGATTTAAATCTTCTTTTAGATCTACAGATAGATTTAATAGTGATAAAAATTTTTCAAATACTAGATCATCTTTTAAAAGAGATACTGATTATAAAAACAAAGATAATTTTTCAAAAAGAGATTCTTTTAAAAAAGATATAAATAAAAAAGAATTTGAAAATTTTGATAAACCAAAAAGATCTTTTAATAGAGAAAAAAGAGAAGGGTCTTCTTCTGTGGCGAGACCTAGATCTAGATTTTCTGGTAGTAGAAGTGGGGGGAGTTGAACCCCCGTGCAATTAATTTTTATAAATGACTCTAGTCTCATATCTCATTTTTTGATTTTCGACTAGATATATAAAATAAGAAAAATTATCCAGCTTAGTATTTTTACATTTCAAAAATTTTCATAAATACAGAAAGAAAATTTTCTACACATGATCTTTATATTGTCAGATCTTTCGCGTCATGTAGCGAGAGGTGACACCGGAGCGGCTTAAAATTAAGCGGCTACTGGAGCGAATCCAAACGCCATAAATGGTGAGCGGATTACTTTTGCTGTATTGTTTGCAGCGTAGGTGAAAGTTTTTTAGCGATTCACTTTCATTATCGAAGACCACATTTACAAAGAATTAAGTGTCGAATCCTGACACTCCCAATACATATATTATATAATACTTTTTTATTTTTAGCAAATATATTATAAAAGTTTCTTTTCTTTTTTGAATTCTTTTAATTTCAAAGTCTCTCTTTTATCTGCTTTATTTTTTCTTTTACAGATTCCTATTTCTAATTTTAAAAGTCCATGATCATTAAAAATTTTTATTGGAAGTAGTGAAAGACCTTTTTCATTTTCTGTTGCTAGTTTTAATATTTCAGATTTTTTTAAAAGCAGTCTTCTTGTTCTGTCATTTTTTTCTTTCTTTTTTTCTTCATTATAAGCCTTTTCTTTTGGGGTGATAGATGTTTTATTTAAACCTTCCAT
>CAYWWG010000016.1:0-2909 GCA_964461985.1 uncultured Candidatus Saccharibacteria bacterium
TCAATTATTTTATGCACCAATATAAAACCCTCCGTAAGGAGGGTTTTATATATGCCGTACTATCAGGTCGATTTATGAAAGAGCTATTTTACAGCGTCTTTCAATGCCTTTGCAGGGCGGAACTTAGGAACGTTCGTTGCTGCAACTTTAACTGCTTCACCAGTTTTAGGGTTACGTGCCATACGAGCTGGACGTGCCTTTACTGAGAATATACCAAGGCCTGCAATAGATACTTCGTTTCCACTTTTTAGAGTTTTAACGATAGCACCAATTATAGCCTCGATTACTTCTTCTGACTGTACTTTAGTACCGCCAATCATAGTGTGAACCAGTTCTGCTAGATTTGCTTTATTCATAGTATTTTTGATTATATGTAATGCGCGACCATGTAATGTTAACTTATACACACGACAGTATAAGCTGTATCTATTATACAAAATAAGGGTTTTTTTACGCAATAGGTAGGCTATTGACCTATATTAATATTTGTTTTGTATTACTTTCAATAAAATGTAGATAATGTAAGGTTTTTTTTGGGTTTGCGCGAACCCGGTAGTGAGACTTTGGCAAGCTGAACACTTACTTTAAATAATCTTTTATTCTTCTTTTAAACATTCTCCTGCCTATACTAGTTTTAAAATATTTTTCTCTTCTTCTTGCGTCAGATTCTAATATGCAAGCTTCATAATATATAATTTTCCACGGTCTGTATGTTTTAGTAGAAGTGTTCAGCCCATCGTTATGTTCCTTTATACGTCTTTTTAAATCATTAGAAAAACCAAAGTACAGCTTTTCAGAATCTTCTTTACTTTGTATACAATATACATAGAACATAACATGCCAAAGCTCTACTACCGGGCGAATTCTGTAACTCGATTTTCCCTTATCAATGTTACTTTTATTTCACCTGGGTATTTAAGTTCGCGTTCTATTGATAATGCTATGTCGCGGGCGAGTTTTTTGGCTTCAATGTCAGAAACTTTTTCTGGTGTTACAAACACGCGTATTTCACGGCCAGCTTGCAATGCATAACTGCGTTCTACTCCAGCAAACTTTGTTGTTATAGCTTCAAGATCAGCAAGACGTTTTACATATTGTTCAACACTATCACGTCGGGCACCTGGGCGTCCACCAGAAATATGGTCGGCAACTTGCACGATAACAGATTCGAGAGATTCATGCGGATATTCGTTATGATGGCTTTTCATAGCATCGATAATGCGCGTGTCTACACCGAATTTTTCTAATATGCGCATACCAATGTTTACATGTGTGCCTTCGACTTCATGGTCTAAGGCTTTACCAATGTCGTGTACTAATGCGCCTGCTTTGGCTATAGCCACATCAGCGCCAAGTTCTTCGGCCAACATGGAGGCTATGTATGCTGTTTCTACAGAGTGTTGTAATACGTTTTGTCCGTAACTGGTGCGGTAGGCTAGTCGGCCAAGTATTTGTACGACACCAGGTGGTAGTTGCAATACACCTGTTTCGTAAACAGCAGCTTCGCCACGTTCTGTCATTGTTTGGTTTATGTTTTCTTGAGCCTTCGCTATTTCTTCTTCTATGCGTGCTGGTTGTATACGTCCATCTGATATTAGGGCTTCGAGTGCAGTTTTTGCAACTTGTCTACGGACCGGGTCAAAAGCTGAAATAACAATGGTTTCAGGTGACTCGTCTACTAAAAGTTCTACCCCAGCCATACGTTCGAAAGTTCGTATGTTGCGGCCTTCTTTGCCGATTATTTTACCTTTAATGTCACTGTTTTCGAGTGTTATAGAAGACGTAACATGTTCCTGAACAGTAGATGTAGAAAGTCGTTGCATGGTACTGGTGAGTATTTCTCGGGCACGAAGTTCAAAACGTTCATGGTGTGACTGTTCAAGTTTTTGTAAACGTAAGGCGATGTCGTCTTCGTAACGTTTTGCTGTTATGGACATTAACTGGTCTCTGGCTTCTTCTATAGACATACGTGATACATGTTCTAGTTCTAACATTACACGTGCTTCGATGTTTTTAATATTTTCTTTTATTGCACGTATGTCGTCGGCTTGTTTTTTTAATGTATCAGCTTCTCGATTTAGTTCTTCTTGGCGAATATCTAGCATGTCTTCGCGTTTTTGTATACGCATTTCAAGAGTCTTAGCCTCGTGTTCTTTTTCGCGGACCATCATTTTTATTTCACGTTCACGACTCTCGGCATTGTGTCTAGCGTCTTCGATAATTTTCAAAGCCTCGTCCTTTGCGGCGAGTTCCATTTTTTTAAGTTCAAGTTCTAAACTACCGCGTTTGCCCTGCATGTATAGCGTACGTAGTATAAAACCGGCTATTAGTCCTGCACCAGCAAGTAAGTAGGGGAATAAGTTCATGGGAATAGTATACCAGGTCGCGCGGGGTCGGGCAAAGAAAGACATCTCCCGACATGATTCTGCTGAATCAACAATTACGCGACATGATTTCTGAGAAAATAAGAAGTTATAAAATAAAAGTTAATAAATAAAAAAAGACCCCGCGTTAGCTAAGGGTCCCCAAGGGTCTAAGATAATAATTGTCTAAATTACTTATCTATTATGTTGTAAAAGAGATCAATCAGAACTTTTTGCAAGACTATAAATAATGCTAATGCTAAATATAATTTGTCTTTCTCTGATTTGCTTTGTAAGCATTCGGGCGAAAATAATTCCCCTAGTAGCCGCCAGCCTCCTTTACTTCGTTATTTATTGTTATCAACACCGCTGTCTCAGTGTAATAACACAGTACTAATAGCTGAGGTGTTTACGGACACCAATGCTACCTCCATACCTTCTAAATAACTTATGCTAGTAGTATAGCATATCTAGAAGTTTTGTCAAGCATAATAATAAGAAAACTGCCAGCATTTTGGCAGTTTTCTTATTAAACCCTTATTTTAT
>CAYWWG010000016.1:3009-12234 GCA_964461985.1 uncultured Candidatus Saccharibacteria bacterium
TTTTAATTCAAAAATTTAATCTTATATAGGTTATAAACTTAATAATACCACTTCTCGCCCCGTTGGAAACATGGATTAGTTATATGTTTCCCGTCGGGGTTACGGTTGGTATTAACATATAATTATATATTATAAAACTTTCAGGTTATTTACCATAACTGCTTGATTTCCTCAGAAATCACGTCGCGTAATGTCCATTGAAACGCGACATTTTTCTGGTAAACAACCTTCAAGTTTATTTCTGATAATCTACTGTGCGGATTTTTCTAGGAAGTCAAAAACTTTTTGGTTTGTCAGTGTTGTTGTTATGTACATGGTTGCACTGGTGCGGTCGGCATCTGGGTAGGCTTCCATTATCTTTTGGATTTCTTTTTCGGTTTCTTCGTCTGACGGTTTAAGGTTTTCTGCTAGAGCAAGTTTTTCTACGATAAAGTTTAGTTTTGCGCGCTTTATTGCGTCAGGTGTGTATTCGGTTCGAAGTTCTGCTTCAGTTTTCTTTAGGTGTGTTAGATAGTCGTCGAACTGCATGCCCATCATTTGTATATCGTGTTTCATTCGGGCTATCATTTGGTCTAGTTCAGTGTCAATTATGGAGCTAGGTATGTCGATATTTGTTTCTTCGATAACTTTCTCTACTATAGCCAAACGTTTTTTCTCTGAATGTTTCTGTTCTTTTTCTTTTGCTAAGTTTTCGCGAACTTTTTCACGCATTTTTTCTAAATCTTCGAAACCGAAACTACCGGCAAATGCATCGTTAACTTCTGGGTAGTCTTTTTCATCGATCGGTGCATGGTTGTGGTCATGTTCGTCGTGGCCACCTTCTTTATGTAGTTCTTGGTGGGCACGCATGTGTTGCAGTTCTTTGAAAGCTTGAGTTACTTCTTCATCTGTAGCCGCAAAACCTTCTTTAGGTTCAGCCACTTCTTTTACTGTGTTTTTAGCGATTTTCTTGTAGTCAGGGAGTTTAAATTCTGGGTAGACAGCAGTCTTAATAGTGCATTCTACATCGTTACCTGCGGCTAGTTTTGTAAATATAACTTCAGGTCTGCCAAGTGCGTCAATGTTGTTGTCTTTTATTATAGTAGGATATATATCGTTTAGGGCTTCCTCGGCCATCATTTCGTTTATAAGAGAAGCTGAAACATTTTTCTCGATAGTGGCAATGGGCACATTACCTTTACGAAAACCGTCGGCTTCGTAGTCTTTTTGAATAGACAACATAACTGTGTCTTTATAACTAGCAACGTCAGACCAAGCAAGTGTTATCTTGATTTCAACATTACTGCCTGGTTGTTTTTCTACTGCGGTTTTTATGGGTTTTATTTCTTTTGACATGGCAATAGTGTAATAGAAAAAAGAGTAATTGTCAAAAAACACCTTCCAGTAGTGGAAGGTGTTTTTTTATTCGTTAGTTCGAATCTATAATGAATTCTTTCAATAGATTTAAAGATTCTTTTAGTTGTTTTTGAGCAGTTTCGAGTACGGTTTTGATGTCTTTCTTAACTACTGGTTTCTTTGGTATGTCTACCAGTGTTAATGTAGTTGTAGTAACGCCATCGGTTTTTGTACTGTCTACTTTAGAGTCACTTTTTACCGCACCATCTAAAAGTGTCGGGCGAGTGTCAGAACTTGTATCTTTTTTAATTTCAATTTTAGGGTGTAAGATCTTGTCTGCATCTTGGAGTGATTTTTTAGCTTCTAGAAGTTTCTGTTCTATAGCAATTGTGTCTTCGTCTGCTGCTTGGAGTTTGTCTACGCCGTCGGCTATTTTTGTATACACTTTGGTCAATTGTTTGTATATAGCTTCGTATTGGTCGCGTTGTTCTTTGGCAGTAAGAGAGGCTGGTTTATCAGCTTTAGTTACTTCTTTGGTGTCGTTTCCCGCTTTGTTGTCTATAGTGTCTGCATGAGCAAGACCCCCGGCAAAAAGGGTGAGGAAGGCGATACCTATTAAGCATTTTTTTACTAATTCCTTCATTACGTACATGATGACGTTTATATTAGCATAATATTACAAGGTTTCCCATAAAAAAACGGCTAATCCCTGAAGATATAGCCGTCCATAGTAATGCTTTCGGGGTTCAAGCCGAGAGCATGAAGAACATGATAAAACTTTATACTTTTGTTTAAAATGTGTCAAACTTATATGTATTGACATATTAAAATTATGTGCTAATATCTCAGACAGAAAACCACACTAAATTTCGTGGTTTAGTACATAAAAAATCATATCACATATCATGAACAAAAGAGACCTCTGGCTTTCTTTAAAAGCCTATCATTTTAACCACATTGTGGAAACGCATTTAATGGACGTAGTGTCCGAAATGTTCGGTGGCACAGACGCCTCGACCAAAGCTTTTGCTAGCAAACTTGCTAGTAAGCTTGGTTGGACAAAGAACTTTGCTTTAAAAGCTTTGGATGAATATAAAAAATTCGTTTTCCTGGCTGTTACTGCCGATTTCAGTGTTACACCATCAAAAATTATTGATCAGGTTTGGCACGAACATTTACTTTTTTCTCGGGCTTACCGCGAATTTTGTGCAGAAACTATTCAGTTTACTCTGGACCATTCTCCGGAATTGGTTCCTATGGTAGACCAGACTGGCACATTTAATGCACAGTATCTGGCAACATTGGAGCTTTATAAAAAAGAATTTAATGTTGAACCGCCGGCGGAATTTTGGAGTAAACCAAAGTTTGATCAGAAAAAAGTTTCTGATGGTTATACACCAAAAAAGAAAAAAAATCGTGACACAACCACAACGTCGGACGACAATACATTTTTATACATGTACTTTATGTCAGCTGATAACAGCGCACATAGTCATCCTGAATTTAATTTTGGTGGTGGCCAGAGTGACGGTGCAGGTGCAGAAGGAAACTGGCATTCGAACGAAAGTCAGCCGTCGCATCATGATTCAACATCGCATTCACATGGTGATTCACACTCTGATTCATCCGGTCATGGTTCTGATAGTGGTGGTGATTCAGGTGGACACGGTGGTGACAGTGGTGGTGGTGACTCAGGAGGTGGCGATTCCGGTGGAGGTGACAGTGGAGGCTCAAGTTGCAGTTCCGGATGTAGTTCTGGTTGTGGCGGTGGTTGCGGAAGTTAATCATAAAAATCAATAAAAAAGCGGGTACATAGTACCCGCTTTGCTTATTATATTTTCTTGAAAAACTCATGTACTGCTATTTCTGAAGTACTGAGCGTTAGGTGTATGTCTAAGTGTTCTCTAATTTCTTCAGCAATTGTGCTGTCGAAAATTCGTAACACTAAACGCATGCCTGGCTGTAATGAGCGCGCATTTAAACCTATTTCAAGATTTAGGGCGTCGTCGTTGATAGCTGAAATCAATGCTTTAGCATTAACCACACCAGCATCTTGAAGTACTTTCGGCACTCGAGCGTCTGCGACAAAAAATTGCGCACCTCTATGTCTGAAATATTCAATGTATGGTGAATTATTATTGCTTTCAATAATTAGAACTTTTTCTCCTTTATCGATAAGTTTTTCTGCTATAAAATAACCAACTCTACCTAAACCACAAACTATGACATGATCTTTGATGTTGTACTTTTTTCTACCTAAAGACAATTCAACTCGCTGTTTTAGTAGCTGGTCAATGATTAATGAAAACATTGTCCAGATAAATATAGTAGAAGTTAACATAAGTATTATTCCAAAACATTTACTAATGTTAGAAGAATGTGCCAAACTAATGTCACCATAACCAACTGTTGCTACTGTTACTATTACAAAGTATAAAGAATCTATCCAAGAAAGATTTTCTTCATAATGAAAAAATACAGTACTGGCAATTATTATGAATAAAAACGAGATACCAATTTTCCATAGAAGTTTGTCGAATGACCGGAAGGAAGCAACTTTTTCAAATTTAGGTGGTACGTACTTAAGTTCGTGTTTAATCTCAGTATACAAAGCGTTAACAAATTCTTCGGAAGCAGTTTTTGCTGGATTGATAATCGTAATCGTGTCATAAGCTGCTTTGAGGTGTGGAGATACATTTTCGTTAAACAAAGATATTGTAATCGGAGTTTTCTTTTCTTTTGATATAACGGCAAGCAAGAATTCCAAATTACGATTATCTAAGTCGTCGACAATGTACACCATTGAAACTTCAGATAAATTTACATTATCCAGCAAGTTTTGTACGTCGGTAAAAGCACTGCCTTGAATGCTTTTTTTATCAAATATATCGTTTGATATATAGTTGATATCACAACCTTTTTGTTTTAGTAGTTTATTAAGTCTGGTAGCAAGATTACCCGCACCAAACAGTATTATTTTCTGCATAATTTTAATGAATTTTTACATATTATACATATTTTAAATATTAAGTCAATATAAAGAAAAACCTCTTTTAGAGGTTTTTCTTGCTTTTATTATGCTTCAGTTTCAAACTTAGGTAAGTAGTCGGTGTTGTAACGTTTAGCGCAGTCGTCGATAATGACTACGGCTTCGGTTACACCGTAGAAACCTAACACTTTACATAGACCAGGCTTTTTCAGGTCTTTGTAATGTTCGAAATAGTGGGCGGTTTCTTCTTGCCAGTGTTCACCGAGTTGTTCGAAATGGGTTATGTGGTCCATACGTTTGTCGTCGGCTAAAACGGCAATTATCTTGTCGTCGCGTTCACCACTGTCTTCGAATTCCATAACACCTATAATGCGGGCTTCAGCAAGAGACCCAGGTACTAGAGGTTCGGTTACGTTTGCTATTACTATGTCTAGCATGTCACCGTCGTGGTCCCATGTTTGTGGTATAGCTCCGTAGGTTATAGGGTATGCAAGTGACGAATATCCAACGCGGTCTAGTTTCAAGTGACCGGTTTCAGTTATAAACTCATACTTGTTTATAGTTGAAGGGTTTATTTCTATTAATGCGTTTACAGTTGTTTTGTCGCCATTTGTATATGGTGGCAAAATGTGTAGCAAGTTCATCATGTACTTGCTTGGTTTGTGGTCTATGTTGGCCATAATATAGTTAGCAGTGGTCAGTGAACAGTTTACAGTGAGTTCAGTAACCTCTTAAATTAGATTAATAAAATTATTCTTTTGTTTCTTCTTCGATAACTTTTTCAACTTCTTCTAAAACTTCAGTCACTGTGTTTTCTTCAGGAATGGATTTGTCTTCTACAGATCGCGCTTCAGTCGACACTGCGCGATGCGATTCTGCTGAATCGGATATTTCAGCGTCGCTAACTTCTGCTTCTACATCACCAAAAATATCGTCGCCACCTTGTATGACTTCACCTTTCTGGCCCTTGATGTCTATGCGCCAGCCTGTAAGTTTTGCAGCAAGGCGTACATTTTGTCCGCCTTTACCGATAGCTAAAGATAGTTGGTCTTCTGCAACTTCTACTTTAGCTTGGTGCTCGGCTTCATCTATTTGTATATCCAACACTTTTGCCGGGGCTAAAGCTTTGGCTACATATATAGCAGGGTCTTCTGACCATTCGATAACATCGATTTTTTCGCCATTGATTTCGTTTGTTACTGTTGTAACACGTACACCACGTCCACCAACACATGCACCTGTTGGGTCTACATGTGGGTCGTTCGACGCAACGGCTATTTTTGTTCGACTACCAGCTTCGCGGGCAATAGATTTTATTTCTACGACACCAGTAGCTATTTCTGGAGCTTCGATTTCAAACAATGCTTTAACAAACATTGGGTGTGAACGTGATAAACGTAAGTTAACCCCACGCATACCTTCTTCTACAGAAAATAGGTAGGCACTAATGCGGTCGCCACGTTCCCATCTTTCGCCAGGTATTTGTTCTTCTTTTGGTATAACACCTTTGGCTCGGTTAAAGTCGACATAAACCATACCGTTTTCAAACTTTTCAACATAACCATGAACTATTTCACCTTCTTTACTACCGTATTCGTCGATTATTGTACTGCGTTCTGCGTCGCGGATTTTCTGAATTATAACTTGCTTTGCAGTTTGTGCAGCGATGCGTCCGAAGTCAGCTTTGTCTTCTAGAGGGAAAATTATTTCGTCTTCTAGTTGAGCGTTTTCTTTAATGCGACGAGCATCGTCGATCATTATGTGGTGTTCTTCGTTAAAACGAGAACGTTCATCGCCTTCGGCTACAACCTCGGTATCTTCTTCACCTTCGGCAACGTGTCGGACAACAGTATCGTCGACAGTTATTTTAACTTGGTAGAAACTAGTAGTACCGTCGTCTAGGTTAAACTTACAACGTACGATTTGGCCTTTTTTGCCGTATTCTTTTTTATACGCTGCAGCTAATGAATGTTCTATAGCTTCTAGTATTTTTTCTTTCGGAATTTTCTTTTCTTGTTCTAATTGGTCCATCGCCAATTTCATTGTTTTCAAATCAAACATATATTTATTTAGTTTTTAGGGAATAGTGTAAAGCGTATAGGTAAACTACACTCAATATTGGACTCCCGAATATTAAATTTTAATAAAAATGCCCGGAAGCTGTGGCTAACGGGTAGTGATGTGAGTATACCATATACAATTATATATGCAATTCCAAGATTAATACTTGCTTGGTATTTAGTATTATGGTAGGATTAAATTATAAGTAATTGTAGATAAACATATAATCCCGGTGTAGGCGCTAGCCACCCGGGATTTTTATTTTTAAGCTTTGTTTATAAGGGTAATATTTAGATATTCCAAAAACCCTTGACAAAATATGTGGGTATGCTATACTTATATCAAATCAACAGAGTTTACTTCTTTTATATAGTTTTGGTAAATGAGAAAAAATCCAAAACGCCACCACGTTATTTTGATTCAACGTGTATATTTAAGAAATGTTAAGCTCCGCATAATGAACAATTAAAGGATGCCCCCGAAAACCGAATAGCACCATGGGGGAGGTTGCTCTAGAAGCCCAATGGGTAGCTGTTAAAAACCCGTCTCCAGCCGTTTAAGGCGCATGACACGGTAAATCCCATTTGGCTGCGCGACACCGATGCTACAGGAAGTAAATTCCTGGTAATGCACATCGCGCGATCTGTATGAGTCCCGGATGAAAACATCCGGGACTTTTTTTATTTGTGTAATAATCTAACTTGACAAAATGCTGTATTGTTGATATAATTATAAGATAAAAAGATCTTTAACCTTTTAAAACCCTAGAATAATGTATTTCTTACCAGACTTAACAGAAAAGCTTATAGATATAGCTAATAAAAATCTACCCCTTATTCGTGGGCAACGGAATAAAGTTTTGGAAGTTATTGTTCAGTTCAATTACGGTAAATATACCGAAGGCTGGCTGAAAGGAGAACCAGAAAATGAGCATATAAAAGTTGTTTTCTGGCAACCTAATAATTATGTGTTGGTCGGTTATAGTTCTGATACGCACGCAGAAGATATACCGAATGACTTTACAATATCTGCCAACCACGACAGTACATGGAAACACGATGGGTTGAACTTTTTTAGTAAAATCCTTAACGAACCAAAAGTGTGGAATATTATTTCCACCACCATGCACGAAGTTGATGTGTTGGAATATGAACAAGAGTTCCGTTTCAATGTTTTGTCTTCAAGCTTGGTGTAAGCTATTTCTATAAAATAAGCGCTGTGTACTGCAGAGTACTCAGCGCTTTTTGAATGCAAAACTGCATTTTTTATGCTATCTTACACTATATGACTTCAACAGAAATTCGTAAAAAGTTTTTAGACTTTTTTGCTAAAAGGGGCCACGCCATTATACCGTCGGCGTCTCTTGTACCTGAAAACGACCCTTCAGTACTTTTTAATACTGCAGGTATGCAACCATTGGTACCATACCTAATGGGTGCTAAACACCCGATGGGTACACGTATTGCTGATGTACAAAAATGTGTACGTACTGGCGACTTGGACGACATTGGCGACAACAGACATTTTTCTTTTTTTGAAATGATGGGTAACTGGTCGTTGGGTGACTACTTTAAGGAAGATGCAATAAAATGGAGCTACGAATTTTTAACTAGTAAGGAAGAAGGTCTAGGCTTAGATGTAAATAGACTTGCGGTAACAATTTTCGAGGGTGACGAAAGTGCTCCGTTGGACGTTGAGTCTAAAAATATCTGGATGTCATTAGGTATACCAGAACACCGTATATATGCATTACCCGCTGACGATAATTTTTGGAGTCCAGGTGACAACGGCCCATGTGGCCCTTGTACTGAAATGTTCTATGACATGGAAGAAAAATTCGTGGGTAAAGTTTTAACTAAAGACGAATTTGTAGAACAAGTAAAAACTGAAAACTTTATTGAAATCTGGAACGATGTTTTCATGGAATATGAAAAGAAAGATGGAAAGGTCGTAGGTAAGTTGGTACAGAAAAATGTAGACACTGGCGCAGGTTTAGAACGCATAACAGCTGTTATGCAAGGCAAAAAAACTGCGTACGACACAGATATATTTATCTCTGTTATGGATGCTATAAATTTGCATAATAAAAAAGGTTTTATAAAAAATGATCGCATAGTTGCTGACCATATGCGTACCTGTGTGTTTTTAATTGCTGATGGTGTATTGCCTGGTAGTAAAGATCAAGGCTATGTCCTACGTAGACTAATCCGCCGCGCTATGATTTGGTCAAAAGATAATGGTTTAACTGACTATGATTTAGAAAGAGTGTTTTGCATGTTTCAGCAATTGTATAATAAAATTTACACTAATATAGAATCTCTCGGAGAAGAATCACAAATACAAGTTTTAAAAACAGAAATGTCTAAGTTTAGAAAAACACTTGATACTGGCTTAAAAGAATTTGAACGTGGTGTAGATCCTTTCGTATTAGCAACAACATACGGTTTTCCAATTGAGCTGACAGAAGAATTAGCTAAGGAAAAAGGTATAACAATAGACCGTGCAAAGTTTGATGCGCAAATGAAAGAGCACCAAAAACTTTCTCAGTCTGCATCGGCTGGTATGTTCAAAGGTGGCTTAGCAAATACAAATGAACAAACTATAAAGCTACACACTGCACACCATTTGGTTTTAGCTGCATTGCAAGAAGTGTTAGGCAAGTCTGTTAAACAACGTGGCAGTAACATTACTGAAGAGCGTTTACGTATAGATTTTGCTTTTGATAGAAAAGTAACAGATGAAGAAAAGAAAAGGGTAGAAGACTTGGTAAACGGTTGGGTTAGTGCAGGTTTGCCTGTTATTCGTCGTGAAATGCCAAAGGCTGAGGCCGAGGCACTGGG
>CAYWWG010000016.1:12334-15205 GCA_964461985.1 uncultured Candidatus Saccharibacteria bacterium
GTTACTAATACTGCTGATATAGGCCATGTAACTATAGGTAAAGAAGAAGCTGTTTCACAAGGAGTCCGCCGATTAAAAGCAACATTGGGCTAGTGTTACACAAAACAAAAAACCTCGAAGCGTTGCTTCGAGGTTTTTTGTTTACACTGTGTAATTTTCGTGTACTATATAATGTATGACATTATATGAACAATTGGTGGCTCGTGGGCATGTGCAACAGGTTTCAAATGAATCTGTAGCAAGTTATATAAACGAACCTCGAACTATATATTTAGGTACTGACCCGACCGCAGATTCTTTGCACGTTGGGCATCTAGCTGTGTTTATGTTGCTTAAACGTTTGAAGCAAGCTGGCCACAATGTGGTTGTGTTGCTTGGTGGGGCTACCGGTATGATAGGCGACCCGTCTGGTAAAAGTGACGAACGTAATCTGCTAACAACTGAACAAGTAGCCCAGAATGCTATTGCTTTAAAAAAACAAATCAGTGTCTTGTTTGGCGACGGGCATTTTGACATGGTTAACAACTACGACTGGACTGCACCGATATCTACTATAGAATTCCTTCGTGACATAGGTAAATACTTTTCAGTGCATACATTGTTGGGTCGTGAATCTATTAAAAATAGACTAGAATCAGAAAACTTTTTCTCTTATACAGAGTTTTCTTATAGTTTGTTACAAGCATACGACTTTTGGTATTTGTTTAAAAATAAAAATTGTACTGTTCAAGTTGGTGCTTCAGACCAATGGGGTAATATGGTCTCTGGTATAGAACTTGTACATAAGAAGGAAGGTGCCGATGTTTACGTTATAACTGCACCGTTAGTTGTAGACCCTAAAACTGGTAAAAAGTTCGGCAAATCTGAGGGTGGTGCAGTATGGCTAGATGCTACTAAAACCAGCCCATATATGTTCTACCAGTTTTGGTTAAATGCCACAGACGAAGGTGTAGAAAACTTTTTGAAAGTTTATACTGAATACAGTTTAGATGAAATACAAAACATAGTTGCAGAACACAATGCAAACCCAAGTGCACGTATTGGTCAGAAAAAACTTGCTATGGCAGTAACCACGATGGTCCATGGTGCAGATAAGGCAAATGCAGCTGCAGAGGTGTCTAGTATATTGTTTGGTGATGTAAATTCAGAAAACAAAGAAATAAGTAACGGTGCCTTAGAGATGGTTCAGTCAGAAGTTCCAGGTATGTCTGGTAGTAGTAAAGATATTGTCGATGCGTTGGTAGAACTAAATTTAGCTACATCTAAACGTGAAGCACGTACACTAATCGAACAAGGTTCTGTTTCTGTGGGAGGACAAAAAGTTGCTGACGGTGCAATGTTAGACAGTTTACCTAATAACAACGGTTTATATATAATCAAAAAAGGCAAAAGCTTCGCTTGGTATAAAAAAATATAATACATGCCTCACCATCTGGTAGCTTTTCTATGTATTTCCACCTAAACCCTTTCCGCTATTCGCTATAGCCTGGTATACTATATACATGACCGTTGATGAAACACAATTAAAAAAGTTTTTTATAACAAGTGGCATTATAAAAGAAGATGAGTTTATTGCCCTTGAACAAAAAGCAAAAGAACTAAAGCAAACTATTGCTCAAACATTGTTATCTGAAGGAAAGGTTACAGATGCAGACATGAAGCGTGCTGAAGCTTTTGTGTTGGGTCTTCCGTATGTAAATCTAACAAATGAAAAAATAGAATTTGAAGTTCTGTCTTTAATTCCTGAACCAATTGCCAGAAACCACAACATTGTTGCTTTTAAACAGAACAAAGACAGTATCGAAGTTGCAATGTTAGATGTTGAAGACTTGGCAACGTTAGACTTTATTAAAAAGAAGTTTGAAGTTAAAATTCTTCCACGCTTAACAGACATGGCCTCTATACGTCATGCTTTGCAGTTGTATAAGAAAAGTTTAAAGGCTGAGTTTGACGACATTATTTCTAAAGAAAGTGCTACTTTAAAAATGATCGCCGATGAGTCTGGTGTACCACAAACAGCTGACGATCTAAAAAAACTTGCCGACGATATGCCGATAATAAAAATCGTCGACACTCTTATATCGCACGCTATATTACAAGGTGCATCTGACATACACATTGAACCCGCTGAAGAATCTTTAATCGTGCGGTACCGTATCGACGGCTTACTTAAAGACGCCATGATCCTGCCGAAAGAAACAGCTGCAGGTATAACTGCGCGTATAAAAGTTTTATCTAATTTAAAACTAGACGAAAAGCGAATACCTCAAGACGGCCGTTTTAAAATAACCGAAGATGAAATGAAGGTTTCGTTTCGTGTTTCGACACTACCGACATATTTCGGAGAAAAGATTGTTATCCGTGTATTGAGAGAAAATTCAAAAGGCTTTTCATTAGAGAAACTTGGTTTTCATGGCGAGGGTCTAGAACGTATACATGAAGGTATGCGAATGCATACAGGTATGATACTTGCTGCTGGTCCGACAGGTTCCGGTAAAACAACAACATTGTATACAGTACTCGACTTACTGAACACACCTGAAGTAAACATATCAACAATCGAAGACCCAATAGAATACCAAATGGCTCGTATAAACCAAACCCAAGTTAAACCAGAAATAGGTATGACTTTTGCCAATGGTTTGCGGGCACTGTTGCGTCAAGACCCTGACATTGTCATGGTGGGGGAAATCCGCGATGGAGAAACAGCTTCATTGGCTATCAATGCATCGTTAACGGGGCACGTTGTATTGTCCACCATCCACACTAACAGTGCAGCGGGGGCAATACCACGTTTTATAGATATGGGAGCCGAACCTTTCTTGTTGGTTTCGACTTTAAAAATAGTTATTTCACAACGCTTGGTTCGTA
>CAYWWG010000017.1:0-14861 GCA_964461985.1 uncultured Candidatus Saccharibacteria bacterium
AGGCCTCTGTATTACCGCTCCTGCTGGCACAGAGTTAGGAGCCTCTTATTCATGAGGTACCGTCAATAAACTTCTTCCCTCATAAAAGATCTTTACACGACGAATCGCTTCATCAATCACGCGGCGTCGCTCCATCAGACTTTCGTCCATTGTGGAAAGTTCTTGACTGCAGCCACCCGTAGGTGTATGGGCCGTGTCTCAGTCCCATCGGTGGGGGTCAGGCTCTCACCTCCCCTAGGCGTCATAGCCTTGGTAGTCCATTACACTACCAACTAGCTGATACCTGACAGGCTGTTCCCTAAGCGATAAATCTTTACTCCGGAGAGACTATCGCGTGTTAGCACACCTTTCGGTGCGTTATTCGCGACTTAGGGGTACATTCCTATCTATTACTACCTCGTTCGCCACTAACCAGCGTTTTTCTTCAAAATATCGCTTCGCTTTGTATTGCTACTCAGCGTTACTTTATCGATCTGAAAAACAAGGTTCGTTCGACTTGCATGCCTTATCCACGCCGCCAGCGTTCATCCTGAGCTAGGATCAAACTCTTCTTAAAAACATATATTGCTATATATCGCCAAGAACGAAACAAAAGAAAATTAGTATCCTCTTTCATGTTGCGAGTTCTTACCTGCTCATTTTTTTGAAATTATTTTCTACCTGTTTGATACTCCTATCAAACAGAATTCTTTTATAGTTATATACTTTGAGACTTGCTTGCCCGCCATAGCTTTATGCGAAGGCGGACATCCCTTCCTGACTTTATAACTTTACACTTGTAACTTTATAACTTCAAAAAGGGGTTCTCATAATTCAATTTAATTGTCGATGTACCGCGCCCATACCCTTTGGTCTAAAATAGCAAATTGCAACATACTAAATACGTTACTTTTTACCCCCTTAAAACTGATATGAGCGATAAGAGCCATTATAGTCAGATCGAAATAAAAGTCAAGCCCCTTTAGACCCCAGACTAAATATGGGGATAATGGAGATAGAAATCACCACCCCCTAACCCCCTCCTCCACAAGGACGGGGAATAAATTCCCAGAAAATCACCTCACCCCCGACCCCTCTCCAGCAAAGCTAGAGAGGGGCGGAAATACAAAAACCACCGATTGCTCGGTGGTTTTCAAATAGTGCTTTAGGCTCTATTTGTTTATTAGATGAACATTTCAGGTGTTAAATATACGTGCGGAATTTCATTTTTTCGTTCCATATAAGGAACATCCTCACAATCCATATCATATACTTGTTTCATAATAAAACCATCAATGATCTGCAAATATGCAACATCAAAAAGTATACTTTCTTTCAGAATAATACACGGCATAACCGGGCCACGACAGTTTAAGTGGTGCCCATCAAAATCAATGTCTACCAATGTGTCTCTACGAAAAATATACCCGATTTTACCGCCTAAAGACAAAGCAGTGGTTACCATGTTTTGGTAATTCGGCATGTTCGGAAATGAAAATGACATATTGCAACCCTTGTACTGATCCACACCGCGAGTGTCGTCGGCATCATGACCATACATAAAGAAATCTTCGCCTTGTATCATGTCTTTTTCTTTTTTAGCTTTCTTGTATATCCTTTTTTTGTTAATAAAAACCAAGAAATACAATAAAACAAAAAACACTATCGCAATACTAAAAATTAAAAACAGTATATGCAGACCATCACTTTTAGGTGTAAAATAGTACATTAAAAAAAATACTACACTAAGTCCTAAAAAGAACATTACCCCACCAAAGCTGTCTGAATCTAACTTTGGTACTACCAAACTTTCTGTAGTTTCTGCCTTTTTCCTTTCCATCGTTAACCAACTTTTAGCATTGCCATCTAGCCGGCCCAATAGGAAAATGTTTAGGTCGTGGTTTAGTTCTAAAAACTTTCTAAAAAGTTTTTTTGAGACCACAACTTTTGTTTCGTCACCTGTGAACTGGCCTGATTCTTTCAGATAAGCTTTTTGATTTTTGATAATCTCTTGAGCTTCAGAAAAACTAATGCCGTGCTGGGCAGAAGGTATTCCATTTACTAAACCTACTGGTAAACCGTTGGCTTTGATTTGATTAAGCAAGTCAGTTTGAGACTGCTTGAATGCTTGAATAAAATGTTTCATTACTGTTATTAAATTATAAAGTTACCTTAAACCTATTTATTATAGTCCCGTTTAAGTCTTGGACGTTTCAAACATGATTCTACATTATAAATTAATTTTGTCAAACAAAAAACCACCTACTTAATTCGGCGGTTTTAAATAATACTTCGGAAACTATACGCTATCTTTAAATTTTTCATTCAAAGCTTTCATATCTGCATAATCATTTTCTTTGAATTGTCTTTTAGTTATATCGTGAGTTTTACGAATTTGATATAAACTTACACAATGAACAACCACCCCATCAATAACCCCAGTTCCATTCAATGAATTGTTGTCGTACCCATCCCAATAATTTTGTTCGACTATACTACCATCAGAATTAATTTCGAATGAATGTATTTCTATTTCTTGACCTATTTCATTACAATAGACCCCATCCCACTTTTTATGTTCTTCCCTTTCTATTTCTTTAAAGCCATGTTGAACTAGATAATTTTTTAATTTTTCCATGTCCTTATTCTCAACAGCGATATCTAAATCTTTGTGTGATCTAGTTTGTTTTTCTAAAAGTGCATCTACCGCCCAACCTCCGTCAATCCAAATACGCACACCCATATCTTCCAGGTCTTTGTATATACGTATAACTTTTTTAGATTCAAATTCTTTCATTTTTTATTTCTTTTTCCCTCTCCATTCCTCTATCCCGAGCGAAATAAATAATTTTAAATTCTATTTCTTACGGGACAAGTTTCTTTTTATCTGATTTCCATTTATCAATATTTTTATGGTCACCTGATAGTAATATTTTAGGTACTTTGTATTTTTTACCATTGTATTCCAGTACTTCGGGGCGGGTGTAGACCTCAGGACTAGCAACACGTTCTTCTTCTCGTGAATCAAAGTTGCCTAACACGCCGGGCACTTGGCGGGCCATACAGTCTACCAGCACCATGGCTGGTAGTTCGCCACCAGTTAAAACATAATCGCCTATAGACAGTTCGTCGACAATATTTTTACCATACTCTTTGCGTAGTACATCAAACGCGCGTGCATCGATACCTTCGTAACGACCACAAATAAGTATAAGGTCGGTGTGGTTAGCTACAGATTTTTTTGCGTATTCTGTGGTAAATTTTTCTGCAGATGGCACAAAGTTAATTATCTTGAACTTACCAGCTTTTTGCTGTTTGGTTTTTGCTGTTAGTTTTTTAACAACACTTGCCACGGCCTTTATAACTGGTTCGGCCATCATAACCATGCCTGGACCACCACCATACGGCCTGTCGTCTACCACGCGCGACACATTACCATCAGGCCAGACTTTTTTATATTTACCGCTAGTAAACATACGCGGGTTTACAAAACTCACTTTGATCCTTTTTTCCTTTATTGCCCTGGCAATTATAGATTCACCTAAATACGAAGTAAACATCTCTGGAAAGATGGTTACAATATGGAAATGTAGCGGTTGCTGTTTCATGTCTTAATACTACTACAACAACACAAATTTACAAAAATTAGATTTTTATTTTGTAAAAATCTAATACACTAACACCGTCTTTGTTTATATAGTCTTTCAGTTCTGAAATGTATTGTTTTGTATTAAAACCTTCTAACAAAACCGCCCCAGAACCATTATTAACAATACGAGCAAATTCAAAAGAATCATTAATACGATTATTTTCTACATAGACTTTTATTAGAGTCTGGTTTTTATTATCAACAGACACAAAACTATCAGAACCAGATTGTTTAAACTCGTTGTTAACATAATAATCTTTATGCATAAAATCTTTTGAAAAATTTTGCAATTGTATTTGGTTTTGCTGTGTTGTATTTCTCTTAGCAATAAACAATGTTGTATACAATACAAATAAACCACCAACCATTACAACTAAAGGCAAAGCCGAAAAAAGTATTTTGTAACTTGGTATCGTACGCGACAAAACAACACAAACAGCAGTAGTAATAATAATAAATACTATTACTACCACATCACGCCCACTGGTAACTCGACCAGTTGTTGTATTAAAACCACCAGCCCAACTAGATAGAACATAATAACCGATTAATAACACACAAAGTATTATCGATACGGTGTTTAAAATTGTAACAATATTGTTTTTCATATCTGCATTATACAGTATACACAAAAACAAAACACCTCTATCGAAGGTGTTTTGTTTTATTTGCTGTACCATTTTTACACGGTACTAAATATTATAGATCTGCCTTAAGGTCTGCTATTGCTTCGTCAACTGACTTAGATGCAGCACCTGTGGAACCAGCTGGTTCGTTAATCTTAAGGTTAACACGAGCGTTTGTTTTCATACCGATAACACGTAGTAATGTACGGATAGCCTTGGCAGTGTTGCCTTGGCGACCGATTATTTTACCCATATCAGCCGGGTTAACAGTAAGGGTTATTAATACACCCATTTCGTCTACTGTTCGTTCGATGTTTACGTCAGATGGGTTGTCAACTAGTGACTTTACTACATATTCTAAGAACTTTGTATCGTCGTTTTGCATAGTATTGCGGTAATATTTATTAATTCAAGCGCTTGACTATACGCCTGCTGATTTTAATTATACTAAAAATAAAAAGTTATGCAAAGAAAAAACAAAATAGTTCCGGAAAAGTGCCTGACGCAGGCCGACCGGGCTGAGTCAGTAAAAAGAAATTAGTTTTTCTTTTTACCCGATTCGCGAAAGCGAAACTGTCGATGTGAACAATAGAGAACAGACAGTAGGAATCAATTTTCTTAGAAAATGTCGCGCTTAAAGGACAATTGCGCGACGTGATTTCTGAGGAAATCAAGCACTTTGATGGAAGCTATTTTGTTTTTTAGATAAACTATTTCTTTACTTCTTTTCTTGCTACTGTTTTTGTTTTCTTTGGTAATACGTTTATTTTCTTACCATCGATTATTTTTTGTTTTACTAAAAAGTTGTGAACTGTTTCACTTGTAGATGCACCAACTGAAATCCAGTGTTTAATGCGGTCTGCCTTGAATATTACTTCGTTAGATTTAGGTACGTATGAACCAAGAATTTCTTTAAATTTGCCACTTTGTGGGCCGTTTTTAGAATCGGTCAAAACCACGCGGTAAGCGGGGTCGTTTTTACGTCCTGTTCTTTGTAGTCGGATTGTTAACATATGTGCCCCTGATAATAGCAAAAACAAACAGATTCGTCAAATACATTAAATATGCTATAGTTCATACTATATATGAATGAAGAAACACAACTCTATGAAGGTATTTTAAACATTAGTCCTAAGGGCATAGGCTATGTTAAGACGGCCGAACTTGAAGAAAGTATAGAAATACAAAACGAACACCTAGCCACTGGCCTACACGGCGACCGTGTTACAGCAAAAGTTACTGGTAAAAACGAATACGGTAACCCTATCGGCGAAATAACCAGTATTGTTAACCGTGCAAAAGTTGGTTTTGCAGGAACATATTTAGAATCAAACCCAGCCACAGATGGAGAAAAAAAGTTTTTCTATGTTCGACCCAGCGACCCTAAAATGTTGTCAGACATTATAATACCAACTGGCCACAATATGGATGCACAAGTTGGCCAAAAAGTTTTTGTTATTATCGACAACTGGACAACACAGTCCGAACCACCACGCGGTACTATAACCCACATACTTGGTGCACCGCTTGAAAACAATGCCGAAATGCTAGGTATAGCATTAGAAAAAGGTTTCGATAGACACTTCCCACCCGATGTCGACGCTGAAGCAAATGCCTTAGAAAATATTCCAGTAACCGATACAGAAATAGCATCACGCCGAGACATGCGCGGAGTAACAACTTTTACAATCGACCCAGCCGATGCTAAAGATTTTGACGACGCTCTTTCTTTTCAAGTATTACCAAACGGTAACGTTGAATTAGGTGTGCACATTGCCGATGTGTCGCATTATGTACGCCCTGGTACAAAACTAGACGACGAAGCTAAAAAACGTAGCACGTCTGTGTACTTAGTAGACCGCACTATACCCATGTTACCCGAAGCATTGTCTAACGACTTGTGTTCTTTAAACCCAAACACAGACAAGTTAACCATGAGTGCGGTTTTTGAACTTGATCAAAATGGTAATGTTAAAACCGAATGGTTTGGCAAAACTATAATACATTCAGACAAGCGTTTTACTTATGAAGAAGCCCAAGAAATACTAGACGCCGGCAAAGGTTTATACTACGAAGAATTAAAAACCATGAACGATATTGCTAAGCGCCTTACAAAGACCCGCATGGAAGCTGGTGCATTGTCGTTAGACCAAGATGAGGTTAAATTTAAACTCGACGACAATGGTGTACCTATAGCTGTATATAGAAAAGTTCGTGGCGACACAAACCGCCTAATCGAAGAATACATGTTGTTAGCAAACCGTAAAGTTGCCGAATTTATTGCTAAGAAAAGCCAGATTAAAGAAAACATTTTCGTTTATCGTGTACACGACGCACCAGAGAAAGGTAAAATGCAAGAATTGCATGACTTCTTAAAAAAAATTGGTTACCCATTAAAAATGATAGATGGTTATATACCAGCCCATGAACTTAACAAACTATTAGAAGAACTAGATGGTAAAGACGAAAAAAACACAATACACACTGCCATTATACGTTCTATGGCCAAGGCAGTTTACTCGACAAATAATATCGGGCACTATGGCTTGGCTTTCGAATTTTATACACACTTTACATCACCTATTCGACGTTACCCAGACACATTAGTACACCGACTACTGTTCAAATATTTACAAGGCGAAGTAGTTCCAGAAAAAGAATGGCATGAATACCGCGAACAATGCGACTATTCTTCAAAACGCGAAAAAGAAGCCGCAGACGCTGAACGTGCATCAATAAAATACAAACAAGTCGAATATATGACATACCACGTTGGTGAAGTTTTCAATGGTGTAGTAACCGGCGTTGGACGTAACGGTGCCTTTGTCGAAGACATAGAAACAAAATGTGAAGGTATGATACGTCTAAAGGATTTAGGTGGAGACTTTTTCAAATTTGATGAAAAAGAAAACACTATAGTTGGTGAAAAAACTAAAAAGACTTATAAACTAGGTGACCATGTAAAAATAAAAGTTGCCAGCGCAGATCTAGTTAAAAAAATAATCGACTATGTCATTGCATAAAGGCGAAATACACATTGGTATATTAATAGCCGCGTTGTTTGCGGTTATTGTTGGTACTATGTTTACATATAAAAGCATTGTGGCTTCAAATATAAATTACAATACTACTGATGCATCTATACAACTTACAAATGAAATAGAAAATTTAAAACAAAACTTACATCAACCAACTGAATACAAAACCCAAACACAAGGTTTACTGATGTTCCGCGGTAATCTGACACGTAGTTACTATGGTACCGGCCCACTACCAAAAAACCCAGAAATATTATTTACCTACCCAAAACGCGGTATGTGTATGGAATCTACAGTACACCATATAACCCACCAGTGGTGTGGTAGTGGCTGGACAGGACAACCAGTAGTCTGGGAAAACCCACATACAGGAAGGACGGAAATAATTTTTGGTGCATACGATGGTGCTGTACATTTCGTTGATGGATATACAGGACAAGATGTACGCCCAAAGTTCCAAACTGGCGACATTATTAAAGGTTCAGTTTCGCTCGACCCAGACGACTACCCATTAATTTACTTTGGTTCACGCGACAACAACATTCGTGTTGTGGCACTAGACCGCGACGTACCAACTGAAATCTGGCATATAAATGCCGACCACGATAAAGGTCTATGGAACAACGACTGGGACGGAAACCCGATAATTGAGCAGGATATTATGTACGAAGGTGGTGAAAATGGGTATTTTTATATTGTTAAACTAAATCGTAGTTACGATGCCGATGGTAAAGTTAATGTAGACCCGAAGTTTTTATTTACCATGCCAAGCTATAACGAAACACTGTTAAAAAACATTGGCGACACTGATGTAAGTATCGAAAATTCACCAGCTAAATTTGGCGATAGGGTTTACTTTGCAAATTCTGGTGGCAGAATTATTGGCCTTGATGTGTCGCATGTCTTGGACGGCGTTGCACCAATAGTTTTCGACTACTGGACTGGAGACGATACCGATGCATCTATAGTAGTAGACGACGAAGGTATGCTATATGTAGTCAGCGAAGATGAACGTACAAATACAGCCTCTGTTGAACAGAAAAAAATAAATGGCCAACTTATGAAGCTAGACCCTAACAAACCTGACAATCCATTAGTCTGGTCAGTACAGGTACCACGAGAACATGGTATGGGTGGTGGCATCTGGGCTACACCAGCTATAGACAACAAATATGTCTACGAAGTTTCAAACCCAGGCGACTTGATAATAGTCGACAAACAAACTGGTGAAGTTGTAAATAAAAAATATTTGGGCGGACCGCTGTGGTCTTCGCCAAACTTAATCGATGGACAGTTAGTTATAACAACATGTAAAGGTAATGTTATCGCCTATAATATTTCAGACCCTAAAAATTTATCTGAAATTTGGAATATACAAATACCTTCTGCATCATGTATCGAATCTTCACCAGCAATCTGGAACGGCAATATATATTTCGGAGCAAGAGATGGATTTTTCTATAAGATAGGTAATAAGTAAAATAAAAAGGGTTAAGATAATTAATTTTGCCTTAACCCTTATTTTCAAACCAGTGCATCGTACATACAATTCGGAAACAACATATACCTAGAATGTCTTTTAGTTCCGAACTCATAATGCCACCATTCTGCGGGATAATTCCGAAAGCCAAAGTAGGTCATGATTACACATAAAATATATCTATGAACTTGGGCTTCCAAAGAAACGAGGTTTGAAGCAGTGTAACTACTTTTATCAAGACCTATCTTAGGACTACCCATATCAAGAGGTTTACGCGTTTTTAAATCAACCAAAGTGCAGTCTATAGCACCACCGGTTTGATGCGGACCTCCAACACCAGCGATAAAAGTGTCAACTAATTTCCAAATTTCAGTTTCGTTTAATTTTGGATTTAGTTTTTTAAAAACCAAAAAACGCTCCTCGCGCAATTTTCTCTGGCGTTCACTAGGTCTTAGACATTCTATAATTCCGATACCAAGACCTTTTGGTAAAAACCAGGATGCTTCTTGAAGTTTAACCCATGCTCTTTCTCTGAAAAATGGATTATCAATGACTGGGGTTGACTCAATAAAAATAATTCTCTCCGTCTCATAAATTCTTACAAGAGGTTCGTTACATTCAATAGGAGCAACCTCATTTAATTCGCTTTTTGTAAACGATCTTAGGTGTGGTAATAAATTTCCAAAATCAAATGCCCCAAAATTAGCTTGGACGTAATCTAATGCGGACCCAATGGTTTTATGTGTATTCATGTTATCAATTTATAAATTTAAATACATTATACACACAATAAATTACCCGTCAAAATTTGTTTAAAATACTATATTCATGTATCGAATCCAGCCCAGCAATCTGGAACGGCAATATATATTTCGGAGCAAGAGATGGATTTTTCTATAAGGTAGGAGATAAAAAAATAATTAGACAATAAAAAAAACGCCTTCTTTTTCAAGAAGACGTTTCAAAATCATATTTCAGATCTTATTTCTTTTCCGCACCTGCTGTCGCAGTGGCAGTGGCAGGAGATCCATTACCTCCATTACCACCAGTACCTCCGTTTCCTCCCGTACCACCCTGACCACCATGGTAATGATGGTTAGTAATACGGTCACCACCGGAATTATTTCTTGATATCAGCAGCCCCATAAGAAGCCCGGCGATCAAAAATAAAACAGCGGTAATAAAGAAGAACATATACACAGTGTCAGAAAACTTTTCCGGCGTAGGCACAGGGTCCGGTTTCTCACGAACAATCGTGATGTAGTTTTCCGGGTTTGTTACCTTCACCACAGGCGCCGCTGGGTAAACATAATTTCTCACGATTACCGGATCCTGCGTGGCATAACCGTTGTTGGTTGTGTAAGTTGGCGCTTTGTCTTGCGCAACACCGGCGTTTTGAGCGTTAACAGTATAAATAAAGATAAAAATTGCGGATAAAACAAAAATTAATTTTTTCATGGGAAAGAATATATAGGGTTTGGTTTATTGTCCCTTTGGTAATATTATAGCATATCTACACTATTTGTCAAGCATTACTAAGGCTAAATAAAAACCTTATTTTATAAGGTTTTTATTTTATCTAGATCCTTTCTAATTTCCTCCCCTCTCCATTGTTTATGGAGAGGGGCTAGGGGTGAGGTTTATTTCGCATATTGCTCGGCATCGCTGAATTTAACAGAGAGTAGGCGGGATCCTCCATCAGCACCAACTGTTACCCCGTATAACACCTCTGCGCGCGACATTGTCTCGCGGTTGTGGGTTACAACTATAAGTTGCGAGAATTTTGAAAGTCTTTCCAACATGTCGCCATAGCGTTTTGAATTTGCTTCATCGAGCGCGGCATCTGTTTCGTCCAACACTAAAAATGGTGGTGGGTTTACCTGTGACATTGCAAACAGTAGTGCAATAGAAGTCAGTGAACGTTCCCCACCTGAGAGCATGTGCAAGTCTTTAACCTTTTTATGTGGTAGCGATACGTTTATATCTACACCGTGTTCAAGATGGAATGCGTGTTGGTCTATGTCAGACAGCACCTCACCCTCTTCTTCTTCGTCACGGCGTTTATGTTCTGCAACAACTGATAAAAACGCATGTCCGCCACCGAACATTAATGCAAAGAATTCTTGGAAAGCTTTATTTATATTTTCAATACCGTTTTTAAATTCCCTATTTAGAGTTTCGCGTAAGTCAACAATAAGGGTTGTTATATTTTGGATACTGTTTTCCAGGTCAGTAAGTTCGCGAGCTAAAAATGCTTCGCGTTCTTGAATGTCTTCGTATTCTTTAACTACATCGGCACCACCACCCGCGCCCATGTCTTCTAGGCGTATTTTTAGTCGGTCAATTTTACGTTTTAGATCTACTAAAGTTTCTGGTTGTATTAATTCAAATGTATCGTTTATATTACGAAGTGCTTCGTAGCCTATTAGCGCAGTAGCTTCTTGAATTTCAGCATTTAGCCTTTCTTTACGTGCACTATGGGCTTCTTGCCTTAAGGCCTTGATGCGCATATCAGCAATCAAGTCACTTCGGCGTTGTATTAGCGCAACGTAGTCGGTTTGGTTGTAAGTAGTTTTACTACTTGCTTCTGCGAGTTGTTTTTTTAGTTCTTCTACCGTAGTGGTTAATGTGGCAATCTGTGCATCTATACTATGTATTTCATCAGAAAGAAGTTTTAATTCGTTTTTTGTTTCTTGGATTTTACTTTCGTTTTCTGCTGTATCTGTAACAGGTGCAGTACTATCTTTAGCTAAAAAGTAATGTATGTTTTCGCGAATACGGGTAATGGTTTCGCGTATATGGGCAATGTCTTCGTTATGTAGTACACTTTGCAACATTGTATCTATCGAATCTAGTTCAGCTTTAACGGCATCAAAAGAAACATTTTTTACATGTTTGATTTCTGCCACAGGACTTTCTAAAATGTCTAACATACCTTCTAGACGGCCGTGCGCACGAGTAAGTTCGTCACGTTTTATACGGAACTGTTTTATCTCCGCCTCATAACTTTGTATAGCATTTTGTTCAGCATTATCTGCTTGTGTGGCTGTATTTTGTTTGTTTTCTATTTCGGCTATAGCATGTTCAACTTGAGCCAAGTTAGTTTGGTGTGTGGTGTTTTCAGTATCTATGTCTTGTTTTTCTTGGTTTATATAATGCTGTTCGTTTTGAATATATGTACGATAAAGGCCCCCTAGTTCAACACGAGCTTCTTCAGCCTTTTGAATTTTTTCAACCTGTTTTTTTAAGAACTGCACATGTGGGGCCAGTTCACGTCGTAGCGATGCAACCTCCTTCATATTAGCGCGAGTTTTTTCCAACTTACGTTCGCTCTCGCGTATACGGTACTGGTACATACGTAAACCTAATGCGTCTTCTACCATACCACGGCGATCTTTGGTATTTGCACTTAATATTCTGTCGGCCTCACCCTGAGAAATTATGTGGTGGCCCGATGCACCAATATGTACAGATGCCAATAGTTCATTAATATCTTTTAGACGAACCTCAACACCATTTATAGTGTATTTGTTTCCACCATCTCTGTATACTTCACGTCCAATACGTATTTCGTCATAGTCTATCGAAACACTTTTATCTTCGCTACTTGTAAACTGAAACTTTTTATCAGTGTTATCAAAAACAACGGTTACTGATGCACGCGAAAGCTGGCCTAGTTCTTTAGACCCTTTAAATATCAAATCTGCTCCAGTTTTTGAACGCAGTGACTTGTTTGACTGTTCACCAAGTACGAAACGTATAGCCTCAACAACGTTAGATTTACCTGAACCATTCGGGCCAACAATAGCCGTTACTGGCGTATTAAAAACAAGTGTGTGCGACTTGGCAAACGACTTAAACCCAGTAATTTCTATCGACTTTAGTTGCATGTTTGTATATTATAGCATTTATAAAATTATTTTTATATTTGACAAAAGATATAAACATGATACAGTTAAAATAGGTACGAAAAAGGGCTATATACCAAAAAGACTTAGCCTAAAATTCTTTATTAAAATAAACATGAGTAGCACAGAGTTAGTAACTAAAAAAAATGAAAGTAGGGATGATATTAATTTTATACCTATAATTTTATTCTCATTAATACTTACGATTCTACTTACAAAAAAAGTGGATGGGGTTCCTCCTCAACCTAGAGTACTTTTTGAAAACGAAACAACAATTTGTTTTCAACAAGAAGATATTGGAACATGGTGTACTGATAAAACAATAAAAGATACTTGGGATAGAAGGTAAGTAATTTCAACTCTCATTTTGTGAGAGTTTTTTTATTTTACCAAACAACATAAATTTAAAACAAGGTCTTGCCTTGTTTTTTTTAAATTTGTGGTGTAATTTAATGTATTAATCTAACCAACCTTTTTCAGTTATTGCGGCGCGGGCGGCGGCTTGTTCGGCTTCTTGTTTAGACTTGCCTTTACCAGTACCAACAAGTTCTTTACCAAAGAAAACTCCAACAACGAAAGCTTTGTCGTGGTCTGGGCCAGATTCGCTCATAACAGTATACGAGGGCGTTACTGCATGGTGTTCTTGAGCTTTTTCTTGGATCAAACTTTTCGCATCACGCCATAACTTTTCTTTTATTATAACGTCTAGCTTAGGTAGTAATGTGTCAGTAACAAACTTTTTAGCAACGTCATAACCCTGGTCTATATATACTGCCCCCAAGTAGGCTTCGTATGTGTTTGCTAATATATATGTGCGGGCTTTACCCATGTCTTTCGATTCACCTTTCGATAATAATAAATATTCGTTCATGCCAATTTCCTCCGCAACGCTCGCAATAATAATAGCGTTAACTAACGCACTACGATATGCGGTTAGTTCACCTTCGGCTTTGTCAGGAAACAAACGAAACAAATGGTATGTAGTTATCAATTCTAAAACCGCGTCACCGAGGAACTCGAGGCGTTCGTTGTGTCCGGTTTTTATTTCAGGATTTTCGTTTATATATGACCGGTGTGTAAAAGACTTTTCTAAAAGTCTTTTTTCATTAAAAAAAATACCTGTTTTTTCTTCAAATTCTGTAAAATTAATTTTTGCCATTTGTGTGTTTCTAAATATTTTACTAAATACTATCCGAAATTAAATCATATCGGGCAGGCTTATACTATTTTGTTATTATACCTATAGCTTTGGTTATAAGAGGTATAACATCTTCATACATTTTTAAGTTTACTACTTCAGTAATCGGAAACCAGCGAGCATCGTCTAACCCACCAGAAGTTTGTAGGGTTAATGGTTGGTAGTCGGCACGAGCCAGGTAAATAACAACGACTTTCTTGATCTTACCTTTTTGTGGATGAGATGCAACATATTCGTTCAAACCTAGACTTTCTTCAACTTTTATTGGTATACCAAGTTCTTCAGAAACTTCACGACGCACACCTTCTTTTTCATCATCTATATCATCTATACCACCCTTGGCCAATGTCCAGTATCCGAAAACGTCATGCACCATAGCTATATATATAGCATCATCATCTTTGGCATACACTACTGCCCCGCCCTTTTTTTCTACAGGAATGTTTGTTAAATCTACAGGAGCTTTTTTCTTTGATATTTGTTCTTTGCCTGGTTCGCCTATTTCTTTATAAACCGCCCAGATAACTCCGTTAACAAAACGACTTGAATTTTCTCCGCCAAAGTTTTTAGCAAGTTCAATAGATTCGTTTATGGCCACCTTCGGTGGAACTTCGTCGCGGTTACCGAAAAGTAGTTCAAACAAACCTATACGTAATATGTTTCGGTCTATAATGTTTATTTTATCTAATGGCCATTCAGGTGCAGCCTTGGTTATAATGTCATCTATAACAGATTGTTTACGTATAACACCTTCGAATAGCACAGCAGTAAATTCGTCATCTACAAGTTCTGTACCGAATTCTGCAATGTTACGTTTTAATATTTCCGCGCCAGTGTCTGGTTTACAACCACCAAAATCCCATTCAAAAAGGGTCTGAAGGGTTATTTGTCTTGCAAGGTGTCTATTTGCCATATATTTATTATTAGAAGAACTTAAAATTAATTAATGTAACTATTTCTTTTTAGATTTAGCTTGTTTTTTA
>CAYWWG010000018.1:0-4872 GCA_964461985.1 uncultured Candidatus Saccharibacteria bacterium
AAAGTCGTCGGTACCAATAGGGTTGGTAAGTTTTATACTATTATCGACAACAGTAACTGTGTTCGAGTTAGTGTTGTTGGTGTTACTGTTTGAAGAATTAGAACTGCCTGTATTGGTGTTAGGATTAGTGGTGTTGTTGCTGTTTGTATTTGTATTATTACCAGTATTTACATTTACATTTGTATATTCAAAAAGTCTAAATTGACTTGACTCAAAATACTTTTTACCAGAAGACCCAGTAATTATAACTTTTACATTATTACCGTTAGCTACCGGAGTGGGAAAACTTTTATAAAACTCCTGGCCTGACATGCCGTCGTATGGGTGCAGGTGGGCTTCAGGACTTTGAAATTTACCATCAATAATAGTTTTAATATTTGAAGCCAAGATTTCATTGTTATTAGCTTGGACAACAACTACACTAACAGACTTGTCAGAGTTGACCGACGGTATAGTAAAATCGGTTAAGTCGACAAACACATCGGCCTTCATTGTGTCATAAATAGTAGTAGCTTTTTCTGAAAGATTTGTAACAACTACACCTGTAGATCCGTTCGAATAGGTGCCGTCAATCGGTGCGATCAAAACAGAACCAGCCCTAACGATACTAGTTGCGCATATAAAAATAAAAGAAAAAATTACAATCAAAAATATTTTTTTGTAATTAATTTTAGATTTTATTATTTGTTTCATATTTTAATTTTTTTGTTATCTAATTGTTTCTTTTGTTACTGTTCTGATCGGCCCTTAGTCGAACGTTGGGCCGTGCAACCCCGCAGAATCGGCTAATTAAAAAATACATCGAAACTAGGGTTTTTTCCGGCTAATATAACAACCACGGTTTTAACTATCAACCAAGCTCCTAAAACCCATAAATAACCGACGATTATCTTCATAATATTAGACTTTAACTCACTTAAACTTGCAGCTTTGGGGTTTATAGCACTTGTGATAAGTTTAAAACCTTGCCACATAAGCATGACAACAAACAATGGTGTCATTAACTTGTAGACAATAAAATTAAGTACCTTGTTAATAAAATCCATGACATCTGAAAATGTACAAGGGTCGCTTGCCCCACCGTCGCAAACAATTAAACCACTAGAACTAGCTTGTGCTGGTGTTGCTTGGGCAAATAAAAACATAGGCACAACAAAAACCAATGCCAATACTGCAAATGCTGTGGTGTGTGTTAGTATTTTTTTTATTATTGTTTTATTTTTCATATGTTTGTTTTAATATTAGTGTATGGATTAAAGCTATCAGTGATTTAAATCCCGTATTCGCTTTACTCTGTTCCTTATACACTATGGGTTCAATATTGCATTTATTTCTCTTTGTAATTTAGACAGCGCATCTGTTGGTGTTAAACGACCTGTATATACATCGTTTATCATGCTATTAAACCTGTTAGTTGTCTCTGTACTGTTGGGGTCTAACCATGGGTATGTAAACAATGCAGCTCGGTAAAACACTGGTGCATATGTTGTTTCTGGTTTATTTGCTAAAAGACTGCGGTCTGCTGGCGGTAAAGACATAGCCTGAGCAAACTGTATAGCTAGTGTAGGGTTTGTAATAGCATAAAGTGCCTCATACGCTGAAGTCGGTTGCGAAGAAGACAGCGCAACTCCAACAGCGTACACATTACCATTATTAAAATATTTATTAGAATCTTTTAATTGAGGTAAAAGGGCTGGAGCAAAATTTAAGTTTGGGTTTCTTTGTCTTAATTCAAACAACTCACTTGCATAACCTGGGTATATAGCTAATGTATTTTGCACAAATGCAGTTTTAGCATCAGGCATTAGTTTGTTCCAACTATAGTAGTCAGATGCTGGGTTTGAAAACTGCATATAAAAATTTAACATACTTAAACCAGCACTACTGTCTCCATATGTGGACTGCGTCAAGTTTGCATTAAATATATCGTTTTGACTAGAAACTACCTGCACCCCCGCCTGACCAAGTAAAGTCATAAATATGTTTTTTCCATAAGGTACGTTTTCAGCAAGACCAAAAGGAATAGTTGAAACATTGAATGTTCCGTTAGAATTTTTCTTTGTTATAAAAGGAGCAACTGTATACAACTCGTCCCAAGTTGTAATCGGGTTTACAAAGCCAGCTCGGGCAAAGATATCCCGGTTATAGTACATAACCAGCGGGTCTATTAGTATGGGTAGCCCATAGGCACCTTTTGGGTTAAGTAGTATGTCTGTACCATCTGCATAGGTTTGTCTAAAAGTTGCTTCTGGGTATGTTGTATATGGTATAACTGCAATCTTGTCACGTATACTATATAACGTGTTAGTGTCATATATTAACAGGTCTGGACTTGCACCATTTGCAATAGATTCTAGTAAATTGTTCCGAAAATCGGCAGGGTTAACTTGTCTGTAAATATATTGTAAAGTTTTAGTTTTATTACTTTCTAGTATTGGTTGAATTTTCTCTGCAGGTAAAACACCCCACACAACTACTGTCACAGCACTCTTCGAAGAACTTGCTGAACCGCCAATTTTTATCTTCCCTGCAAACACAAACAACGCAAACACAAATACAACTATACATGCAATTATTATACCTATTTGAAAAAAGTTATTTTTATTATTTTTCATACATAATTACTAACAATGGGGTCCATACCCTTATTGATAAAGTATAGCATAATGATGTGCTCCAGCGGAAATAGTTTCCGTTCTTTTTAAACCTAAACTTTCCATTAATACATCTAAAGCAACTGTTGTTACCAGCTGGTTTGGCTTCGGGCCGGCACCGATGGATGTTTCCTTCCAGTCGACAACCAATAAGCGCCCGGCCTGCCCATTAGACTGACTGGCCTTTTTCAACAACCTAGAACATTCTTTGATGGTTGCGTTTTTGTTTTCAACTTGAAATAAAGTGTTAGCTAATATAACAACGTCAGCTATATGGTCTGCCAACTTAGTTCCATGTTCGCGTTCGATGTCGCCCCAGATAACTCGAACATTGTCTACACCTGCATGTTTGGCATTGTCAGAAATTACATTTAATAACTGTCGTTGAACTTCGACTGCATATACCACACCAGATTTACCAACCTGTTTCGCACAAGGTATAGAAAAAGCCCCCATACCAGCACCCATATCAACTACAACTGAACCTGGTTTTAAAAAAAGTTGTTTTATTATTGCTTCTGGAGATTGCATCCCGTTTAGAAGCAGGTCGCGGTCAATAGAACGCGATAAGCTTGATTAGATTTATAAGATAAAATTATATTTTTTTTCATAATAGATATTTATTACTGCGACCGCGGCTTCTAACGGGACAGGCGCATTTACATTATAACACTATTATAAAATATTTTGTATATAAAATTAAAAAACCCAGACAGTAAATGCTGACTGGGTTTAATTTGACACAATTGAATCCAAAATATTTATTGGTTTGGGCTAACTGTGTCTAATTTAATCATAGTTTTTCGATCTTTTGAATTTACATCTGATTCACCAGACTTGCTCAGAACGAGAACATTGTAAATTAGTCCTGAAGTGTAAGGTATGGACTCAGACGAAGTAGTGTATAATCCATCAAAGGCATCGAAATTATAATCTTGACCTCCGGTAAAGAACTTGATATTACCTGAAAAGTCAAATATATAACTATTGCCGGTACGTTTAGCAGTAAACGTTACAAGCTGGTCGCCCCGAACATGGTACGCCCGGTTGTCGAAAACCAAACCAGGGCGAGGTACAGAATATTTAATGTACCCAACAAGTTGCCCGTTCACCGATGATGTTACTACCATCTTCAACGTCACCATCGGGTTTACAGTTATTCCGAAGGCTTGTCGGGTACTTATGACAGTGCCCAGGTGGTACTGGTCCGGTGCATCAAAGGTACCGATACTGTACGAACCCACCTTTAGGGTGCGTTCGCCGGTTGGGTCAAAAGCATCTTGTGCCTGACCTTTACTGATCATTCCGATCATCATTGCTCCGAAGAGCAGAATTTTGAAGAACTTTTTCATAATGTGGGTGCCTTTCGGCTTTTAAGATTGATTAATTGGTTTAACAAAAGCTACAGCACAACCTGGCTCTGCCAAGTAAATAACCTTTATTAAACCAACTAATAGTACCTACACCATTCTACCTTGTATTATAGCAAATATATAGGTTTTGTCAACCCCTATAGGCATAGAAAAAGCCCCGTCCTGAAACGGGGCTTTTATACAGATCTGCGAGATGTTTACGGTCTGCGGTAATCGTATTCGACACGAAACGGTCGGTCGAAACAAGTTCCATAGCCTGAAATCTGCTTGGTAAAACTTAACACGTTATACACAAGGCCATTTTTAGATACAGATTGCGACTGCGAGTTGTATAGACCACTAAAGGCAGAAAAATCCACCGGGTCAGTACACTCAAAAAACTTGAGCCAACCTACAAAAGCAAACCTTGTCGTCGAGCCATATTTATAGGCAACGAACGAAACAGTTTGTGTTCCACTATTACCTGCATTGTAATAGTGCTCTTTATTACCAAAAGATGTGACTAATCCTGGCTTTTCAACACCATAAACGATACTGCCGGTGGACGTGTTTGTCCATACACCGTTGACGTAGCCAGATGTGTTAGAGGTTATTACTAACCTCAGAGTACATCGCTGATTCCAAGTACCATCTGTCCTGGTGTTTATACCAAGATCTAAAGTACCTGGAACATAGCACTCCATCTCGCCTACATCATAAGTAATAGGTTGAAATGAGTACTCACCGTATGGATCATTCGGATCCGTATGGTAAGAACCGTTTGCAAAAGGGTCACGACCCTTAAGGCAAGAACTTAATCCTGCCGCGACTGCTCCGAAGAGTAAGAAAATAAATAACTTTTTCAT
>CAYWWG010000018.1:4972-14432 GCA_964461985.1 uncultured Candidatus Saccharibacteria bacterium
AACTTAATCCTGCCGCGACTGCTCCGAAGAGTAAGAAAATAAATAACTTTTTCATATTGGGGGGGTGCCTTTCGGCTTTTAAATGTGTTAATTGGTTTAACAAAAACTACTTTATAGCCTTTGTTAAACCAACTAATACACTACCCAATTCTCCCTATATTATAGCAAATATACAGGTTTTGTCAAGGGGTATAATTTACCCATTCTTCGCACCAGTATAAAAAACACCCTGGTAATACCAAGGTATTTTGGGTTTAGATAGCACCTTAGGCAATTTCTACTTATACCCTTCTGCCTGAATGGCAAACAGGCGGGCATATTCACCATCTTTAATCTGCAACAATTCTTCATGTGTTCCAGACTCCTTTACACCGCCGTGGTCGATAACCATTATGCGGTCTGCATTACGTACGGTAGAAAAACGGTGTGATATCATGATAACAGTTATATCGTCAGGCAAAGCAGACAAAGACTCGAAAATATTTGCTTCAGCTTCAGCATCTATAGCACTGGTCGGTTCGTCCAGTATCCAAAGTTCGGCATTACGATAGAACATACTAGCGATAGCCATTTTCTGCCACTGGCCACCAGAAAGTTCGACACCATCTTTATATTTTTTGCCGATCTGTGTTTGGTATCCGTCTTTATGTGACATTATAAATTCGTGTATATTTGCCTTTTTAGCAGCTTCTATAACTTTTTCATTATTTATACCCACACCAACATTGCCTAATGCGATAGATTCAGCAAACGTTAGGTCAAACTTAGCAAAGTCTTGGGGCAAGAAACCAATGTGTTGGTACAAATTGTATTTATCTAATTCACGTATATCAATACCGTTGTACTCTACAGTACCAGTGGTTGGAAAATAAAAACGTAACAACAGTTTTGTCATGGTTGTCTTTCCTGCTCCATTTAGACCTATTACTGCTACTTTTTCACCACGTTTTATTGTAAAATCAAAATCATGTAATATAACACGATCAGATTCTGGGTAAGTAAAACTTAAGTCTTTAACTTCTAATTTTTCAAAACGATCTAATGTCTTAGTACCATTTTGTAAAACTGGCTGCATTTCAAAATATTTTAGAATGTCAGAAACATAAGGTGCGTCTTTATATAAGCGACTTAAAGAACGCAAAACTTGGCGAAAATTGTTTGTAAATGAAGTTAATCGCCCATTGATAAAGTAAAAAGTTCCTATAAGTAAACTCCCTGTAAAGATTTGATAAAAAAGTACTACAGGCACAACCAGTTCAAGTACATTTGTAATCAACCCAACAACCAAAGACCATTTGTAATATTTTTTATCTCTTTTATTAAAAATCTCATTAATAATTTCACGTGAATTTTTAATACCGCCTATAAAAGAATCTTTTAGACCATAAATTTTTATTTGTTCTACATAACTTTTCCAATTGAAAAAATTAGAAAAACTAGAAAACTTCTTTCTTTCCTCGCCTGCCATGTTTTCGCACTCCCACAATGTTCTACCGTCCACAACATTAAGCCAAAAATTCAAAACAGCCGGAAGCATTACAAAAAATAAAAGGACCCACCTTTTTAAAGTAATTATAATAATAGTACTTATTATCATTGGTATTAAACCATCCAAGAGACTTTGTATGTTGTCTCCGTATGTTTGAAATCTACCAAAATACATATTTACCCTGTTCTTTAATAAAGTAAAATCAGGGCTTTCGTATGTTTGAATATCAATTCTCTCAGATGCTTCAGCAGATTTAATATAGTTTTCAGTAAAAAATGACCTCGAAAAAATATTACTTACCCGAAATCCCCAGTTACTAACTATTGTATTACATACGTACAAACCTAACATTATCGAAATAGTTATAATAACATTTGTTGTAAAAAACTTACCACTTGAAGCATAAACAGCTATATTCAAAAATTTAGAAAAATACCAGGCTGATAATGCAGCTATTACAGCAGACAAAAAAGTAACTATTAAAATTATAATAGATCTTCTTTTATCAACATTATAAGAAAATTTAATTACTTTAAGTATTGCCTGATACAAAGAAAATTGATTTACTTTATTGTCCTTATCTTTTACATCTTTGTTCATAATTATTTTATACTAAAATTGATAATTTTATTTATAACCTTCTGCTTGCATGTTGAATAATCGAGCGTATTCATTATTGTTTTTTATTAACTGCTCGTGTGTGCCGTATTCGTGTAATAAACCTTCTTTTATAACGGCAATGGTATTTGCATTACGTACAGTAGAAAAACGGTGCGATATCATAATAACAGTTTTGTCTTTAGAAAACTTTTCTATAGTTTCAAATATTTTCGCTTCAGCTTCGGCATCTATAGAACTGGTTGGTTCGTCTAGTACCATTACAGATGGGTCGCGGTAGAACATACGTGCTATGGCCAGTTTCTGCCACTGCCCAACAGATATATCTACTCCATCTGTATATTCTTTACCTAATTGTGTTTTTTCTTTATGTGGCAAAGATTTTACAAAGTCTGCCTCAGTAATTTTTAGACTATTTAACAGTTTCTTGTGGTCTATAGTGCCTGTATATCTACCTAATGAAACTAAATCTTCTAATGGTATGTGGTATTTACCATATTCCTGGAACAATACCCCCATGTTTTTATACCAACTTTCTATATCGTATTCCTTTATGTTTATACCATTTAATAATATCTCGCCATCTGTTGCATCATAGAAACGGCAAAGTAGTTTTACGAAAGTTGTTTTACCAGCACCATTTAGTCCAATAATTGCAACTTTATCTCCAGCTTTTATAGTTAAACTAAAGTTTTTTAATATAATTTTGTTAGTGCCTGGATAAGCAAACGAAACATTTCTAAACTCAATTACAGGAGGCACATTAGTTAACATTATATTGCCAGTGTTTTTAATTTTAGGTTCTACATTTAAAAATTCGTACAGGTCTTTGATATACATATAATCTGGATAAAGAGAACTTAAAATTTTAAAAGTAAAGACCAATGTAGCTGTAAATGTTAACACCACGGATAGAACGAAAATAAACGAACCTACTTGAAGCTGGTTATTTAAAACCTTTTTAAAAAGAATAATAAAAATTGCTAGTATACCAGCTTGCGCAATGAGTTCTGAAACAAAACCACTTGAACGTAGATTTTTTTCATTTTTAAGTTGCTTTACATATACTTCTTCTAGAAAATTCGATCTAAACAATCTAAAATATTCTCTAGCTTCAGTTAGTTTTAATTCTATGTATGTAGAAAATTCCTGGAAATATCTTCTATACGCCCAGTATTTTTTACGTTTTTCAGTATCAACTTCGTTACCCCAAATAAACCAAGAACTTCTGCCATAAGATATCTGGACGAACAATGTTGGTAGTGTTGTAAATATCATTATTACCATACTCATTTTTGAGAAATGATACAAAGTCACCGCACTTATAGCCAGTGTAATAAGGTTTAGTACTAGTGCCCAAAAGTTTTCATAAAAATTTCCTAAAACATATACCCCCTTATCATTAACTTTGTTTACAAGGTTTGTATAATTTTTGTCCTCGTGTAATTGTGGATCAACTTCTACAGTCTTGTTAATTATTTTATTATCAAAATACTGATTTATCTTATAGAAAAATATTTTATTGCAAAAATTTTGAAAAACCATCAATATACTTGGCAATGCTATTATTACCATAAATACAATCAACGGAAATGCTAACACAACATAACTTCTTTCACCTGTCTGCAGTATATTTATTATATTACCCTGAACAAAGTTTCTTATATAAGGTATAAGCGACCCAATCAAAGAAAGAAAAAGATAACTTATAATTATCCAAGGACTTTGTTTAAAGGCTATTTTATGAACCATATAAGCTTTCCGAACCATGTCCGGAAAGCTTTTTATTGTTTTAATAAATTCATCCATATTTTAATTGAAGTAGTCTATCTTCATTACCTCTTTAACTTCTGCTAATGTTTGTTTGGCTATTGCCCGGGCGCGTTCGGTACCGGCTTTCAATATATCGGTAACTAGTTGTGGGTTTGCTTCGTATACTGCACGTCGTTCACGTATTGGGGCCAAGAAGTTGTCTAACACATCGATAAGTCGCTTCTTAATAATTACATCACCTAGTCCGCCTTTTTTGTATTGTTCTTTCAATTGTTCTACTTCGTCATGTCTGTCGTCAAAAATGTCTAGGTAAGTAAAAACTACATTTCCTTCTACTTTACCAGGGTCTTCGACATGGATGTGTGTTGGGTCGGTATACATGGCCATAACCTTTTTTTCTATTTCTGCCCTACTGTCTGCTAAGTATATGCCATTGCCGAGCGACTTCGACATTTTTGCACTACCATCTATACCCATCAGCCGAGGTGTAGCACTGGTTACATGTGTAATTTTATCAAAGACTTCGCCATAGATGCGGTTAAAGTCGTGGGCTATTTCATTGGCTTGTTCTAAGACTGGCAACTGGTCTTCACCCACTGGAACTGTATTTGCCTTAAATGTTAGTATGTCGGCAGCTTGCGAAACTGGGTACATTAAAAAGCCGGCCGGCACATCGTCGCCATAGCCTTTTTGTTGCATTTCATTTTTAACAGTTGGGTTACGTCGCAAACGGGCTAATGTAACTAGGTTCATAAAATATATTGTTAATTCCGCAATTTCAGGAATTTGTGACTGTATAAAAAAAGTTGTTTTTTCTGGGTCTAAACCACAAGCCAAGTTGTCCATCGCAACTTCTAAAACATTAGCCCGGACTTTTTCTGGGTTTTCAGCATTGTCTGTAAGTGCCTGCACATCGGCTATCATGTAGAAGTTTTTTTCATGTTCGTTCTGTAGACGAATGCGGTTTTGTATAGACCCAACATAGTGGCCCAAATGTAGTTTGCCTGTTGGCCTGTCGCCGGTTAATACTGTGGTGTTTTTCATAGTGTATAGTATACAGCGAAAAGCGAATAGCGTAAATGTCATTCACTGTTCGTTTTACTCTGTCCGCTAACCCCTATATAATTCCCCACAATCCACACAATCTACATTTTGGTTAGCATTGCCAGTCCATGGTACTATATTCGTACACATGGCTAAAGACACACACATCCGTATACCACCCCAAGACATAGACGCTGAACGCGCTGTTATCGGTTCTATTATGGTGCGTTCGGGGGCTATACACGATGTGTCCGACATATTAACTCGTGAATCTTTCTATTTTGACAAACATGGCATGATATACGAAACCATGCTAGAACTGTCATTACGTAACGAACCGATAGACATACTTTCAGTATCAACACGTCTAAAAGAAAAGAAAATGCTTGATGCTGTCGGTGGTAATTCTGCTTTAGCAGACATTGCGTCTACAGTTCCATCTTCTACAAATGCAAAATACTATGCAGAAATAGTTCAGAAAAAAAACATACTTCGTGAACTTATTCGCTCGGCCGACACCATTGCCGAACTTGGCTTTGCTGAGGGTGACATGTCAGTAGAAGAAGTTTTAGAACATGCCGAAAAAAGCCTTTTGGAAATGAAGGCTCGACCTAATTCTAAAAAGTTTATTGCAATAAAAGATGCGGTAACTGATGCCTGGGAACACATTGAAAAACTTCACGAAAACAAAGGTCAGCTTCGTGGTGTACCAACTGGTTTTACAAAACTCGACGATATGTTAAGTGGCCTACAACCTTCAGACCTTGTTATACTTGCGGCCCGCCCATCTGTTGGTAAAACAACATTTGCCCTAGACATTGCCCGCCATGCAGCAACTGTTCACAAGGTACCTGTGGCAATATTCTCACTAGAAATGAGTGCTCAACAACTAGTAAACCGTATGCTTTCTGCAGAATCTAAAGTTAATTCATGGAATTTACGCACGGGCAACCTGTCTGCCGAGTCAGACTTTGCAGCATTACAGGAATCTATCAGTCGTCTGGCACAAGCACCTATATTTATCGACGACCAAGCTGGGTCTAACTTAGTACGAGTACGTTCTATTTGCCGTCGCATCAAAGCAGAACATGGACTAGGAATGATAGTTATCGACTACCTACAGTTAATGAGTACTATGAAAAACTACGACAATATGGTAAACCAAGTAACTGAAATTTCTCGAGGACTAAAAGGTTTAGCTAAGGAATTTGATGTACCGGTTTTGGCATTGTCACAGTTATCACGTGCAGTTGAATCGCGCGGTGGCAAACCTCGCCTATCTGACCTTCGCGACTCTGGTTCTATCGAACAAGATGCCGACATTGTCATGTTCCTGCACAACGAAGATAAATACAAAGAAGAATCTGAACGCACAGGTATAATGGAAATACTTGTCGAAAAACACCGTAACGGTCCAGTTGGTAAAGTTGATCTTATTTTCGACCAAAAAACTACCAGCTTTATTAACATCGATGGTCAGTACCAAAGTCTGGCACCAACCACATCAAAACCTGACAAATATAACTTAGATGATTTCTAGGCATGCCCGGTAGTGAGTTTCTTTAAACTCTACTACTGGGATATAATAAACAATACGAATGAATCCATTAGATACATTAACCCAATATTTTCGTGACTTTCCTGGTATAGGTGAAAGACAGGCCAAGCGTTTTGCCTATTATTTACTTACCAAAGATGCAAGTTTTTTAGAAAATTTTGCACAAAGTATAACCACACTAAAAGAAGGTATAACTGAATGTAGTTTATGTCACCGGTTTTTTGCTCATGCTATAAACCAGACCGACGATGTTTGCGATATATGTAAAGACCCCAAAGCTGACAACACACAAATAATAGTTGTTGAAAAAGATGCAGACCTAGAAATGATAAGACGCAGTAAAACATATAACGGACTCTATTTTGTATTAGGCGGTGTTGTACCAGTACTAGAGAAAAACCCTGAGCAACGTGTACGTATACGCCAACTTATGCAACGAATTGAAAGTTTAGCTGGCACAGTAAACGAAATTATTATTGCCATGTCACTAACACCTGTCGGCGAACATACCGATGAATACATACGCATTGCATTAAAGCCAGTTACCGAGAAAAATAATATTAAAATATCTTCATTGGGTCGCGGATTATCTACGGGACTGGAACTAGAATACTCAGACACAGCTACATTAAAAAGTGCGCTCGGTAATAGAAAATAAAAAAAACTTAGTATTTTAACTACTAAGTTTTTTTTATTTTCTAATTTAGTAAACCTATTTTAAAACTTGCTAGTTCAACTTCTGGTCTGGATTGACCACCGTGCTGGTTATTAAATGCACCTGAAGCATCTTTACCACACATACCAAGTATTGCTTGTGCACCACCAGGGTGTTTATTTATCCAACTTGTAACATCATACACAGAACCGTTTACTGCCGTCCAACAACTACTAGCTGTTGCATGCGTAGCAACATCTGACATTGTGTAGCCAATTACTTTTGGTTTAGTTTTAACTACTGAAGGTTTTGTGGTTTTGGTTGGAGTAGTTACAATTGGTACATTGTTGTTAGTATTTGTTGGTAATGGTTTTGTGGTATTTATACTTTTCAATATTAACACCGCACCAACAACAACCACTAAAGCTATAATTATACCTATTGATTTTTTCATACTTAAATTCTAAAAGTTAATTAGTATCAAACAAGTATAACTTATACTTCTAACTATTTCCACTTTTTGCCTACATAAGGTATACCTTTTATTACGTTTTTGACGTACAGTGCACCTTTGCGGTATACTCGATGCATTTTACTTTTTTTATTTGCTAGATCATTTATTAGTTCTTCACGCATTGCGTCTATCACAGCATAAGGGTCTGTACTTTCAGCTTCTGCATAATATTTACGCCCACCAAAAGTAATGTGCACATCACCTCGGTATATTTCTCCTGATTTATGTTTAGAAATTTTAGCTACATCTACATATAACACTTTGTCTTCGGTGGGGTGTGTCATAAACTTTTCTATCCCTTCGAAGCGCTTCATTACATATTCACGAATATTGTCTGCTGCTTGAAAATTACTTTCTTTTATTATTATATTCATTGTAATTTCGGTATAAATTATGTGTTTTCTATACCGTGTTATATCTTGCGACACCTCTATTATACCATATTAAAAATTCCGCGAACTGCGGAATTTTTATCACAATAGTGGAAAACTACCACCCGTAGTAACTACCACCACCGAAAATTAAGCCTATAGAGCCTACTAGACCTACCCCACCATACGAACCGTATGAATTATATCCGTATCCGTAGTTATACTGGTTTCCATAACTATATGGATTGTACATATTACTGTAACCATAAATGTTATATGGGTTATACGAACCATAAGTGTTGTAGCCATAATTTTGGCCATAACCATAGCCCATATTGCCATAATAATCGTTATAGTAGCCATTATTATAGCCATAAGACTGATAATAAGGTTGTTGATATACTGCCCCACATGACCGGTAGCATGCATTAGCAACACTGGCCACCCCAAAGGCTACCAGCAACCCCAAAAACCCTGAAATTAGTATTATTCGTTTCATACCCACTATATACCACCAAAAATAAGTTTTGGCAAGATATAAAAAAACTCCCAATTGCTTTATATAACAATTGGGAGTTCGAAGTAAATTTTCACTCCTGAAAAACACTTATCTGACCGTTTGAACAGATTATTTGTACATCACATTCATTAACAACAAAATCATTGTGTGCAATAAGCATACCACCGGAAGAATAACTTTTTATTAATCTAAAGAAGTATGCTTGATCAGAAGGATGCAGATGAGCAGTAATTTCGTCACCTAACACATAACTTTCAAACCTTTGCAACTGAACCAGTAACCTGGCGATAAGCAGTCTTTGCCTTTGACCATCAGAAAAGTCGGTTCCTTGTGGATGATAAGAACCGATAATAACAGAAAGGTCTGTAATTTTATCATCCAAACCAACTTCCTTTATTACCCTTTTTAATACATTATCAGGAACAACAAGTGCAGAATCAATGAATTCTCTAACTGACAAGCTTTTGATCATGTTCATTTTAGTATAGTAACCTGTAAATGTTTTCGAAAACCAACTTTTTTTAATATTTGTAGTTGGTATACCGTTAATAGTAATACTACCACCCGTCGGAAATAATTTTCCTGATATTAAAAACATAAGGGTCGACTTACCTCCTCCATTTTTTCCTGAAAGCACATAAAGTTTTCTAAAATCAAAACTTATGTTCAAATTTTTAAAAACGAAATCACCTTCATTTGGATACTGGTAAGACATCGAGTTACATTTTATAAACAAACCGTTTGATATGTCTGGTTCTTGCTTAAAAGAATCTTCTATTTCTTCATTTTTTGCAGAATTTATGACATCAAAAACAAGTTTTGTTTCTCGACTCATAAAATCTTGATCAGCAATAGAACGTATAACACTTAATAAGCCTTGGTAAGACATTTGTCCCATTATATATGCAGGCAATGCTT
>CAYWWG010000019.1:0-11072 GCA_964461985.1 uncultured Candidatus Saccharibacteria bacterium
TCAAAGGTTCTTGTCGTTCGAATGGTACTTGCCATTTAGTTTCTATTATGTCGGCTGCCCCAGCTGGTACATTTTTGGCTTATGGTGGCCACGAGAGTGCTGGAGGTTTTTCAGTTAACAATGAAGCGATACATACACTAGCAGAGGTGTTAAACAGTGTGCACGATGTTGCATATATTGATAATACATTAAAGGAACTAATTCAGAACGAAAAGAAAGCACTTCAAATTTCTGTGCCTTTTGTAAACATAGACCTTTATAAAGAAATACAAAAATTTGCACCTTTTGGTGTTGCAAACCCCAAGCCTTTGTTTACATTTAGAAGTGTATTAATAGAAAATGCAAAAGAATTTGGCAAAGATAAAAACCATTTAGAAATTATTGTTTCACAAGATATTAATAATATTGACCCAGCTTTGCGTATGGCTATCGAGGGTATAAATCAAAGATCTGCAAAGTTAAAAGCTATTGCTTTTTTCAAAACTACGAACGATTTTAATCAAAAAATATCATCAGGTAAGCTTGCTGATTTACAGGCTTATGTTGAAGAATCTCGTTATATGGGTCGTGTAGAAATACGATTACGTATCGAGTCTTTAGAAATATTGTGCTAAAATACACCTAATGAATAATGTAAAAAATATTTCTATTTATACAGACGGATCGTCTCGTGGCAACCCTGGCCCAGGCGGGTATGGGGCGGTAATTGGATTTGATGCGGGTATATTAGCAGACCATGACTATGTATACGAAATAGGCGGCCATGATGCGCATACCACAAATAACAGAATGGAACTGATGGGTGTAATAGCTAGTTTGCGTACAGTGCAAGAAGAAGTAAAAAAGTCCGGACGTAATGTAACGGTCGTGGTTACATTACATACTGATTCAGCGTATGTGTTGGGTGGTATTGGGTCTTGGGTTGCAGGTTGGGAGAAAAACGGTTGGAAAACCGCCAATAAAAAACCAGTATTAAACCAAGAATTGTGGCAGGTATTGATGGCTTTGGTACGTAGTTTTGGCAAAAATATCCATACGAAAAAAGTTGTGGGGCATTCAGGAGTTTTGCTAAACGAACGTGCCGATGTTATTGCCACCAGTTTTGCAGATAAAGACAACACACCACTGTTTCGTGGAACCAAAGAAAATTATAAAGAATTCTGGAAGGGGTTGCCCTCTATGTAAAATAGTTCTCCCGTTAGAGATAATAGGTGTTATTTTGTCTTAATATAATAAAAAATAAATTATGTTAGTATGTATATATAAGCAAATATATTACGGAAGTGCCTGTAAGGTATAGTAATATGGTCGAAACATTATAAATTATCTAACTATAGGAAGTTCCGTATACTGTATTGTGGCACTTCCTATCTCTAACGGGATGGATGACACTTTGTTTTACGGAACAAGTTTTGGTTTATTAATTGGTATAATATTATTTACATCTTTACAAAATACATACGGGCTTTTAGCCTGTGTTTTTATTTGTCTAGTTTGTGTTTTATTTTTAGGCAAGTTTTCTAAAAAGTCGATTAGCTTTTTATTAGTAATATTAATTTCTATTTTTGTTGGCTATGGTATTTCGTATCTACGCATTCCGAAATTCCCAGTGCTATATACAAATGCAATAAATAAAAATGTAACGTTAACCGGTAAAGTTATTTCGATCGAAAATAAAAACAATATAGAAACAGTCGTTTTACAACCACTGAATGAAAGATTTAGAATTCTAACAAAAATAAATAGTGGGCAATTGTTAGTTGGGGAACACGTGCAAATTTCTGGTATATTACAGTACCCGGAAAATTTTAATGGTTCTAATGATACTGTTTTTGATTATGTGTCTTATCTTAAAAAAGATTTTGTTTATGCAATATTAAACAAACCCCATGTTCTATCTACTACCCCTGCTGGTAAGTGGAACATTACTGCAAGGTTGGCAGTATTAAAAAATAAAATTGAAGACCAAGTAAATAATAATTTACACGAACCTCAGTCGGGCTTGGCCAGGGGTATATTAGTTGGTTCGCGCGACTGGTTAACTAAAAATTTACGTGACCAGTTTGTCCGTTCAGGCACCATACACATTATTGCATTGTCTGGTTACAACATTACTATTGTTGTCGAAGCCATGTTGGCAACATTGGGTGCCATATTTTCTGTAACAGTAGCATGGGTGGTGTCGTTGTTTGGTATAATTTTATTTGTCATATTAACTGGGGCTACAACTACTGCCATACGTGCGGGTATAATGGGCGGTATTGTTATTTTGGCAAAATTAGTTGAACGCAAAACATATATTGGTAGGGTGTTGGTTTTAACTATTATTGCCATGGGTATAATGAACCCGTTTACCATACTATACGATGTGTCTTTTCAGCTTTCGGTTTTAGCTACAGTTGGGTTGATATATATAACCCCAAAAATACTACATAAGTTTTTATGGGTTACTGATAAATTTGGTATACGCGACGTGGTGGCCACAACAGTGGGCACAAATATTGCAGTACTGCCACTGATATTGTATACAATGGGCGCTATGTCTTTGGTGTCTATACCAGCCAATGTATTAATACTACCGCTTATGCCGTTGGCCATGGGGTTAACATTTCTGTTGGTGTTGTGTGCATTTGTACCAAGCCTATCTATAATTTTTGCATTTCCACTTTCTATATTACTAACTTTTGTATTGTGGGTTATTGCACTTTTTGCTTCAGTGCCATTTGGTGTTTTAAACTACCCATTGCCACTATGGGTAATGCTGGGCATGTATTTAATTATGTTTACTATTTTATTTAAAAATATTTTTAGGGAAATGGTTGTAGAAAAAAATTAAAACAGTATTTTCGTAAGGCACGCGTATTTTCTTGCTAGAAAATCGCTCTTCTCGGCCCGGTCGGCCTGCGAAAAACCTTACTCAAGTACTTTTTAATTTTTTTATTTAAAGCTATTTCGTTAAGTGACTATTGTGCTTTATTGAAGTTTTCTTCTATCACACTCCAGTTTAAATTTGCAAAATAGGCCTCGATATAATCTTTCTTTGCAGAAGTTGGGTAGTCGTAGACATATGCATGTTCCCACATGTCTAATGCTAGTATCATGGTACAGCCGTTTAGTTGGCCTAGGTGCTGTTCGTCTACCCAGTTTGCTAGAAGTCGATTGTCGCGTTTGTCGTACCACAGTACTGCCCAACCTACACCGCGTGTCATGGCCATGTTTTTAAAACCCATTAACAATATGTCTAGTGACATACATGTTTCGTTTATTAATTTAGCTAGTGCACTGTCTGGGTTAAGCGGTTTTGGTCCACCAGAAAGACTACTAAAATAAACTTCATGGTTACGCATACCGTTGTATTCAAAAGCAAAACGGCGGAAAAGTTCGGCTATAACATAGCCATTGTCATCTTTGTTTTTAAACATACCTTCAGATAGGGTGCTTATTTTTTCGACAACATTGTTGGCATTGGTTACATAGCCTTTGTATAACTTTAAATGCTCTTCAATGTTTTTGGCTGATATGCCTGCTAGTTCAGGGATATTAAATTCTTGTGGTGTATATTTTTGCATATGGGTATTATAGCATAAAAGTAACTCTATCCGGCTTCCCCTTTATAAAAGGGGAAGAGAAATTCCTTCTGCCCCTATTTTAGGGGAAGGTCGGGTAGGGGTACATGCATTTTTTTTGAGGTTAGTATTAACTGTTAGTGTTATAATTTATATATGGAACAAAAACCGAACCATAAAAAACTCTGGGCCTACGTTGGGGGTTTGTTGGTATTGGGTGGGGTATTGGTTTTTATTTTACTTTTACAACCAGCACAGAATAAATTAAAAGTTTCTTTTCTAGACGTTGGCCAGGGCGACAGCATACTAATACAAACACCCAGTGGTGGAACGATGTTAATAGACGGTGGACGGGACAATGCGGTACTGTCGCGTCTGGGTACAGAATTGCCATTTTTCAAACGTAATATAGATGTGGTTATTGCTACACACCCCGATGCCGACCATGTAACAGGTTTAGTAAATGTATTAGAAAAATACAAGGTAGGCAGTGTGCTAGAGCCTGGTGTAACAGTAAACACCGATGTTTACCAAAATTTACAACAGATAATTTTAAATAAAAACATACCGCACATATATGCACGTGCTGGGCAGAAAATAATGTTGGACCAGAAAAATAATATTTACCTAACCATACTTTACCCAGATACAGATGTAACAGGGTGGGAAACTAACGATGCATCGATAGTTGCCCGACTAGACTACGGTAATACTTCGTTTATGTTTACTGGGGACTCGCCTATAGGCAAAGAACTGTATTTAGTCCAGCATAACCCGGCAATGTTACCGGTAGATGTTTTAAAACTTGGGCACCATGGGTCTCGCACATCATCTTCTGTAGAATACTTGATGGCTGTGCACCCGAAGTTGGCCATTATTTCTGCTGGTTTTAAAAACCAATACGGCCACCCGCATAAAGAAGTTTTGGACCGTTTAAAAAACTTACACATTCCATACCTAGAAACAAGTAAAATTGGTACGATAAATTGTGTTTCAAATGGGCAGATTATTACATGTAAATAAAAAACCTCTCGATATCGAGCGGCTTTTTTCTGTAAACTATAAACTATTTACTATAAACTTGTTACTTAATTATTCCAGCTTTTTTTAGTGTTGCGAATGCGCCGTTTTTAGCGATAGTGCGGATGGCGTTAGTAGATATTGTAAGCACGAAAGTTTTGTTTAGTTCCGGCACAAAAATACGCTTCTTTTGAAGGTTTGGTTGCTTTCGAACCTTACCAGTTGGGTTAAATTTAGTTGCACGAACGCGTGTAGAATAGCCGCCAGCGACGATTGAGCCTTTATTAGTGATTGCACATACTTTTGCCATAACGTGTATTATGCTATCATAAGTATACATTTTATGCAACCCACAACACTTGGCATCATTACATACGTTATAATATTACTGGTTTCTGTAGTAATACATGAACTTGCCCATGGTTATGTTGCTGAATATTTCGGCGACCCGACTGCAAGGTATGCAGGGCGCTTAACGATAAATCCATTACCACACCTTGAATTGTTTGGTTCTTTTTTGCTACCTTTAATTCTACTTTTATCTGGCACAAGTTTTATGATTGCCTGGGCAAAACCTGTACCAGTAAACCCAAATAACTTTTATGACATTAAACGTGGAACCATTTGGGTTTCTTTAGCCGGCGTTATATCTAATTTATTATTAGCTATTATATTTGGTCTTTTCATTCGGCTATTAGCGGCGACAGGTACCTTAACTGAAAGTGTATTAAATATAACTTCTAAAATAGTTATATTAAATATTGTTTTAGTTGTGTTTAACCTTATCCCTCTTCCTCCTTTAGATGGTTCGAAAGTCCTGTTTGCTTTACTGCCTCAGAAATACTCATATATAGAAAGTTTTCTGGCTAGATGGGGTTTTGTTTTATTAATTTGTTTTATTGTTTTTATTGCCCCGAAAGTTTTTGCACCTATAATTCATTTTTTAACTCACATAATTGTTGGTAGTGGTATATAATATATATTATGAATATTCGTGCCTTGTTTAAAAAAATTTTAATAATTTTTTTTACATTTTTCTTTGCGAGTATTTGCTATGCATCGTTTGATAATGGAACAATAAGTTCTAATTTTTGGAAGGCGAAAGAAGTTTCTAATAATACATTAATAAATGCTGGATATTTTACACAACCAGGTATAGATACATATAATGTCCACGTAACCGACAGTGGGCTTTCGGGGCTTATGTTTGGCGAATCTGCTGGTTGGATCAGACTAAATTGTGCCGCGGTCGGAAATTTACCAAATGGTTGTACTGATTCAAATTACCGTGTTTCTCTTGATGCGAATACTGATAGAAACTATGGGATACTTTCTGGTTTTGCATGGGGTCAAAACACAGGGTGGGTTTCATTTAACTGTTTAAATAGTACGCCTTTACACCCAGCTGGGAGTTGTGCCGATGCAAATTTTTCTGTTCGTATAAACAGTGCTGGTGAATTTACAGGTTATGCTTGGAGTGAAAACTACGGTTATATTAAATTCGATTGTGCTGATAGTAATGCTTGTGTCAAAACAGACTGGTTGCCAAAAGTTTCTAGACCAGTTTGTGCAGACGGCTTAGACAATGATGCCGATGGTTTAGCTGATAATCTAGACAAAGACTGCCACACTGACTGTAATGTAAATAATAGTTCTAGCTATAACAGTAGTGGTGTTGCCGAGTCTGGTTTGTGTGGCGGAGGTTCACCACCACCCCCACCACCTAGTTATTGTTCGACCCACCCTTCAGATCCGATATGTCTTATAAAAAAACCAACATTTTGTGAATTAAACCCAAATGACCCAATATGCAAAGTTAAAACTTTCTGCGAATTAAATCCTGCAGATCCATTATGTAGTGTAAAGAAACTCACATTTTGTGAACTAAACCCCACAGACCCGACATGTAAAGTTAAAACTTTCTGCGAGTTGAACCCTACGGACCCAGCATGTAAGGTCAAAACATTTTGTGAACTAAACCCTAAAGACCCAACATGTGTTGTGCAGTCTTTTTGTTATTTAAATCCGAGCGACCCATCTTGCATTACAAAAAAGCCAACTTTTTGTGAACTAAATCCAACAGACCCTACTTGTAATCAAGAAAAAAAATGTGATTCAATTTATTGTTACATTAAAGACAATGTAAAAAAATCTGTAAAAGATTCAGGAGGGGTTTATAAGTCTGCAAAGATAAAAGTAAAAAAAATCTTTGAAGACCCAAATACTAGTTCGGCAACAAAGGTAGTCGGTGTTGTTGGTGCTACTGCAGGTGTTATATCGACACTTGCTGGTATTCTGTTTTTAAACCCGGTTTCTCTGGGCGAGGCATTGATATTCCCTTGGAGGTTATGGAATCTACTTGTTATATTTATAGGTCTAAAGAAAAAGAATCGTCCTTGGGGTACTGTATATGACAGTATTACAAAACAGCCATTGGACCCTGTTTATGTTTCAGTTTTTGACATAAATGGTAAAGAAGTTGAAACTTCAATAACAGATCTTGATGGAAGGTTTGGTTTTCTGTTACCATCCGGAACATATACCATTGTTGCTCATAAAACGAACTACGTTTTTCCTTCAAAGATTTTAGATGGAAAAGTTGAAGATGAAATATACAAAGATTTGTACTATGGTAAACAGTTTACCGTTTTGTCAGACAATGACCTTGTTATATCGAACATACCAATGGACCCAGAAAATTTTGATTGGAATGAATATGCAAAAAGACAACAGTTGTTAATGAAATACCACAAGACACACGAAGTGTTCTGGGTACGTTTTGCAAATGTTCTGTATTTCCTAGGTTACGGGGTGTCTTTGTTGTCTTGGTATGCAAAGGCTTCAACATATAACATGGTTGTAGTTGTATTCTATACATTGATGTTGATCTTAAAATATACAGCACTTAGACCAAAACCACGTAGTTATGTGTTAAGTTCTAAGGGTAACCCTTACCCATATGCCATAGTTCGTATTATGCGTAATGGTAAAGACTTTATAAAAAAGATAACAAATAAAAACGGTCAGTTTTACTGTTTGATTCCTAATGGAACGTACGAAGTAAGTATAGAGAAGAAAAACCTTGATGGATCTTATACATCTGTACTAAAACGCACAGTTGAGGTTACAAATGGTTACCTAAACGAGAAGTTTATTATCGAATAAATATACGGAAATACTTGCTCTTGCATAAAAACTCATTTTGTATTAGTATAAACCGGTGTTTTACTCTTTTGTAAGAGTTGCAGAGGAGCACAGAAAACAACATGCCCATAGCTGGACGCGTTGTATGCTATAAACATTACTAATATATATGCCAACAATAAATCAATTAATCAAAAAGAACCGCAAAAATGTGGTTAAAAGAAAGAAAACCGTTGCATTAGCACGTGGTTTTAATGCGCTTAAAAACCGCCCTGTGTTCTACCCGTCACCATTTAAACGTGGCGTATGTACAAAGGTTACTACCACAACTCCTAAAAAGCCTAACTCTGCAGTTCGTAAAATTGCTCGTGTCCGCCTTACTAATGGCCAAGAAGTTACTGCCTACATTCCAGGTATTGGACACAAATTACAAGAACACTCGGTTGTCGTTATCCGCGGCGGTCGTGTGAAGGACTTGATCGGTGTACGTTACACCATCGTTCGTGGTCGTCTCGATGCAACTGCTCCTGAAAAGCGTGGTAAGTCACGTTCAAGATACGGTGCAAAACGTCCTAAAGTAGCTAATAAATAATCTATATGCGAAGACCAGTAAAAAACCGAATCCGCCCAGGTGCCGATTCTAAATATAATTCAGAAAAACTTGGCCAATTCATAAACTATATGATGGTAAGTGGTAAAAAAGTTGCTGCCCGCAAGATTGTTTACGGAGCGCTTGATATCATCGCTGAGAAAAACAAAACAGACAACCCAATGGAAGTGTTTGAACTAGCTATAAAAAATGCAAGTCCAAACATTGAAGTTCGTTCACGACGTATTGGTGGAGCTAACTATCAAGTGCCTCGCGAAGTACGCCCAGAACGCCGTTTGTCTTTGGCTATGCGTTGGATTAAGGAAGCAGCTCGTAGTAAAAAAGGTGTACCAATGCATATTAAACTAGCTGACGAACTTATATCTGCTGCTAAGAATGAAGGTGCAGCTGTAAAAAAACGTGAAGACACCCACAAAATGGCAGAAGCAAACAAAGCATTTGCCCATTTCGCTTGGTAAAACGTATTTTAAATACAAAAAACAAAACCCCGAAAGGGGTTTTGTTTTTGTAAGATATTGAAATAAGTTGCAAAAATGTATATTTTACAGTATAGTAGGCGGACAAGTGGCTCCAATATATTAACTTGGGCCCTTATTATTTTTTAACATTTTCAACTATTATTATATGGACAATCGAGATTACCCTCTAGAACGCGTGCGAAACTTTGGTATTATCGCTCACATTGACGCTGGTAAAACCACAACTTCAGAACGTGTACTTTTCTATACCGGTGTGTCACACAAGATCGGTGAAGTGCACAATGGTGAAACCACCACTGACTGGATGGAACAAGAACGCGAACGCGGTATTACTATTACTTCTGCTGCGGTTACATGTTTCTGGAACCCAACATATGCATTAAAAGACACTTCTAAGAAGCATCGTTTTAATATTATCGACACACCTGGTCACATCGACTTTACTGTTGAAGTTAAACGTTCTTTGCGTGTTCTAGACGGTGCTGTTGTTGTTTTTGATGGCGTTGCTGGTGTAGAACCACAATCTGAAACTAACTGGCGTTATGCTGACGAAGCTATGGTGCCTCGTATTTGTTTTATTAACAAACTAGACCGTATCGGTGCTTCTTTTGAACGTTCATACCAATCTGTTCTAAGTCGTTTGAATAAAAGTGCAGTTCGTATGCAAATACCAATAGGTGAAGAAGATAAACACGAAGGTGTTATAGACCTATTAAAAATGAAAGCATATTTCTTTGAAGGAAATATGGGTTCAGAAGTTGTTGAAAAAGAAATTCCTGCAGAATATATGGAAGAAGCTAAAAAATTCCATGCAGAATTGATCGAAAAAATAGTTGAAAATGACGACGAAATGATGACTTCATACCTAGAGGGTAAAGAATTTTCTATCGATGAATTAAAAAAGGTAATGCGTAAAGCTGTTATCGCAAACAAAATATTCCCAGTATTTGCTGGTTCAGCCTTGAAAAATAAGGGTGTTCAGTTAGTTTTGGATGCGGTTGTTGACTATCTTCCAGCACCAACTGACATTCCTCCGGTTAAAGGAACTAACCCAGACACAGGAGAAGAACTAGTTCGTCATGCTTCTGATACAGACCCATTTGCGGCATTGGCCTTTAAAATTGCGGCTGATCCATTCGTTGGGCAAATAATATTCTTCCGTGTTTATTCTGGAACATTAACCGCTGGTTCATATGTGTTCAACCCACGCACTGGAAACAAAGAACGTATTGGCCGTATCCTACGTATGCATGCAAACGACCGTGAAGAAGTGAAAAAAGTTTTTGCTGGTGAAATTGCCGCTGCTGTTGGTTTGAAAGACACAATAACTTCAGACACACTTTGTGACGAAAACAACCCGATTATACTTGACCGTATCAAGTTCCCAGAACCTGTTATATCATTGCGGGTTGAACCTAAAACTAAGGCCGACCAAGAACGTATGGGTATGGCATTATCACGCCTTGCTCAAGAAGACCCAACATTTAAGGTTATGTCTGACCCAGAAACTGGTGAAACGATCATATACGGTATGGGCGAATTGCATTTGGAAATCATCGTCGACCGTATGAAGCGCGAATTTAATGTTGAAGCAAACGTTGGTAAACAAATGGTTGCGTACCGCGAAACTATTTTGGGTACATCTGAAGCTGAACATAAATACATTAAACAAACCGGTGGTAAAGGTCAGTACGGTCACGTTAAGATCAAGATGAAGCCGATGGATATGACTCTAACTGCCGAAGAAATTGCAGACCTACCTAAGAACATTAAACGTTACCCAGACTTTGAATTTATAAACAACATCAAAGGTGGTGCAATTCCTCAAGAATTTATACCAGCAGTTGAAAAGGGTCTACGTGAAGCTATGGATCGTGGTGTAACAGCTGGTTACAAGATGGTTAATATCTCATGTGAACTATACGACGGTAGTTTCCACGATGTCGACTCTTCTGAAATAGCCTTTAAAATTGCGGCTTCTATGGCATTCCAAGAAGCAGCAAAGCGTGCTAAACCAGTGGTTCTAGAACCTATGATGAAGGTTGAAGTTGTTACCCCTGACCAGTTCATGGGTGATGTAACAGGTAACTTGTCTTCAAAGCGTGGTTTGATCGAAGGTATGGCAGAACGCGGTATGAACAAAGTTGTTAATGCTATAGTTCCTTTGTCAGAAATGTTCGGTTATGTTACAGCACTTCGTTCTATGTCTGAAGGCCGTGCATCGTTTACAATGGAATTCCTACGTTACGACGT
>CAYWWG010000019.1:11172-13758 GCA_964461985.1 uncultured Candidatus Saccharibacteria bacterium
TTTTTGTGTTTTTTATTAGTTGTGGATAAAGTGTGAAAAAACCATTGTTTTTTATTGTTTTTATACTTGTTTCAAGTTATAATATATACATAGTATATGGGGGACATATACGAAGTAGATCAATGCACTTTTTTTTAAGAAAAACATCACAATATTTTTCTCTATGCTTGCGTAAAAGTGTGTTTTTTTTGGCCTCTATTTTTATTTTAATTTCAATTATTATTCCAACATCTGCGTTTGCAACTGCTGGTGTGCCAAGTATATTGCACCATCAGGGTAGACTTTTAGATTCATCAGGAAACCTGTTAGGTGGTTCAAGTGGTACTAACTACTGTTTTAAGTTTTCTTTGTACGACAATCCTTCTGTTGGTTCTGGTACAAAACTTTGGCCAATAGGTGCACCTAGTAAAATGACAGTTCCTGTTAAAAATGGTGTATTAAATGCAGACATAGGTGACGTGTCAGCTGGTGGGGATTTGCTTGATTTCGATTTTAATTCAACTGACGAAGTTTATCTTAACATTGATGTTGCTGCATCTATTTCTGGGTCTTGTGCAGCAGTATCTAGTTTTGAAACACTTGGTCCACGTCAACGTGTTGTTTCTGCTGGTTATGCAGTTAACTCAAAAACAGTTGGTGGCTTTACTCCTTCTCAAAGTCCTGTAAATAATAATATTCCAGTTTTAACTTCTGGCGCTTTGAATTTAGCTGGTGCGGTAAACGCTGGTGGACTTAAACTTACACTTGGCTCTGATGCAACAGGCGATATTTATTATCGTGACAGTGGTGGTAATTTTGCAAGACTGCCTATAGGAGCAAATGGTAAAGCTTTGGTTGTAAACGGCGGACTACCTTCATGGCAAACATTGTCTGGTACAGGAGACATGCTTACGACAACATACGACATAAATACAAATGGAATCGTGGACAATGCAGAAACTGCCGTTACACTTACTGGGCTTACAGCATCAATTGCAAACCTGAACTCTGTTACTGGTACTCTTGGTTCAAACGCATTTTCTTCAACGGCCTTTGCTCCAATTAATTCACCAACATTTACTGGAACAGTTTCTGGTATCACCGCTGCTATGGTTGGTGCACCATCTGGATCTGGTACATCAACAGGTACAAACACTGGTGATCAAACAATTACCTTAACAGGAGATGTAACTGGTAGTGGTACTGGAAGTTTTGTTGCAACTATCGCTAACAATTCTGTAAGCCTTGCAAAACTAACCGCAACCGGCACACCTTCTTCATCAACATATTTGCGTGGTGACAACACATGGGCAACTATTGCAACTGGACTAACAATCGGTACAACTGGTATCTCATCAGGAACTTCAGGACGATTGCTATACAACAATGCAGGAGTACTAGGTGAAATGACAACATCAGGTAACGGTACTGTTGTTGCCCTTTCTGACTCTCCGGTGTTTACAACTCCTAATATCGGAAATGCAACAGGTAATATTTCAGGCAATGCAGGTACAGTAACTGGTCTAACTATCACATCAGGTAAAACATTAAATGTTAATAACACACTAACACTTGCTGGTACTGATGGTTCAACATTAAACATTGGTGCTGGTGGTACTCTTGGTTCAAACGCATTTTCTTCAACCGTCTTTGCCCCAATTAATTCACCAACATTTACTGGAACAGTTTCTGGTATCACCGCCGCTATGGTTGGTGCACCATCTGGATCTGGTACATCAACAGGTACAAACACTGGTGATCAAACTAACATTTCAGGAAATGCTGGTACAGCAAATGCACTTGCTGCTAATCCAACAGACTGTGCCGCAAATCAATTTGCAACCACTATTGCAGCTAACGGTAACCTAACTTGTGCAAGTATTGCTGATGCTGATGTGCCAAACAATATCACTATCGACTTAGCTACCACCGCTACAACTTTACAAACATCACGTAACATTAACGGTGTTGCTTTTAATGGTTCATCTGACATAACTGTAACTGCTGCAGCTGGAACATTAACTGGTACAACTCTTAATGCTACAGTTACTGGGTCATCACTAACATCTGTTGGTACATTAACAGGTCTAACAGTCTCTGGTACAACTTCGATTAACAACAATGCTTCGACTAACACCACCGCAATCGGAACAGGCACAACATCTGGTGCTATTACCATTGGTGGTGGAGCAAACACACTTGCAATTGATACTACAAGTTGGGATATATCATCTTCTGGTGTAGCAACTGGTCTAACTGGAATTACAACTTCAGGTAACTTAACGCTTTCTTCTTTGGCAGGTGGTGGAACACAATGTCTACAAGTTTCAAACACAGGTGTCATATCAGCTACAGGTTCAGGTTGTGGATCTTCAACTGGAATGTCCACATTAACATTAGCTGGTACATCAGGAACACCACAATCATTGACTGATACTGACACTATTACCATCGCAGCTGGTCTTGGTATGAGCACAACCGCTGGCGCAACAGATACTGTAACTGTAGCATTGGATGAATCTGCTGCTCTCTCAGGCGACCACGCACTTTCTGCTTCCACAGAAAAGTTTGGTGCTAATGGTCTAATCTTCGAAGGTGCAACTGCTG
>CAYWWG010000020.1:0-12858 GCA_964461985.1 uncultured Candidatus Saccharibacteria bacterium
CGTAAGTTTGTGGATTTACAACAGAAGAATTAACAAGGAATTTGAAAACAACAGCACCTTGGGTGTTTAAATTACCAGTAACAGTACCTAAAGAGTAAATACCGCCATTTGCAGCAGCAGATGCCATACTTGTAACATCATCACCAGCTGGGTTTGTTTGGTTACCCATACCGTCATTTGTCCAACGGCGTACAGCTACTAATGATAGTGTTGATGGTGTTGTTGTATTGATAGTTACACTACCTAATGCAGAACCACCACCACCTGTAACACCACCGTAAAACGTGTGAGAAGTTGCAGATCCACTTTGAGAAAGTGAAATACTTGCATCAGACGCAACTTCGTTGTTCATCATATGGTAGTAAACTTGCACATAAGCATATTCACCATTTACAAAAGTTTCACTTGTTGTATTGATGTTTGTAAACGAACCAGTCTTACCAACCTTAACAGTCGTTATACCATCAGTATTCCATACCGCAGATGCCAATACTGGTTGTACAGCAAAACCAAGTGACAGTAAAGAAACTAGTCCGAGAACCAGCGCACTTATTTTTATTTTCATATTTTTAAAATTTTTCATATATATTCTTCTATCAGAATGGATAGAAACATTCAATTACACACAACTGGCACATATACTTTTATAAGCACATGAAGTCCATGTTTAAGGTCTTGATTTACAATGTATTGGCTTTACATACATTGTGGCTTTGTTCAACATTTTTATTTATTAAAAATAGTGTTGAAAAAATCCAGGCCTAAAATATGGAGTCCAGCACTAAGTTAATTTACATTAAATTTAGCGCTGGACAACACTTAAAATAACACTTACCAATTTACCAATTAGTGGAGCCTTGGGTGATACGGTAGTTGGTGAGGTTACCACCACCAGCATTACCTTGGATCAAGCCACCGGACGTTGTTGCCCAAGTATTACCTTGGATAGTATTAAACGTCCTCGGTGGTATTGTGTAATAATCACCGCATGGCCTTGAGTAGTTTTGGTACTGATTTGCGGCAAGTAATGCCTTCCCAGCCAAGTAAACAAGACCGACACCTACAGCAAATACAGCAACTCTGTTTTTGTGGTAAACAACTTCTCCGTCTTCTAATGGATGGTTGCCGTTTGGAACATTTCTGTCCACATAAACAGTCTCAGTTTTCTCTTCAAAGATATGCTGGTAAGGCTTTACGTCTTCTTCTGCATTAGTATTTGAAGGGTTGACTGTGTTGGTGTTGGTAAGATCACCACCTTGCTGGATCTGGTTGATCTTGTTAATGATCGTTACCGAAACACTGCCGTCTTTGTAATGGTAGGTTTTAACATCAACACCGCCTGTGTCTGAAATCAAAACGGACTTATCTCCCTTTTTGTCATCCACGATTGGCCCATCCTCATTTACATTTCCATCGGATTCGATTTTAGGTAAATTAGGGGGGCTGATCATGTTCCCACAAACTTCAGATATTAGGGGCTCGACAGCAAGACTGCCGGCACCTTTTATACCCGGAATTTTGTTTGGGTTGATACAGATGAAAACTTCACCGTCTTTGTTTTTCCTGTACGGAAAGTGTTTTACAACACCTGTTTCCCTGTCGCAATAGTAGATGTCATAGTCACCCTCATTAAAAGCAACCTTTTGCTCGATGAAGTACTTTTCAAAATACTTTGCCAAGTCTTCTTGGTCAAAAATAATCGGTGAATTGTCGTCCTCAAACTCCCATTTATTTTTCTGGGAGTAAGCATTAAGGCTTGCAATTATAGCAGACTTTACATCCGCTATTTTCGCATAGTAGTATTCCTGAGCAACGGCGTCGTTACCAGAAAGCAATCTTTTTTGCTGTTCCATAGTAAGCGGTTGCTTGGCTATGGGCAAATCGTTTTTTGGGCGCTCTTGCGCCATGGTCGTTTGTACTGCGAAGATTATTAACATCAAAGCAAGTACTCTTTTGAAGAACTTCATGACTTTTCTGCCCCACATACATGGGGACTTTTTTTAATGGTTTTCTTTAGTATACAGGAAAAATAAAATTTGTCAAGTAAAAAGCGCTGTCATCTACTGACAGCGCTTTTGCCGAAAAGTTTTGAAAATCAAGCTCTCCGAGGCTTTTTAACCGGAGGCTCTACCTTAATGTTTTGGGGTGCCGGTGTAGTCTTCGGCCAAGGTTGGACCTGTCCTACGTTGAATATCAGGCAATACTGGTTCTTTTTGACCTTATTGGGGTCTGCAGGGGTTTCAATGTCCCGCCACTCCCCGTTTCGGTATTCCTGCCACTTGGCATGAACCCAATACGGTTTACCTGTTTGAAGGGTTTCGAAGTATTCCTTTGAAATCCACGCGGTGAAATCCGTGTTCGAAACGCTGATAGCGTCACCCTTTTTAATGGTGTCGCTTTTTGTTACCAGAACTTTTACAAGCCCCAGTTTTGCCTCATGCCCCAACGTATATGTCAGATTAATGAAGCCGATCAGGCGGTTTTCGGAAACCTTTAAAGAAGGTTCGTCCTGGGCATTTGCTTTTTGAACGGTCATACCCAAAATGACCAAAATGATTATAAATAACTTCTTCAATGTGTCTGCCCCACATACATGGGGACTTTTTTTAATGGTTTATGAATTTACAATAAATTATACACATAATAAGCATTTTGTCAAGCACTGAATATTCCCTTTCCGCTATTCGCTATACCCTGCTATAATATACCCATGACTGTATTCCAAGATGATAAAGCAGATAAAAAATTAAACGACATTAGTATACGTGAAGAAGAAGAACTGGTCGAGTCGTTAGCTATAAACACATACAACATACCGTATGTAAACTTAGCAAACCAAACCATCGAAATGGACGCTCTTCGTTTCGTCTCAGAAGAAGATGCAAAAAAGGCTAACTGTGCCCCATTTAAAGCTGCGGGCCGGCACATTAGTCTAGCCATAATCAGCCCGCAAAACGAATACCTTTTACAGATTATTGACGACTTAAAACGTAAAGACTTACTACCAGAAGTATATATGGCTAGCCATGCTAGTTTAGATCGAGTATGGGAAAGGTATGCGGAACTATCACACGCAACACTTTCACGCGAAGGTGGTATTGATATTTCTAGTCAAACCCTTGCCCGACTAGGAAGCGAGATCAAAACCATTACTGACGTTGCCGAACAAATAAACCAAGTTTTAAAATCAGACGACATCCACACAACATCACGTATATTAGAAATAATCCTAGCTGGTGCCTTGTCTATAGATGCATCTGATGTACATATTGAACCCGAAGAAGGTTTTATTCGTCTACGCTACCGATTAGACGGAATATTGCAGGAAATTACTCAAATACCTATTGAAAAATACCATCTAATAAATTCACGCATTAAACTTATTTCAGGAATGAAACTAAGTAATACATCGAATGCACAGGATGGACGTTTCAGTATTTTTATAAAAGACGAAGAAATAGGTATACGTACATCAGTTATACCGTCAGCATATGGTGAAGGTATAGTTATGCGTATACTAAACCCAAAAATAACTCAGGTTAAATTCGAGGACCTTGGTATCGAGAAAAAATTATTTGGTATTATCGAAGCCGAGATAAACAAACCCCATGGCATGATACTTATTTCTGGTCCGACAGGTAGTGGTAAAACAGCTACACTATATTCGTTCTTACGAGAACTAAATTCAACTGAGAAAAAAATTATTACCGTTGAAGACCCTATCGAATTCCATCTACCAGGCATAACCCAAACACAAGTTGATGATGCACACGGTTACACATTTGCCGAATCAATTCGATCGGCTATGCGCCAAGACCCTGAAATATGTATGGTTGGTGAAATCCGAGACAAAGAAAGTGCAAGTATTGCTATAAACTTTGCCCTAACCGGCCACATGGTTTTTTCTACAGTTCACACCAATAGTGCGGCTGGTATTATACCCCGACTTATAGACCTAGGAGCAAACCCAAACATTCTTGTTTCAGCACTTTCAGTTGGAATTGCTCAGCGACTTGTGCGTCGTGTATGTAAAAAATGTGGAACAACTCGCACACCTAACACAGTTGAACTAGAAACCATTAAAAAAGTTATAGAAAACGCAAAAAATTTAGGTAAAGATATAGTTACAGATATTGATATAACAAAACCATATACAATACCCGAAGCAGTTGGTTGTGAAAAATGCAACATGACAGGATACAAAGGCCGTATCGGTGTGTTCGAAGCTATTCTAACAAACGAAGCTATAGCAAAAATTATAGTTAACCAACCAAGTGAACGCGACATTGAAAAAATCGCTGAACACCAAGGTATACTAAACATGCGCGAAGATGGAATAATCAAAGTACTACACGGAATAACAACATATGAAGAAGTAGCGTCTGTGGTAGATATGGTAAGTATATAAAATATAAAACACCCCGCTCGGGGTGTTTTATGTTTAGGAGAAACAAAGCATAAATCTCTAAATAATCCTCGCTAATAATAATAAAAACGAGTAAGATAATGTCGCAGGATAGCCCCAGGAATGCAAGCACACCAGAACGTCCTCCTTCAAGACCTCTAGACCAAAGGTTGATTACTTAGAGATTTATGCCTTCTTTTCCGCCAGTTGGCGGATGTGTGATATAATGGACTAACAGTATTTAACTGTTTAGAGTGTATCACATTTAGAAATGTTTGTCAAGCATCATCAGTAATACAATAAATATAACTGATGAGTACTAAATATAACACGCGTTATAATACATGCAAGTGTGTTTAGTCAACAAAATGTGGAAAAACTGTGCATAACCATTTTTTATAAAATATGTCAAAAAACGTTGAAAATGAAGGCTATTTAGACCAAACACTTCGCCCAAACACCTGGAACGACTATATTGGCCAAGAACACATTAAAAATAATGTGCGTATTTTACTTACTGCCGCGAGCGAAAGAAACCACCCAGCCGAACACATTTTATTTTATGGACCACCTGGTTTAGGTAAAACAACTATCGCCCACCTTATCGCCCGAGAAACAGGCCGTAACTTAAAAACCACATCAGGGCCCGCTATAGAAAAAGTCGGTGATTTAGCCTCTTTACTAACAAACTTACAACCTGGAGACATACTTTTTATCGACGAAATACACCGACTAAATAAAATGATCGAAGAGGTTTTATACCCTGCAATGGAGTCCGGTGTTTTAGATATTATTATTGGTAAAGGACCATCAGCTAGAACCATCCAACTAGAACTACCGCCATTTACACTACTAGCGGCAACAACTCGTGTTGCACTATTATCAGCACCTTTACGTTCACGTTTTTCTGGTGGTACTTTTCGTCTAGAATACTATACAGTTCCAGAACTAGAAAAAATAATTGCACGCTCTGCATCTGTTTTGGGTATTAAACTAGACAATAAAGCTCTTACAGAAATAGCTGTGCGCAGTCGGTCAACACCACGAACCGCAAATTATTTCTTAAAACGCGTTCGAGATTATGCGCAAGTTAACAAACAAAATTTAGACGAAAAGACAATTCGTGAAGCATTAGCTTTACTAGGCATAGATGAATACGGACTAACCCCAACAGACCGTAATATTCTAACCATACTGATAGATAAATTCAACGGTGGCCCGGTTGGACTAGCCACACTAGCTGCAGCGAGCGGTGAAGAAGAAGGTACACTAGAAGAAGTAGTAGAACCATATTTAATACAACAGGGTTTATTAGAACGTACACCCCGCGGTCGTATAGCAACAAAAAAAGCGTACGAACATCTTTCGTTCGACCATGAATAACTTTAATTTATATGCGTATATTAGCCATAGACCCTGGTTACGAAAGACTTGGTATAGCAGTAATAGATAAAGAAAAACACGAAAATGAAGTTTTAGTTTTTTCTGAGTGTTTTAAAACAAAACCAATAGACACACATACTGCCCGTCTATATCAGATACGTGCCCATATAGAAAACATTATAAAAAAATACAAACCACAAACACTTGCCACAGAAACACTGTATTTTAGCACTAATAAAAAAACGGCTTTATTAGTAGCTGAAGCTCGTGGTGTAATATTGTCTACAGGTACAGCGTGTGGTTTAGATATTTTCGAGTATACACCAAACACAATAAAACTAACCATTACAGGTTATGGCAATGCAGATAAAAAAAGCATCATGAACATGGTTCCGCGTTTAATAAGCGGTACTGAAAAAATTAAAATCGATGATGAGTTTGACGCAATAGCTATTGGCATTACTCATAGTGTGTTGTATAAGAAATAATTGTGGAAAAAACCATTGCACAATACTTTTTACTTTGTTATAAAACATGCATTAGTATAATCACACAAAAGAAATGTTAGACGATAATATTCTACCAGAAGAAGAATTAGATGAATATGGTAACCCATTACCACCAAAAAAAACAAGTAGAGTTGCAGCCTTCTTATCAGATGATGAAGACGAAATAACAGACGACATTCCAGAAGAAATAGAAGAATCTCCAGATGATTACAGTGGACTAAGTGACGGAGACGACGAACCAATTGGCGACTACTAATAAAAACCCCGCATTCCCTGCGGGGTTTTAGTGTGCTACCATTATATGTATGAAAAGAACACATTCATCAAAATTTATAATTTTCAGAAACATTGTACTTGGACTATTAGGTTTGGGTCTATTATTAGTAGCAAGTTTGTTAATCTGGTATTCTAGAGTACAACTACCAGACTTTAATGCATTTCATGACAGGCGTATTTCAAATTCAACAAAAATATACGACCGAACAGGTACTATTGTTTTATATGATGTACACGGAAATATTAAAAGAACAGAGATCCCTCTCGAAGAAATGGGTCAAAATATTAAAAATGCTACTTTAGCAATAGAAGATTCTGAGTTTTATAATCATGGTGGTATAAGAATAAAATCTATTATTCGTGCTGCTATTGTAGATGTTTTTCATATTGGACCAAGACAGGGTGGTTCTACTATTACACAACAAGTTGTAAAAAATTCTTTATTAACTCAAGACCAGACCATAACACGTAAGATAAAAGAGTGGATATTAGCAATTAAACTTGATAAAGAAATGAGTAAAGACCAAATATTGGAACTTTACTTGAACGACAACCCGTACGGTGGTACAACTTATGGTATTAAAGAGGGTGCTAGGTCTTTCTTTAATAAAGACCCTAAAGATTTAACAGTGGCAGAGGCTGCTTATTTAGCAGCAATACCTAAGGGTCCTACACTTTATTCACCTTATGGTAAAAATAAAAATCTTTTAGAAGATCGTAAAAATACTATTTTAAAAAGAATGTTCGATCTAAAAATGATCGATGAACCAACATACACTAAAGCAAAAAATGAGGTCGTTGTTTTCAATACACAAGATTTGAAAGGTATAAAGGCCCCACATTTTGTTTTTTATATATTAGATATTCTTCGTCAAAAATATGGTGAAGACGCCATAGAAACAGGTGGGTATAAAGTATATACAACATTAGACTACACAACGCAGGAAAAAGCAGAAGAAATAATAGCGAAGAACGCTGTAGATAATGAAAAAAAATACAAAGCAACAAACCAAGCTTTAGTGGCTATAAACCCAAAAACCGGTGAAGTTTTAACAATGGTTGGTTCAAAAAACTATTTTGATAAAACAATTGATGGACAATATAATGTAGCACTAGCAAAAAGACAACCGGGTTCTTCATTCAAACCGTTTGTTTATGTGACTGGTTTTGAAAAAGGTTATACACCAGATACCGTGTTGTTTGATACACCCACTCAATTCAACGCAGGATGCCCTGCAACAGACTTTACTAGTGGTGCACCGTGTTACAGTCCTGATGATTATGATAACACCTATAAAGGCCCTATGACGGTTCGTAGTGCATTACAAGAATCAAGAAACATTCCGGCTGTAAAAATGTTATATCTTGTGGGTATAGATGACGCAATGAAAAAAGCTCGAGATCTTGGTGTAACACTTTCAGGTAATAAAGATCAATATGGATTATCTTTAGTTTTAGGTGGTGGTGAGGTTTCTTTATTAGACATGGTTTCTGGGTATGCAACATTAGCTAATAATGGTGTTCATCAACCAATAATACCTATAATGCGAATAGAAGACAGTAGTGGAAAAATTTTAGAAAACTATGAAATAAAACAAGGTAATCAAGTTGTAACACCCGAGGCTGATGCTCTTATATCCAATGTACTTTCAGATAATAACGCCCGTATACCAACATTTGGAGCTAACTCGTCATTATATGTTCCAGGTTATAATGTAGCTGCTAAAACCGGTACCACAAATAGTAATAAAGATGCATGGCTAATTGGATACACTCCTTCTATTGCGGTGGGTGTATGGTCAGGTAATAACGACAATACCCCAATGAAAAGTGGTGGCGGAACTGTATCGGGTCCAACATGGAATGAGTTTATGAAATTTGTATTACCAACAATACCAAAAGAAGAATTTCCTACACCACCCCCTATTAGTAACACATTAACACCTGTACTACGTGGTATATGGCAAGGTGGAGATTTTTACACAATTGATTCAGTTAGTGGTGGACTTGCAACAGAATACACACCTATAGAAAACAGGGTTGAAAAACACATAACAAATGTACATGATATTTTATATTGGGTAGATAAAAACAACCCAACTGGCGGTATACCAAGCAATCCATCTTCTGATCCATTATTTAATCATTTTGAAGCTGGGGTGCAAATATGGTGGGAACAACATAAGCAAAATTACCCAAACATTGGAATGGAGTCAAAACCAACATATTATGACAATATTCACACTGCAGATTCAATTCCACAAGTTACAATATTAAACGGAAAACCTTTTATTTCAGGTAAAAATCTGATTGTACCTTATTCATATCAAACAGTAAAACCATTTAAGAAAGCGTTGTTGTATGTAAACAATGTTTTAATCACAGAAACAATAAGTCAACCTTTTATAGTACCATTAGATAGTATAAAAAACACAGATGTTGTAAATAAAATAAAAGTTGTTGTGTTTGACACAGATAACAATAAAGGCCAAGTAGAAGTAACTATATCTTTTTAATCTAAATAATATTTATTATTTGAAAATCTTTTAGTAAATCTAAAAGATTTTCTTTTTGTAAGATTATTTTCTCTTTATATAGTGGTTTTGTTTTTATATATAAAACATTATCTTTAATTAAACACTGTTCTTTTTTAATCGGTATATTTGTATTTTTAATAATACAATTTATAACAGAATCAATTAAAAAACCTTTTTTTATTAAAATCTGATTATGTTCTTGAAGAAGGTTTTTTAAACGCATATTATCTATTTAGTGGCATTATAAGATAAAGAAAATTTAAATCATGTAGTGGTTGTATAACCATTGGTTTTTCTTTTACTGTAAAAGAAAAACGAATACTTTCATCTTGTATAACAGCTAAACAATCTGTTAAATATCTATAATTAATAGACATTTCAATACTTTCACCATTTATAGTAGCTGGTATTGATGATGTAAATATACCCACATCATTACTTTTAGAACTAACAACAATTGTGTTTGAATTTTTATCTACTGATAAAACTATATGATTAAATTTATCAGTAAATATATTAGATGTTTTAACTGCATTTAATATATCACTTTTTAATAAAACAACATCAGTCTTATGTTCTTTTGGTATTATTTGTTGATAATCTGGAAAAACACCATCAATAATACGTGATGTTATATACAAGCCATCTACAACATCAATTACAACTAATTGTGTTTTAGTTGCTTTTATTTCTATTTCATTATTTGAACCAGATAATATTTTACTTATTTCTATAGCATTTTTATGTGGAATAATAAGTGATGGTATTTTTATTGTAAGTGGTATTTTCTTTTCAGCCAAACGAAAACCATCGGTTGCTACAAGTTTAACTTCCCCATCATTTTGATATATATAAACACTAGACATTTCTGGTCTTATTTCAGACACAGAAGCACTATAAACAACTGAAGGTACACCAATAGTAAATATTTCTCGAGGTATTGTTATATATTCACCATCTGTAATATGTGGTAGTGTTGGAAATTCTTCATAAGGAAGAGTATTAATACGAGCGTTTGATGTATTTGTACTAATTATTAAATTATCTTGTTCTGTTTCAAGTGTTATAAAACCAGATTGTGATTGATTAGATAAAAATGAATTTAAAATAGAACTTTTTATCGCAACAATACCCTCTTCTTCGACTTTTACAGGAACCTCTATCTCAACACCTAGTTGCATATTTGTTGCACGTATAATGCATTGTTTTTTAGAAACAGTTATTAAAACAGTTTCTAAAATGGGTAATGAAATATTTGTGCTTGTTATACGATCAACGCTTTGTACACATTTTTTTAAATCTTCTATTCTACATTCAATCTTCATAGATTTTTTTAATAAAGTAATAATTGATACATGATAGGGGTGTGGATATGTGGAAATCTTTTTTTAAGTCTTATTAGTATAGGTATTTAATATATTTTTTATATTATGTCTGTGGATATTATTTGAATAAGATTTTAATTTTATCTAACTCTTCTACAATCGATGGATTTTTTAGTAAGTCTTGCTTTATTTTTTCACATGAATGTATGACAGTTGTATGGTCTTTTCCACCGAGTTTCTGACCAATAAGTGGAAAAGATATATTAAATTCTTCTCTTAGTACATACATTGCCATTTGTCTAGCATGAACTATTTCTTTTCTTCTTGTTTTATCATAAAGTAGTTCAGGTTTTATGTTATAAAAATCTGCAATAGTTTTGATAATTTCTTCTAATGAAATTTGTTTTTTAGGTTTTACTGTGTTTTTTAATAATTGCTTTACTTCTGCTATTGAAAGTGGTCTTTTTTTAACAACTGACTGCATCATTACCGCATTTGCGTTACCCTCTATTTCACGTATATTTCCTTCTACTGTACGAGCTATATATTCAATAATATCTGGTTCTAATAATATATTTTGTTGTATAAGTTTGTTTTTTAATATTGCTAAACGTGATTCAAAATCTGGTTCTAATACTTCTACAATCATTCCTTGTGAAAAACGTGATTTTAAACGGTCTTCTAAACCTGTTATAAAATTAGGGTGTTTATCAGATGAAAAAATAATCTGTTTATTACTATCATAAAGAGCATTAAAAACATGAAACAACTCTTCTTGGGTTTTTGTTTTAGATGTAATAAATTGAATATCATCAATTATAAAGACATCATATTTACGAAATTTTTCTTTAAATAAATTTATTTTATTTAATTGAACAGCGGTGGTAAATTCTAAAGAGAATTTTTCTAAGGTCATATAATAAACATGTTTATCAGGATATAATTTTTTAATAGTATTACCAATACCTTGTATTATATGTGTTTTACCTAGACCACTTGAACCATATATAAAAAATGGGTTATAAGCCATACCTGGTGAATTAATAATTGCTTGTGCTCCAGCATAAGCAAGCTCATTAAAAGAACCCACAACAAAAGAATCAAAAGTATATCTCGGATTTAAATTATCCTCTTTGTTTATATATAGATCGGCAAGTGGTAAAACAGGTGTTTGTGAAATAACCTCTTTTTCTTTATGTGTTTCAACAACTGGAATTTTACCTATCGTATATTCAATGTTTTTTATATCTTCATTCTGAAGAATAAGATTTTTTAGAATTATTTTATGGAATTTAGTAGAAAGCCATTCTTTAACAAAATCACTTGGCACAACTATGGTTGCAACACCATTTTCTTTATTAATAAGCATTGTGTTTTTAAACCAAGTACTAAAAGTTGCTTTGGGTATTTCCCCTTCTAAGGCCAATAAACACCTATCCCAGAGTTGTTTGTATTCGTACATGACTAGTATTATACTTGTTTTTTATGTCATGTAAAAAAAATATACATGTGAATATGTTGTGGATACTGTGGGTAACCCACCCCTAAATTAAAATGTATTTTAATTTAGGGGTGGGGTTGATAAAAATAAATAATGTGCTATACTGTTGCAATGTCACAAACATACCAACCTAAAAAGAAAAAACGAGCTGTAACTCACGGTTTTTTGGTACGATCTCGTTCTAAAACAGGAGCTAAGGTTTTGAGTAAAAGACGTCAAAAAGGACGTGCTAAATTAGCGGTATAATACCCCCTTTTTATGATATCTAAAAAACAACGCATTCCTGAATTGTTTTTTAATAAATACTATAAAAAATCAGTTTCAACACATACACCACATTTTCTTATAAAAAAAGCAATATATAATGGCCAAACAGGTAAATTTGCGGTTATTATTGCTAAAAAAACGATAAAACACTCTGTAGATAGAAATGCGATAAAAAGGCTTATTTATAATGCTTTAAAACCACAAAATCAAAAAAAACTTTATTTTATAATACTAAAAAAAGACATACGAAATTCAGAACCGGGTGTTTGGCAAGCAGAATTAGATAGTAATTTGGTGTAATAATGAAGAAAATAGCTATATATTTAATATCTATTTACCAAAAAAGACCATTTAAAACAGGTTTTGGTTGTATTTTTTACCCTTCATGTTCAGAATATACAAAGATAGCAATAGACAGATTTGGTGTCTTAAAAGGCTCTTATTTGGGTTTTAAACGTATAATTCGTTGTCACCCATGGAATACACCCCAAGTTGATGAAGTTCCTGAAAAAACACAAAACATGTGTTGTAAAAATAATAAATAATTGTAAAAAAAGTAAAAATAGTCTACTATGGTGTGTATGTTACATACATTTTGGTACAACGTATTAGTAGAACCATTACACAACGCACTAGCTTTCTTTGTTGGAATCGT
>CAYWWG010000021.1:0-12853 GCA_964461985.1 uncultured Candidatus Saccharibacteria bacterium
GGTAACCTCTCCCGTGACAGGGGAGTGCTCTAACCAAATTGAGCTACGATCGCATCGGATAAAATGTATCAGATTTTTCACTTGGAAGCAATAAAGGTTTATTTTTCCCTATATTTCTGCTATATTGTCCCTAACGTCGGCGTAGCTCAGGTGGTTAGAGCGTGGGACTCATAAGCCCAAGGTCGGAGGTTCGATCCCTCCCGCCGACACATGAAAAAAATTCAATATATAGCATTACGAGTTTTTTTCATCGCAACAGTATTGTGTGCAGGGTTGATGTTGTCAATTGTGTGGTCTCATGGACCTGATACATTTTCAATAATTAATCAAATTGCACTTACTTCATTTGTTGTCGGATTGTTTTCATTTTTAGTGTGGATAGTGTCAATCATTATCGAAATTAAAGATAAGATTGTAAAAAAGTAATTTTTTGGGTACTATGTGCGAGTGGTGGTCCATCTGATTTGAAAAGTGCAATTAAATTTGCAGCGGTAGCTCAACTCTGAAAAGACTATGTGTGAGCACTCGCAGGCAAGTGAATGGTGGCGAAGTATTAGTAAGTAGGAAATAATAAAATAAGTGACATCATGCAGCGGTAGCTCAACTGGTTAGAGCACTCGCCTGTCACGCGAGAGGTTGCGGGTTCAAGTCCCGTTCGCTGCGCAAGATTGGACTTAAGGACGCGAAAGCGTCTTTTTGTCTTTGTGGGTCAAGGTTTTTCTCCAGTTCTAACCAATTTACTTTACTATTTACCAATTCTTTTTTGTTTATTATCGGTTTCAGCCATTCATTCGGTAAAATAAAGAGTTTTTTGTCTTTTAGTGTGTAGTTCTGACCGAGTGCAGATAGGACCTCTTTCTTTGTTTGGAGGTCTCCATTTTCAAACTTGTATCTAGCACAGCAGGCAAAGTTAAAAGTCTGTTCTGTGAGGTCAATCCATTCTTTTGCTCTGTTCTCTGTAGTTCGTAGTTTCTCTGTAAGTATCGTTATTTGGTCCTGTAGGGTCTTCTTTTCCTTGATATACTCCAAGTCGTTGATAAGCTCCTTGTATCGCATCTGGGTGAGGTTATCTAGTTGCCGTTGAGTATCCACGAGAGTTTTATGCTGTGTTTCGTATACTTTGGTTCGCTCGTCAATTTCCTTGTCATTACTTTCCTGTAATATCTGCAAAGCCCAGTCTTTGAAAATAGGGTGTATCTCTATTTTTTGGACTTCAGCATCTATTTGTTCCTCAAGTTTTTCTTTTGAAAGATATACATTTTGGCTACAAGGTACACCGAGCTTTCTGCGAGTGCAGAAATAATAAGCAAAGGTTTTCATCTCGCCAGTTTTCTTTATGATTTTTGTTTTCTCAAGAGCCGTTACCGCAGAGCCACATTCACCGCATCGTATGATTCCAGTAAAAGAGAAATCGTGGCTTTTCGGGCGCGGTCTGCCTTCTCTGCCAAGTAGTATTTGCACTCGGTCAAACTCTTCCAAAGTAATCATCGGCTCGTGGATACCTTTTTCTATTTTCCCTTGATAGTTATAAAATCCTGCGAAAAAGATATTTGAGAGTGTGCTGTATAGTGTGGTCCTGCCTATTGGGTTGCCACCTCTGTGTTTTGTTTTGCGTGTTCGCATACCCCAGTCGTTATTCATAATCTCAAGAATCTGTGGCGGATTGTAATTGCCAGACAGCATCATATCCCACACTTTTCTTATGAGATGAAATCTCTCGGGGTCTTTGATTATATAATTTTCCCCACGAGCTTCGTGTTTTGTGTTTAAGTATCCAAGCGGAGCAAGTATCGGTGCATTACCTTTTGCTATTTTACTATCAATGCCTCGCTTTACTCCTTTTTTCAAATCAAGAATAAACTGGTTAGCGGACCCGCTCTCTACGCTCAAGAGAAGTGCATTGTCATCGGGCTTGTATTCTCGGTTGATAGTTTTGATTGATTGAATTATTCCTTTTTGGAGCATCCACTGTATTTTTCCGCTATCTACAGGGTTGCGTGATAGACGATTTATTTCCCATACGAGGATACCTTGAGCTTCGTCTTTTTCAATTCGTTCAAGCATTTTATCAAACACTGGTCGGCAGTATGGATTCTTTGCAGATTTTGCTTCGGAAAGTATCTCTACAATATCAAGCTGTTGGTCTTCAGCCATTTTAGTAATTCGGTCTGTTTGGTCGCCGATAGATTGAACCTGTCGGTCTTCACCCTCTGAAGATTTGCGAGCGTATAGAAAGTATTTAATTTTGTTATTGTTGTTTGTCATATACCATAAATGGACGGTTCTGGTTGACCCAATACACTTACCAAGAGGCAGTTTTACTGGCAGAACCGCCCATTTATGGACAGTAAGACATATAAAATGCCTCTTGCAAAAATCGTGTATGGGTCAACAGGTATATTATATACCTTTTTGCACAGAAGTTAAGCTGATAAGTTCAAACTTTTCAAGCTCTGAATCAATGAAAGCTATGTTGTTTGAGTAAGGCAATCCGTCCGTTAATTCAGAAGCCGTCTTTATTTTCTTGGTCAGTCTCTCGGGATGGTCCTTGTTCCACCCCTGATGTACTACCCCTCGTACTTCTTTCACTCCGTTATCTAGTATCGCAGTTGCTATGCCGTAGGAGATGAAAGCATTGTTCATACTGTGGGCTTTTTCACCTCGTTTCTTAGCTTCGGTGAGTATGTGTAATAAGAGTTTCAATCTATCAATCTTGCCGAAAAGTGAGAGTTGGTTTTCTGGTCGTTCTATCAGTTTATGCCAAGAGCTAAGTATCATATTTTTGAGTAGGTCTGGCGTAAACAAATCTTTGAATACAACGGGGGTATCTTGTTTTCTGCCGAGTAGCCCATTTACCGCACTTCGTGTTGTCTGGGTTTTCTTTAAGCGATATTCGTAACGGAATATCTCTCGGTCCTGTAGCTTATACTGCTCAATAAATACTTTTTCATAATCTATGCGACTTTTATCGCTCCGTTTGTTTTTTGGCTTTAAACAGTCTGAAACTTTATCATAAAAACAGTGTTCTTTCGTGCCAGACCAAAAGTTCAACAGACGACCACCATTCTTGATTTGGGTTTCCGTAACATCAACGACCTTGCTTATATCCATCCGTCCTAGCTCCGCCAGTATCTCTCGCATACGCATTGTCTTTGGCAAGGATATGTTTTTACAAGCGTGGACCGCTTCCAGTGTGGCATTTTCTAGTGCCTCAATTTCAAGGATGATGCCGACACTCCCGAGAGACCTTTTGAGTGCTGAGAGTATCTTTTGCTTGTCGTTTTCGTTTACTTCTTGAACACTATTCCAGTACAGCAGTTTTGGGGCTGAAAATGTGATTTTAAGAATATAGATTATTCGGTTTGATTCCTTAGATAAAGTTTCAAATACCTCTACTCGGGGGATGTAGTCATCGCTCGGCTTAGGGTGTAATTGGAACTTTCTGAGATACGAGCGAGTAGAGTTTCTTGATTGTATCTCTGTGGCTGATAAGTCCTCGTATCTTCGGCAACTTAGCTCTGGCAAAAACAATGTTTTATTTCTGAACTGAAACTTACTCGGTCCGTATATTTTAATAATAACTGTATCCATAATAGTAATTTATGTTGTCGGTAGATTTCAAGGAATCCAGCACACACAGCAGTTTAATTTTGCTCTCGCAAAAATACTGCTTGCTGTGCTTTGAACTTCTCAAAATCTTCGGCGGTCATCGGACGATACACGACAGACACCAAGCTCAAAAGTTTCATACCTTGCTCGTATGCTTCTTCTTTGGTGAGTTCTTTTCCAAAATGTTCTTTGTAGAGAGCTTGAAAAGCTATGATGTTTTCGTCTGATAACACCATAGCTAATTTCCGTACAACTTATTTTTTAGAGCTTTTAAATTGTCGGCGAACGACCTCGCTTTTACATTGAGCTTGTCAGCAAAGTAGTTGTTCGCTACCTCGTCTATGTTGCTCTCTCTTTTAAAGGTAAACAGAGCTTTCTTTGGGTTAGTTTTATCTATCCCAACAAGCTCAAAACCCGCACAGAGTAGTGCGGTTGATACACCAATGTCATAAGTAGTCCAGACACTGAGTGAATCCCAAGGGGACAGTATCCCATCAGGCGACTTCTTCTTTTTGTTAGCCATCTTATTTTAACTAATGATTTGTAATATGAGAGTGTTCCTGCTCTCGCTTACAGATGGCGAAAAATCACCGACAACTAAAAAAGCCCCTTAATTTAGGGCTTTCTTTCCAATCGTCTTTTCTATTTTTTCACTCCTCGTTAAAATCACGAAACATATCGTCAACTTCATCAGTCAGAGAATAGTCCTGTTTTGGTTCGTTTTGTTTTGTTGGAGGTGGCACAAGTGTTATTTTTGTCTTATATCCGCCTTTGTACGGCTCAAATGGGTCGGGTTCTATATTGAAATACTCTTTTAGTTTATCGGCTAAGAGCTGTTTATGTTTTTTATATTTATCACTAGCATCGCCTGATGAAGCAGGAAGCTCTCCGCCACCTTTTGCTAGTAGAGAAAGTAATCCCCACTGAATTGTCGGTTTGTTTGTTCTTTTATCAACAAAACCCATATCAGCGTATCCAGTTGGATGCGAATGACCTGCGACTTGGATATTTACATAATTACTGTCTGTAAATTGAATGATGATACTTTGCCAAGTAGTCCCTGCTGGTATTTTGAACGGAAACTTATTTGTTTGTGAAGTGCTTTTCTCCGCAATCGTATGGACTGTTGGCATAGAGGTAATTTCAACCTTCTGTGTTGCTTGCTGTATAAACATAGCAACAGAACCCTGCATATTTTTTATCGCTCTTTTTAGTTCAGAGACTGTGGTTGTGATTCTCTTATCATCATTCTTTGTACTTGGGTCAAATACATATTCCATCAATTCAATCGCTTCGGTGGTTTTTTCTGGTAATACTTCCTTTACTTTAGGTAATGCCTTTTCAACTTCTTTTGTCTTTACAGGTTTTGGTTCATAAACGAATGGTGAGGTAATATATTCTGAACCCGCATAAACAGGGATATGGTCCGAGATTTTTCCTAGAGCTACAGCACTGTCCCTCAAGACAGTTGCTCCGTTTTTAAACATCTCACTTCCTGTAATAATATCAAACTGATTTTGACCGGCTTGCCCGTATGCTAAAACTGTTGTTACGCTCTCTGATAGTTTTACCATCTGCCGACCATCCAAGTGATATGCAGTAGCTAGCTCAATACCCTTAGTCATTGAGGGAATGTTTATGGCATTTATTCTTTCCATAGTTTCTGTCATCAATCTACCGTGATTTGAAACTATAGTTGATGCCGATTCTAGCGATTTGAGCAGACCGCTATTTTCAGAAAATACTGACGCGACATTGTTCACGCCGACCATAAAGTTTCTGACATCGCTTGGGTTATTTATTTTCATCTCCAAAAGATTTTCTCCCAGAGCATTTACTCCAAGTATCCCTGCTTGTGTTGCTAGTGTAAGAGGTTGCGTTCCTGCATATATCGGTCCGTGTGTTGAAATATCAACAGTTGGGTTAGCAAAAACTCCACCGCCCAGATAATCCTTTTTTAAAGTTGTTGCTCCGAGTATATCTATAGAAGAAGCCCCACCTGCTAGCTTCAAAGCACTATAGCCAGTGTTTATACCTGCAATAGATACATCAAGGTTGATATGGGGTGAGCTTTTGATGATGTGTTCGTGTATGGTCCCATCATCGGTTTTCTTTTGTTTCTTGTCATCATCTTCTTTCATAGTAATGGTAATTTATTAAAACCTAATCATTTTAACATTTTTATAGCAAAAAATCATCGCTTTGTTATTGTTAAAACGCTACTTGACTTATACCCCCTAGGGGTATACTATGGTCTATATGAAATATATGGACCAAAAAGGTAAGGATAAGATAGTTCGCCGTCTCAAGCTCATTGAGGGGCAAGTGCGTGGATTACAAAAGCTAATTGAAAATGATACCTATTGCATAGATGTCATTACGCAAACCTCTGCCGTAAAGCAGGGTCTTTCAAGCGTTGAGGACGCTCTTCTTGAAAACCACTTGGGTCATTGCGTGCATCATCAGATGTCCTCTGGGCAGGTCGGCAAAGCAAAGGAGGAAGTATTAAAAGTTTATAAGCTAAAGCGAAAATAATCTTATGGAACATATATATAAAGTGAAAGGGATGCACTGTGCAAGCTGTGTTGTACTTATAGAAGATAAATTAAAGAAAGTTGTAGGAGTTAGCTCTGTTTCTGTAAAACTTACTCAAGAAAAAGCCATCGTTAATTTTGAAAATAGTCCTATTGATACACAAACACTAAGCAGTGTTATTTCTCCGTTCGGCTATACGCTTGAAGATGGTGATAAGAAAGTAGGTATGGATGGGACGCACGACCATATGAAGATGATGGAAGAAAACGCACAAAAAGATATGGGTCTTGAAATGAAGTTTGTACTACCAATGGTTGGTTTCTCATTTGTTATGATGCTTTGGCAGGTTTTAGCTGACAATAATGTTGTCAGAGCGATGTCCGAAAATGTGTATGAGGTTTTTCATCACTTGATGCCTATCTTCGCCTCTTTTATTCTTTTTGGTATTGGTAGAAAGTATATACGAGCAGTTTGGATATTCCTAAAAACTCGTACAGCTAATATGGATACCCTCGTTGGTATTTCAACCATTGTTGCTTTTATATACTCGTTTATCATAACTGCTTTTGATAAAGTATTAGCTCCATACATAAATACCACCTCTAATTTCTATGATGTTGTTATTATCGTCATAGGTCTAATTGCATTTGGGCAGTATCTTGAAGCGAAAGCAAAGAAAAAGACAAATGAAGCATTGCAGAAGCTCGCAGGGCTTGTGAGTAAAACAGCATTAGTCATTCGTGATGGAAAAGAAATTGAAGTTCCTATTGAAAAAGTAAACATAGGTGATGTGGTAATCGTCAAACCTAATGAGCGTATACCGCTTGATGGCGTTGTTGTAGAGGGTTCAAGCTCAATTGACGAAGCAACACTTACTGGCGAAGCGATACCCGTAGATAAAGGTGTAAATGACACCGTATTTGCAGGCACACAAAACTTTCAAGGAATACTGCATATAAAAGTAACTAAGGACCCGAAAGACACTGCACTCGCTCACATCATTTCAATAGTTGAAAATGCACAGAACTCAAAAGCTCCGATTGAACGCACAGCAGATAGAATATCAGGTGTATTTACTTATGTTGTTATCGGAGTTGCTGTATTTACATTCATATTGTGGATGATTTTTGGTCCCGCAAGTTTGGGATTAACGAAAGCGTTTGCTTATGCAATTTCTACAACAATGGCAGTGCTTGTTATAGCTTGTCCTTGTTCTCTTGGTCTTGCAACCCCTACGGCAATTATCACTGGTGTTGGTCGTGGAGCGGAGCGAGGTATTTTGATAAAGAACGCAGAAAGTTTAGAGAAGCTCGCAAATGTCACTGCAATCGTGTTTGATAAGACAGGCACACTTACTCACAACAAACTCGCTATTGAGGGTGTGTATTGTAAAGACAAAAATCATACTTGCGAACCAGAACATATTGCATTTAATCAATCTCTTATCTATGCAATTACAAAGTCATCAAAACATCCAGTATCGGAGAGTGTAGCGATATGGCTTAAAGAAAGTAATGTATCGCCATTGCCTATTACAGATTTGAACGAGATTGCAGGCAAGGGTGTAACTGCGATGTATCAAGGGGGAAAATACTATCTTGGCTCTCGTGGATATATCTCCGAAGTGTTGAGGCAATCAGAAGATATTGTAAAGAAAGATTTTGACGATAGTCGTTTTGAAACTGGTCGTGAACTGTATCTTGCTGATGACAATGAGGTTCTTTCTCTGATTAAGATACACGACACAATAAAAGCAGAAGCGAAAGATGAAATTGCAAAACTCAAAAAACTTGGATTAAAAGTAGTAATGGCAACTGGCGACCATAAAGCAACAAGTGAGACAATCGCTAAAGGTCTCGGTATAGACGAAGTGTATTCTGATGTGAAGCCAGAGGATAAATTAAACATTATAAAAGAGTTGCAGAAGAAAGGTCTCAAGGTAGCAATGATTGGTGATGGTGTGAATGATGCACCCGCTCTTGCTCAAGCTGATGTAGCTATATCTATGAGTGATGGCTCTGATATTGCAATTGAGAGTTCAGACATTGTTATTTTGAAAGGAGACATTGTAAAAGTCGCAGAAGCGATACATCTTGCACAAAGAACAAACAAAACAATTTGGCAAAATCTTATCTGGTCATTCGGATACAACTCTGTAGGCATACCAATTGCAGGAGGCATACTCTTTCCTTTCTTTGGGTGGACACTAAGTCCTGCCATTGCAGGAGCGATTATGGCATTTGAGAGTGTAACGGTCGTTATGAACTCGCTTAGAATTAAAAGAATGAAGTTATAAATTATTAGTTAATAAATTATTTTATGAAAATATCAAAAGTTTTACATATCGTTAGTGTGATTATAGGTTTTTGGGGAGTTCTTGCTCTTATTGGTGCTTGGCTAGCAGGTGAAAACGGAACAATATGGGGTTTTTCACAGCAACATTGTTTTTATGATGCGATAGTTCTTGTCCTTGTTGCTATCTGGCTTCAGATTGCAACAATGCATCATATGATGCTTGAGAAGAAAGGAGAAAAAATATAATTATGAAAACATACACATTTCACATTCACGGTATGCACTGTAACTCTTGTGTCATTCTGACAGAAGACAAGATTGGTAGTTTGCAAAATGTAAGCAAAGTAACCTCAAAACTCAAAAATCATTCAGTGGAAATTGTTGGTGATTTTGGAGATAAGAAAGATATGCAAATAGCAGAAGAACTCACTCTACTTGTGAAAGATAATGGCTACACAGTTTCAGTAGAAAAGCAGATTATGGAAAAGAAGTGGTCTGATTTCAAAATCGCTATACCTATTGCAGTCGGCTTTGCAATTTTATTTGTCCTTTTGCAAAAGCTCGGCATCGTTAATCTTGTCGGTGGTGGTAATGTAACTTACGGCACGGCATTCTTTGTAGGCATCATTGCCTCACTGTCTACTTGTATGGCAGTTGTAGGAGGGCTTGTACTTTCAATGTCCGCAACCTTTGCAAAAGAGGGAGACAAAGTAAAACCACAGCTTATGTTCCACGGAGGGCGTATCATTGCATTCTTCATTCTTGGTGGAGCAATAGGAGCAATAGGTTCTGCGTTTACACTTGGCACAACAGTGACATTTATACTTGGTCTTATTATTGCGATTGTGATGATTATTCTTGGTATCAATCTTCTTGATGTATTTCCGTGGGCAAAGCGGTTACAGCCATCAATGCCGAAGTTTATATCAAAGCGTGCTCACGGTGTTTCAAACTTAAGCCACACACTGACACCTCTTTTAGTCGGGATTGCAACATTCTTCTTACCGTGTGGCTTTACTCAATCAATGCAACTCTACACTCTTACTACAGGTAGTTTCTTGAAAGGTGGTCTTACAATGCTTTCGTTTGCTTTGGGTACATTGCCAGTTCTAGCACTCATTAGTTTTAGTTCATTCAGTATTCAGAATAGCAAAAAGTCTGGCATATTCTTCAAATCAGCAGGTCTTATCGTTATTTTGTTTGCATTATTCAATCTTATCAACGCATTGGTAGTTATCGGAGCGATACCGCCAGTATTTAATTTTTAGTATAATTACATTTATGAAAACGACAGTAGCTATTATCATTGCAGGAGTTATCATCGGAGGGGCTATTATGCTCACGAGAAGTAGTGGTACATCATCAACAGAACAAGAAACTGGCAGTGTACAGAATGTGAGTGTAGTAGATGGAAAACAAATTATTGAAATTAAGGCAAAAGGTGGCTACACACCAAAAGTAAGCATTGCGAAAGCAAATATACCAACTATTCTGCGATTTGATACAAATGGCACTTTTGATTGTTCATCATCGGTTCGTATTCCAAGTATGAATATCACAAAGGTGCTTCCACAATCAGGAACAACAGATATTGATTTAGGCACTGCAAAGCTGGGTACACTGCAAGGAACTTGTGGTATGGGTATGTATCCGTTTGAGGTACAATTTCAAGGATAAAGTATAGTATTATACTAGTGATTAAAAGCTAGGAATGTAGACTGTAGCGTCATTATTACACTCAAAGGCAGTTCTAACTTCGTTCACTAAGTCGCGCAAACAAAATGAGCCATAGAAATATGGTTCTTTTTGTTACGGGTGTACTGGACGGAGAGCTGTGATATTATTTTGGTATGAAAGAAGGCTTCCCCAAAGAAATAAAATATGTAGAAAAAGGAGATACCTCTCAAGAGGAGCGGGATGTAAATATAATAATGGAAAATGTAAAAGTAGACTCTGGGAGAGTTCTTGAAAAAATTCGGAGTGAAATTGATAATCATCAATATGGGGCGATTCTAGGCATAGATGGTGGTGGCAGGGTGCCAGCCTTAGTCTTGGGTAAGACCATAAATAATATTTATGAATCTAGAAAACAAGAAAAAATAAAAACTTTTTTCCTTGCTGGATTACGAAGTTTAGGAGCCTATGGCAAAGAGGGTGAGAAGTTGGAGCAATTAAAAGAATATTTTGGGAATGAGACTTTTCAGACAATAAAAAACAAAAATGAAAAGATCTTGATTGTTGAGGATGTGGTTGTTAGTGGAGAGTCTTTAAAATTAATATTAAATACCTTACAAAGTTTACAATTGCAATATGAAATAGCAACCCAGTCCTTTTTTGATTCAAGTATAGAAAACAATACGTATAGTGAAGGCGATATAACAGAAATGGAGGAAAAATTGGGTTCCAAAATCCATTATGGGGAGTACGGAGGAATCTCCAAACTATATGGTAGTAAACAAATGCAAGGAGTGCATAAAAGCCCAGATAATCTTTTTAGTAAACCATTAAATATACCTGTATCTAAACCATCAAGAATTAAAATTCCTCCAGCAGGAGAACATTCTTTTGAATTTGTAGAAGAAAGCCAAAATAAAGAAATTTTAAGATATACAAGAAATTTAGTTTCTAAAATCTCTGAAGAGCTGACTGAGGAATATTTGAAACAAAAATAGTTCTAATATCGTCCACTAAGTCGCACAAAGTAAAAATCCCAAAGTTCTTCTTTGGGATTTTTACTTTGTGCAGGAGTAGAAAATGAACTGCTTCATTTTTGCCGGGACTTGAAAGACTTTTCGCTATTTCATATGAGGAACGAAATATGAAATCGAAAAGTACCCGCGGCGGTAGCCGAAAGTCCCGTTCGCTGCGCCGCAAATAAAACTCAGCATACGCTGAGTTTTATTTATTGATAGTAGCGTGTGCATTTAAATTTGATATACTTATTATCAAAACATGTGCATATGAAAAACAGAATCGGATTCGATATTGGGGGTGTTATCTTAGAAAGACCACCTCTACACGTACTTTTTGCAATACAAAGAGGTCGTCTCAGTGTGAATAGTATTGTAGATTATGCAGTTCCTATTCGGTATGTTACGCAAGCAATAAAAGGGATTGCCAAAAAGTTTGATCCAGCAAATACATTTTTGATTTCAAAAGCAAGTGAGCCGCTCGCAGAACTAACATTATCAATTTTGAGAAGGAAAAATTTTTTTGGTTTTACAGGAATTCCAGTTGATAATGTTCATTTTTGTAAAACAGTAGATCAGAAAGTTTCTCAATGCAATGTGTGTGATATTGCACATTTTGTTGACGATAATCCACATGTGTTAAGTAGATTAAACAAAGTCCTTCCTAGTGCTCATTTGGTATTGTTTCAGCATGGAGGTCAACAAAAACAATCACTAAAACTTCCTTTTGCAAGTTATTCGATTGTTGGAGATGACAGGTATTTGTATTCTGCTGTTTTTCATTAAGTACGCACAGCAGGTTGCAAAACCTGCTGTTTTTTATGGTACAATTCACTTATGAACAATAGAAATACACTCTATATAATTTGCGCGCTAATTATTGGATTTGTAGGAGGGTATGTAGTATTCGGTTCTCATACACCTAGAATGAATGATATGCACAAAATGGATGATGGTAAAATGATGATGAATCATTCAATGAGTGGCATGATGGAAGACATGAATGCGGCACTTAGAGGAAAATCAGGTGTTGAGTTTGATAAGGCTTTTGTGGATGAAATGATTGTTCACCATGAAGGAGCTGTGGATATGGCGAAGCTGGTGCTTACAAGTACGACTCGACCAGAGCTTTTGAAAATGGCACAAGAAATTATAGATGTTCAGACAAAGGAAATAAATCAAATGAAAGCATGGAAAGTGGAGTGGTCTAAATAATAATTAAAAAATCTCGTACAAGGTGCGGGATTTTTTAATTGGAAAAAAATACGTTTGATGATATACAATAAGAGCTAATCACAGAAAAATATATGCCGTTGTAGCTCAGTTGGTAGAGCGCATTCATGGTAAGAATGAGGTCTCGGGTTCGATTCCCGACAATGGCTCAAATTTAAAAAGAAGCGAAATGTGCGCTTTTTAAATTGTAGACATTGAACATGCAAACTGCTTTGCTTGTGTTCGGGAATTGCACCACAAGGGTATTTCTATTTTTCTAATTCACTTCGTTCATAAGAAAAATAAGTCAAAGGCTTTTCTTTAATTATGAGAACTTTGTTCGAATAATTAGAAAAGGTGTACTGTCCATGTAATGGAAGATTCCCGACAATGGCTCCAGTTAATGTTCTTTATTTCATGGTGTGTTTGCTTGGAAGCAGCAAATCACTTAAAGAGTGTGTAACAGCTCACCGTGCTTTTGGCCCTTGCGTACTTATTGTATGCAGAGGCTT
>CAYWWG010000022.1:0-12269 GCA_964461985.1 uncultured Candidatus Saccharibacteria bacterium
TCGTCGGGATTGCTTTCAAAAAAGGTTCGAATTTTGTCCAGAACATACCGCAAATATAAAAGACCCTTTATAGGGTCTTTTATATTACATAAAATTCACTACAAAACTATACATACCCATACCACACACACCCTGCAAAGGTTTACCAACCACAGGCGTGCCTATATCTATAACTTCACTACCGTTTTGGGGTAAAATTTTCTGGTAGCCGATAGAACGTATAACTAATGAAGACGAACAGTCGAAAGTACCCGAGGTTTTCATAATTAATTTTGTGGGTATACCAGCCTTTGCTAAAGAGACTCTGGGTGTGTAACCACCACGAACATTAATGGTTACATACTGTATACCATCTTTTACTTCTACATTTGGCACAGCAGTTGTTTGTTTTATTTCTTGGTTGTTTTTAAAACGCGAACCAAAAATAACAATAGCAAAAACTACAGCTATCGCAAACAAAATAATAATTTGAACTGTAAGTTTTTTCATATTCATATATTATACCAAACTATAAGTTGAATAGAGGATTAATAACTCCAAGGCCCGCTAAACCAGAAAGTAAAGCAAACAAACCCAAACCAATTACCACGACTCCAGCCGACTTGAAAAACAAAGGTGCGTATTTAGAATTCGCGAAAGATGCTGAACCAAAAGAAATAAGTGCAAGCATCGGCAAAGTACCTAAGGCAAAGAATAGCATTATTAAGAATCCAGAACTGTAAGACCCCGAAGAAAGTGCCGCCACCTGCATTGACTGAGTAAAACCACAAGGTAAAAAGAAAGTACCAACACCCAAAACCAAAGGTGCCCAATCTGCGTGTTCGACTTTTCGGAAAAATTTAAACATTCCAGTAGGTAAAGTAAATTTATTTTTCTTCAATATTCCAACAAGATTAAAACCAAGCAGTATCATTACGATCGAGGCTATAAGTCCTAAGATAGCAGAGAATAAGAAGTTTATACCCAAGGCTTTTCCGATAAAACCCAAAACACCACCTAAAACAGCAAAACCAACTAAACGCCCTAAATGAAACAAAACAAAAGGTTTTTTACTTATTTCTTTACTACTCTCTTCGTCTTGTGCATATTTTGCCGACAATGAAAGCACTAGCCCACCCACAATAGCTAAACAACTAGAAACCGAGGCAATTAGTCCAACAATAAAAGATGTTTGCGGAGTAATAGCCCCACCTATACCCAAGTTCAAAACTCCTGACTTTTGCAACAGAAAAAATAAAATTAAAAATAAAATACCAATAGGTATTGCTAACCATAGTGTGTTGTTAGAATTGCTTTCTTTTATAGTCTTTTCTACAGACAAAGTATAATTATGCGGTTCGATTTTACTTGAAAGTTCATTAACAAATATTTCAGGATTTTGCTCGACATCTGTTTCTACCATAACTGTTTCGTTTTTTAAATCAACAACAACGTTTAAAACCCCGGGTTGTTCTTGTAAAACATCTTCAATTAAAATTTTACAAGAGGCGCAATGAGTGCCCGTTACATGAAATGTATAAATGTTTTTTGGTTCAGTCATTGGATTATAATTTTTTACTTTTAATTCTAAGTGAGTTCGAAACTACAGACACAGACGACATGGCCATTGCAAACCCCGCAAATACAGGAGAAAGCAACCAACCAAAGAAAGGAAAGAAAACACCAGAAGCTAGTGGAATACCAATTATGTTATAAATAAACGCAAAAAACAAATTTTGTTTTATTCCGCGCATAGTCATACGTGAGAGTTTGATAGATTTTACAAGCTTTGACATGTCCCCGCCTAATAAGGTTATACCGGCTGATTCTATAGCTACATCAGTACCCGTACCCATAGCAATACCCACATCAGCCTGTGCAAGTGCTGGTGCGTCGTTAACACCATCGCCAGCCATAACCACTACATGACCTTGTAATTGAAGTTCTTTTATTTTATTTAATTTATCTTCTGGCATAACATGGGCCACGACTTCGTCTATACCAACAATGCCTGCTATGTATTTTGCTGCCCTTTCATCGTCGCCAGTTAGCATGACAACCTTAATACCAAGCCTGTGCAGGTCTGTAACGGCTTGTTTAGATTCGTTTTTTATTTCATCAGACACCATAACAAAACCAAGAACATTTTCTTTTGTTGCAAGTATTACAGGAGTTTTACCTTGTTTGGTGTATTCTTCAATTACTTTTACATTAAATAATATTCCTAAGTCATTTACAAGTTTTACATTGCCGGCAAAATATTCTACTCCATTAACAATTCCTTTTATACCCTTGCCTTGAAGGTTTTCAAAATTTTCAACTTCTTCAATTTTATTATTTTTTGATTTTGCATATTCTAGAATTGCATTAGCAATCGGATGTTCAGATTTACTTTCAAGTGAGGCAAGTAAAGAAATAAATTTTTCCTCTGTTGAATCTGAATGGATTTTAATATCACTAATACTTGGTCTGCCAATAGTTATTGTGCCTGTTTTATCTACAACTACAGTATCTACTTTGTGTAGCTTTTCTAAAGTTGCTGCGTCTTTAATTAATATTCCTTCTTTAGCCCCCTTACCAACACCTACAATTATCGCTGTTGGGGTTGCTAAACCTAGTGCGCACGGGCAAGCTATAACAAGCACCCCAACAAACGAAACCAGTCCCATAGACAACGCCCCGGAAAAACCAAATGTATTACCACCTAATACTAACCAGCCCGCTAATGAAATAAAAGCAATTAATAATACGGTTGGTACAAAAACACTCGAAACTTTATCTGCTAGGGCTTGTATCGGGGCACGCGAACCTTGGGCGTCTTCGACCATTTTTATTATTTGAGCAAGTAAGGTTTCATTACCTATTTTTGTAGCCTTAAATACAAAAGAACCATTTGTATTTATCGTACCAGCAGAAACAGTGTTATTTATTTCCTTATGTACGGGCATAGGTTCACCGGTAATCATAGACTCGTCTACATAAGAACTACCTTCTACCACCAGCCCATCAACAGGAATTTTGGCTCCGGGTTTGATAATTATCAAATCACCATGAACAACTTCATTAACTGAAAGCTCTATTTCTACACCATTCCGCACTACTGTTGCGTTTTTTGATTGTAAGTTTAATAGTTTTTCAATGGCGTCTCCGGTTTTTAATTTTGATTTAGTTTCAAGATACTTACCTAAAGCAATAAAAGTAATTACAACAATTGTAACATCATAATAAGTCGAAGATATATTCGGAAAATTTCTTAACAAAGTTTCTTCAAATGCTGTAAGAATAAAACTATATACAAAAGCCACAGAAGTACCTAAGCCAATTAATGTGTCCATATTCGCATGCCCTGTGCGAAAAAAACGGTAAAGACCCCTTAAATAAGGATTACCAACAACAAATAAAACATATGTAGCCATTATTGGTAACAAGTGGTGAAAAAATTCACCCCAAACTAAAGGCATACTATAAGCAGGGTTAAATTTAGAAAGAATGTCCCAAGTCATTATTAATAAACTAATAAAAGCCAAAGGTATAGCAGACATTAAATTTACTTTCATTTCATTTAATTCTAAAAACTTTTCGTTCTTAGGAATTTTTTCCTCATTTAAAACTATAGAATAACCTAATGGTTCAATCTGATTTGAAAGACTTTTTATATTTATTTTTGTGGTATCAAAAGAAATTTTTGCACTTTCAGTAGCATAGTTAACTTCCGCAGATTCTACACCTTCGGTTTTTTTAAAGGTTTTCTCTATAACATGCGCACAACTAGCGCAATGCATACCCCTGATTTTATATATATTAGAAGTTTTCATAAAAATCTATTGCATATTATATATTTTTAAAAGTTCTTTTACTGCTCCATCTTTATCATTTTTAACCTGTTCAACTAAACAAGTTTCTAAGTGGTCTTTAAGTAATTCTCTACGTGTACTTTGTAATAAACCTATAACACTGTCGATTTGTTGTATCACCTCAGGACAATACCGACCATCGATAATCATAGTTGAAACTTTCGACAAACTACCACTAGCCATATTTACTAGTTTTACTGACTTATTATTAATATCCCCATGTTTATGCTTGTGTTCTTGTGCTTTTACCATATACCCTATGGTATAGGGTATTCAAAATAAAGTCAACGGTGCCCTGCTGGCACCATATGCTATACTCGAATATATGCCTAAAATATTTGCTAGTGAACATACATATTCGTACAAAAACTATACTTTTAGCTATGCTATATATGCACAGCGAATAAATAAAGAAAATATAGACACAATATACGAACAAGGTTTTCTGCCATATACTGGCGAACATAAATCAGAAATACCAAACCTTTACTATATGGCCAGAAGTGCCCGAATCAATATAGATAATTTTTCGCTTTCCAGTGAAAATAGACGGATAAACAAAAAATTTGAATCTTATGTTTTCACAATAAAAGAATACCCGGCTAAATCATTTATTAAAAACAAAGATATGATAAATTTTTGTTTAGAATATTTTAACAAAAGGCACGGCCCAAAGACCATGAATGAAGAACGTTTTAAAAGAATCCTTAATTATTCTGAAGAAACAAAAGTCATAGAATACATCAACATTGAAACAAAGAAAATTTGTGCGTATATAATAGAAATACAGAGTAAAAACATTACACATTATTGGTTTAGTTTTTATGATTTATCTTTAACATATCTTTCATTTGGTATGTGGCTTATGATAAACCGTGTAACTAACGCAAAACATGCAAAGAAAAATTATTATTATCTAGGCACTGTATATGGAGATAAGGCACTTTATAAGACAAATCTGACTGCAGTGGAATATTGGAATGGGAGTGAGTGGATAAACAATATTAATCAACTTAAAAAACGTGCCCATACAGATGAAAAAAGAGTGGTTATACAACCAGATGAATTTAAAGAAAGTAATTAATAAAATGAAACAAACAATCAATGACATACCTAAAATAATTGTTTCCTGTCAGTCTAGACCTGGCCAACCATTTTACAATGACAAACGAACATTAAAAAAAGTTATTGATTCTGTTATATTAGGTGGCGCAAAAGGTGTAAGAATAAACGGTGAAAAACTAATTAAATATACCAAAAAACACTACCCAAATGTTTTTATACTAGGAACAAAAAAAATAATATCTGATAATTCCCCTACTTTTGGATGGATAACACCTGACATAAAAAGCATAGACCTACTACTTAAAGAAAAACCTCAATCAATTATTCTTGATGCTAGTGAAAAACTTCATACAAAAAAATCACTTAGTAAACTAATAAAACACATTAAAAAACATTCTAATGAAACACTGATAGGCTGTGATATCGGAAACATAAAAGAAGCCGAACAAGCAATTTATTCTGGTGCAGATTTTGTTTTAACAACACATGTTCAGTCTGAGACTAGACAAAATAAAAATCAAAAAGAACACCTTGCTTTACTAAAAAAATTACACCTCAAAAAAATACCCACGATCGCAGAAGGTGGAATAGTAACAGAAACAGATCTGCAAAAAATAATATCTACCGGTATATATTCTGTGGTTATTGGTAAAGCAATTACAGACCCTGTGTTTAATACTAGAAAATTTATAAATGAATATAATAAACATAAAAAACAAAAATTAGTAGATTTATACATAAAAATTTTTAAATACAAACCAAAACAATTCACCCAACTAACACCACACGGCTCAAATCGAGAGTATTTTTTAATTTCTAATAATAAAATAAAAGTAATTGGCACGATTGGTGAAGATAAAAAAGAAAATGTAACATTTATTAAAATGTCTAAACACCTAATCAAACAGAAAGTTTCCGTGCCCAAAGTAATAGCATACAGTAAAAATTACGATTACTATATTCAAGAATTCTGTGGAAATAAAGATTTGTTTAGTTATATTAAAAAAGAAAATCGAAAAAAGCACACTAAAATATTGTACCCTGCCATAGATTTATTACACGACTTTCAAACTAAAGGGACAAAAGGTTGGAATTATAAAAATAGTTACCCTTTTGAGAAATTCGACACAAACGAAATACATCGCGATTCAAAAAGATTTATTAGTAGATTTCTAAAACACATACCAATAAAATATTCTTTCAAAAAATTTAGCAGGGACATAGACGCGATCATAAAAGAAATTGAACAAATACCTAAAAAACAGTATGTACTAATGCACAGAGACTTTCAATCTAGAAACATACTAGTACACAATAAAAAATATATACTAATAGACTTCCAAAGTTCTAGAAAAGGTCCGCTACATTACGACATAGCATCATTACTATACCAATCGCAAATAAATTATGATGAAGATACAAAAACAAAGTTATTAGAGTACTTTATTTCAAAAAATACGAAAGTAGACAAGAACATGTTTATGCGACATTTTTACCATATCGTAATTATTAGACTAATACAGTCACTAGGTTCGTACGGCATAGCTGGAATCGAACAACAAAAAACATATTTTATTAAAAGTATTCCTTTTGCTTTAAAAAACATGCAAAATGTGTTAAAAATATTAAAGGAAAACTACAAATCAGAAATGACTGAACTTGAAAATATTACTAATAAATTAATAAAGCATTATGATACACATATATAGTTTTTCTTTTCTGTACACAAAAATATACAACCACCCACCACACACTCTCCAATACACATTCGACTGCAGACCAATAAAAAACCCTGGAAAAATTGAAGAATTCCGAGAACAGACTGGTTTAGACACTGATGTAAAATTATACCTAGAAACAGAAACCGAAATGCCAAATTATTTAGAAGGAGTAAATAAAATATTAAAAATTGCAGTTAATGAATATTTAAGTAAAAAAGACAGATACGAAGACCTGTATATTTATTTTGGATGTACTGGTGGTAGACATAGATCAGTATACGCAGCACAAGCAACCACAACATACATAAAACAATACTTATCCGAAGAAATCGAATGCAGACACTTACAATTAATTAATGAAAAAATGATATGAAACTAATAGTACTATCCGCAGGAAAAGGAACGCGCTTCCTACCATTAACAAAAGAAGTTCCAAAGGGCTTGATACCCATTAAAGGCAAACCTTTACTAGAACATGTTTTAGAGTCATATTTACCACATATTTCTGATATTATATTTGTTATAAATGATGAACTTGGTCATAAAATTCAAAATCATTTTAAGGATAATTTTAAAGGACATGACGTCTACTATGTAATACAAAATGAAAACTCACCAAAAGGCACAATGTCTGCACTAACATTAGCCAAAGATCATGTACTACAAGAAAAACTATTTTGTGTTTCAAATTGCGACGACTTATTACACAAAGATGAAGTCATAAATGCGTTAGAACAAAAAAAACCAGGCATTGGCATAACACTTTCTAAAATGCCATGGAATTATTTAAGTATAGATACAGATAATAGCGGTGTTGTCACTGGATTTAGAAGACATACAAAGGAAGATGGCTTGATGTTAGAAGACTACTTTTCGAACGGTTTTCACATATTATCTAATAAAGTTTTTGATTTTGAACCAATAAAAACAAGGGATGGAGAGTTTGGTTTACCTCAAACACTTTTCGAAAATTTATACGAACAACCACTGCAAGGTTTTATTTTTAAAAAATGGCAACCAGTTAATGGACCAGGAGACTTAACGGAAGCAGAAAATTTTATAAATCAAAGATGAAAAATAGTTGCAAGTATTTTTAATCTAACATATTTTCAATTTTTTTGACCAATTCCTCAATTTTTATATCAGACTTTATTAAATAATGAAATATTTCATTTTCCATTATCAGTCCTAGCTTTCCTGGGCAGTCAAGGCGACATCTGGGACGCACAAAAAGATATGTTAATGGCTCTAATAGGTGCATGTGTAGCCGCCTTAATTATTTTGATTATTAACTGGATATATAAAAAAGATTTTTGGGCTGACATGAAAGAAAGCTTTAAACTTTCTAAAAATGACCACCCACTGGGTGAAGTGGAGCTTTCTAAAATGATACACGAAAAATAACAAAAATGCTTTCAATTTATTGAAAGCATTTTTTATTTCTTTAAAATGTGTATAATTCGGCAGGTCTTTTACTTGCTTTTTTGTATGTACCAGTTGCTTTAACAACACCACTTGCAATAACCTTTTTTCGAAAATTTCTTTTGTCTATTTCATGACCAAGAATAATTTCGTTAATATGTTGTAATTCTGACAATGTAAAATGCTTCGGTAATAAATTTGCAACGATGTTTGTATATGACAACTTACCCTTCAAACGATCAAGCGCAACTTTAATAATTTCTTTATGATCGAAAGCTAGTTTTGGTAATTTTGTAACAGGAACCCATTCTTCTTTATCTTTCATTTTAGAAGGAAATTTATCTGGACCTAAAAGTGCCATATAAGCTACAGATATGGAACGACTTCTTTTATCTCTGTTTACATCTGAGAAAGTATATAACTGTTCTATGTGTATATTTGTAATATTAGCCTTTTCTTTTAAGTGTCGACTGGCGGACTGATCTGCATTTTCATTATCCAAAATAACACCACCTGGCAAACCATGCATGTTCACATAATGTGGAGGTCTGTCAACTGGAACTAATAAAACATTTAGGGTTTCATTTATAATTGAAAAGATGACAACATCAACAGCCACTATTGACGAACGGAGTTTTGAAACAGGTATATAATTTTTATCTTGCATTTCTTTCATATATATAATGTTAGCACACATGTACATAAAAAAGCCATATCTAGTGTGTTAATAACACTATATATTTATTTAAAAAAAATCTTTTCAATAGGTTTTTTGAAAAACACTGATATACGCATAGCTAAAGATAATGCTGGGTCATAATTACCTTTTTCTATCATTAATATAGTTTGTCTAGTAACTTTTAATTTTTTCGCTAGTTGTGTCTGAGTTAAAGACTGCTTCATACGCAAGTCGCGCACTATATTTGTTATTTTAAATGCCATATAATTATTGTGGTTTAGACCAGTTAACCAAATCTTCATAAGACACTTCCCCACATAAAGTTTTGCCTGTTTTGGTATTTATAAAAAAAGGTAAGCCTCCACACTTATTATCCTTATCTAGTTTTTCAACACGGGCCATGTTTTCTTTATTGTGCCAAACCTCGAAGCGAGCAATGGTAACACCCTCGACTTGTTCTAGTCTTTTAGATAGTTCCTGCATACGAATACAGTGTTCGCACTCAAGGCCAAAATATTCTTCTAAATATGGTTGCATAATTTTATTATATCAGAAAAACCCCTTTCGGGGTTTTCTTTAAAACTATTTAACTTTTGTAATTCGTGAAAGTCTTGACTTACGGCGAGCTGCTGTGTTTTTAGTTATAACACCGCGCTTTGCTGCTTTATCGATTGCAGAAAAAGCAGACGAAAGAATTTTCTTTGTGTCGCCTTTTGCAGCAACAGTTTTTTCAACTGTTTTTATTGACTCTTTAACGGCTTTTTTATTGCGGTCGTTTACTGCCTTTTTACGGGTTGAAACACGTACCGCACGTTTTGCTGATCTGGTTATTGGCATATGGACAACTATACTACAAAATGGCTTTTTTGCAAGCCCCCGCACCCATATTTTTCAGACTATGTTTTATAAGTATTTATATGGTTTGAAAATATAAAAATATAGGTGTGGGGGCAAGTTGTTTATTATATAGACATTGTTCTGCTATAATAACACCATGATAGCCAGTATTCGAGGAAATGTACTGCATAAAAACGACCATGCTGTGGTCGTGGATGTTAATGGTGTTGGGTATTTAGTCCGAACAACAAACAAAACACTGTCGGAAACAGCCGAATCTAGTGATGTTTTTTTCTATACATACCTGGCTGTACGGGAACAATCATTGGATTTATATGGTTTTATAACTTACCCTGAATTACAAATGTTCGAGACATTATTAACAGTTTCAGGCATAGGGCCAAAATCAGCGCTTGGTATATTAGATGTAGTAGATGTAGAAACATTAGCAACTGCAATAATAAACAGTGATGCCAGTTACCTAAACGGAATAACAGGCCTTGGTAAAAAAACAGCAGAGAAAATTGTCCATGAACTTAAAGACACCAACCTGCCCATAACTGGCAAAACAACAAAAGACACCGGCCCAGAAAACGATGCATTACTTGCATTGGTTTCTCTTGGATATAACGAACGAGAAGCACGCGACGCATTAAAAGAAATACCAAAAGATAAAAACACTAGTGCCCGTGTTACAGAAGCACTAAAATTACTAGGAAACAAATAAATTTAAAAATTATGCCTGAACTACCTGAAGTTACAACAACTACAAATGGACTGCAAAGAATATTGCCTGGTTTAAAAATTACCGCTGTCTGGACAGACCTAGCCAAAGACACGGTTTCTAGACCAGATTTTTTACATACAATAAAAAGTAAAAAGTTTTTTAAAAATTTTGAAAAAACCGTTGTTGGTACAAAAATTATAAATGTAGAAAGACGCGCTAAAAACATTTTGGTAAACTTGAACAACGGCTACACAATACTAATGCACTTAAAAATGACAGGCCACATTATGGTTGGACAATATGAAAAAGTTAAAAGTTATAAAGTTGAAAGTAAAAAGAAAATAACAACTGAAAAGTGGGTGCCCCATAAAGACCAAAAGAATAAGGCTTTGCACGACCCTTATAACAGGTTTATACATTTTGTTTTTTCTTTATCGAACAATAAACACATGGTTTTTTGTGATTCCCGCAAGTTCGGAAAAATAACATTAGTTACAACAAAAGAAGCCCATGAAAGTGTACATTTAAAAAACACTGGGCCCGAGCCTTTAGATGCTAGTTTTACTTTTGAAAAATTTAAATCAACTTTACTAAAAAAGAAAAACGGTAAGATTAAAATTACACTTATGGACCCAAAAGTTATTGCTGGTATAGGCAACATATATTCTGACGAAATGCTTTGGGCGTCTGGCATACACCCGCTTTCTTTAATATCTAAAATACCAGAAAAAGAATTAAAAAAACTTTATAAAGAAATGAAGATCGTCCTAGAAAAAGGTATAGACTTTGGTGGTGACTCGATGAGCGACTACCGCAATGTAGATGGTAAAAGGGGTGAATTTCAAAACAAACACAACGCTTATAGAAAGAACAAAGAAAAATGTAGCAAAAATGGTTGTGGTGGCACAATAATAAAAACCATAACGGCAGGTAGAAGTGCCCATTTTTGCAATAAACACCAAGTCCTGTATAATTAGTACATTATGGCTGAAGATAAAAAAGAATCTCCAAAACCTTTAGTAAACGACCTCGGTTGGTTTTTAGGTATATTATTTATATTGTGGATATTATGGTTTATAACCGGTGGTGTGCAAAGATATGATAGTAATAAACCATTTATAAAACCATTAGCACCAAACGAACCTGTACAAACTTACGGGCCAACACGGAATTAGTTTTTAGTATAAGTATTTAGTATTAGTATAAATTTCCTACAATTAAAATGTAGGAAATTTATTTACCTAGAATTCTAAACATAGCTATACCCCCTGCTACAGATACATTTAAAGATTCTTTGTTTCCTGACATTGGTATTTCAGCTATAACATCTACTAAGCCCAATGTTTTTTTAGAAACACCATCAACTTCATTACCTAATACAAATACAATTTGTTTACCTTTGTACTTAGATTTTAATAAAGCAGAAACTTTTTTGTAATCTATCGCATTTACTGATTGCTCGATAGCCACAACTACACAATTGTCTTTTTGTAATTTTTTAATCAAGACAGTAGATGATGTAGCTTTTTTCCAGGGTATAGTTTTTTCACCACCTAAAGCAGATTTTGCAATATCAGAATTTACTTTACCAAATTTATCTACAGGCGCTGGTGTATACCCCACCAAGTAAATATAACCCACCCCTACTGCATCAGCCGTACGAAAAAGCGACCCTACATTGTGGCTACTGCGTACGTTTTCTATGATAAGTATTGGATTTTTATTCATGTTGCAATAGTAACAAAACAAAAAGAATTTAGAAAGTGCGGTTTGACTCTGAATTCTTTTTATGCTATTTTTGTCTAGTATAGTACTACACCCTCGTAGTTAAGTTGTAGTGCTTACGTTGAAAGAATACACGCGCTCGTAGCTCAGTCGGTAGAGCACCTGCCTTTTAAGCAGAGGGTCGTAGGTTCGATTCCTACCGAGCGCACCTTAAACGAACTAAATGGTTTTGAAGAAGACAAGGAGTGGGCGTTGCGAAG
>CAYWWG010000023.1:0-11108 GCA_964461985.1 uncultured Candidatus Saccharibacteria bacterium
TATTGTGTCTTCGATGTTTACACTACCGAGTTCACTTTTTGCTACTTTAACTTTTTTTGTGATAGCCATAATATTGTTTTAGTCTAAAATAGTAAATGTTTTTTCTTTATCTGTAAATCCGACGGTACTTTTAGCTGCGTCGCGCACCACTATATGATACACCTCTGTAGAAGTTTTTCCAAAGGCATCTCGCGCAGCAACAGTTACAATGTTGTAACCATCGGGCAGTAGTATTGGTTCGCTAAAATTGCCTTGCTTGTCGATGTTTATCGGTTGGTTATTTATTTCTAATGTATGCGCTCGTGCTGCTGTGCCCGTCAATGTTAGGGTAGGTGTTGTTATTGTGTCACCGGCATGTATGTTGTTTACAGAAAGTTCTACTCCACGCATATACGGGTAGAACCTGTATATGCCATAACTGATAATAGTAAATGCAAACAAACACATTGCAGTATTACGTATCATTGTCTTATAATTTCGTTGCATATAGGTAGTCATATTATATCATATCTATATTATTAGCACCTGCTTCATCTCTTACGACCCCGCCTTCTAATACATCACGTGGTTTGGCACCATTGCCTGGCCCTACAACACCACGTTCCTCTAATATGTCTATTAGTCTGGCAGCACGTGCGTAACCAATACCTAGTTTACGTTGCAGGAAAGAAGTTGAAGCTTTGCGTGTTTCAATAACTATTTGGCGTGCTTGTTCATACAGGTCGTCGTCTTCACCACTTTTTTCGCCATCTAATGTTGAATCGAAAATGGTTTTATCCATTGTTGGCGTGCCGGAAAGTTCTATTGTGTCTAATAGCTCTTCTTTATATGCATCTTTCAAATAACTAACAACTTTTTTAACTTCTTGTTCAGATATGTATGCCGACTGTAAGCGGGAAGGTTGTCCTTCGCCACCTGAATACAGCATGTCACCTTGACCTAACAGTTTTTCTGCACCAGATGTGTCTAATATAGTACGTGAATCCATTTGTGTTGGTACGCGTAATGCAATACGTGTTGGTACGTTTGCCTTGATCAGACCAGTAATAATTTGCACTTCAGGACGTTGAGTGGATAGTATAAGGTGTATACCAACAGCACGTGACATTTGTGCCAGGCGTACTATACCAGCTTCCAGTTCTCGTGGGTATGCCTGCATTATGTCGGCTAATTCATCGATGATAATAACAATGTAAGGCATTCTTTCTCCGTCATCACCCTTGTTATTTTTATTTCCAGAAATGTTTGCATGATAACTTTCAATGTCGCGTACACTTTCAGCTTGTAGTAGGTCGTAACGTCGATCCATTTCCTTGGCTGCCCATTTTAGGGCTAATATGGCTTTCTTTGCATCTGTGATAACAGGTGTCAGTAGGTGGGGTATGTTGTTGTACAGAGTTAGTTCTACACGCTTAGGGTCTACGAATATCATCTTCAAATCTTCAGGTCCGTTGCGGTATATTAACGAGTTGATAATCGCATGGATAGTTACTGATTTACCAGAACCTGTTGTACCCGCTATCAGTGCATGTGGTGCCTTTGCCAAGTTTACAAAGTGTGGTCGTCCAGCAACGTCGCGGCCTAGTGCCACCGTTAGTGGCTTTGATGCATTCTTAAACCTCTCATCTGCCATCAATGAACCTAGTCCGACAGTGGCCTTGGTCTTGTTTGGTATTTCGATACCTACCAGTGACTTGCCAGGTATTGGGGCTTCGATACGAACAGGGTGGGCAGCTAGTGCCAGCGCCAAGTCGGACTGTAGTCCAGCAATCCGAGAAAGTTTTACACCCGCCGCTGGTTTTAAGGCGTACTGAGTAAATGTTGGTCCGGTTGTAACTTCATCCATTTCAACTTCGATACCAAAGTTCAGTAGTGTGCGTTTAATAATGTTTGCATTTGCTTTAACGTCACCAACATTAGCTTTGCCACTGTCGGGTTCTAATAGTGCCAACGGTGGGGCATCATAGTTGTGGGTCTTGAATGGCTTTTTATTAATAACCATTTCCTCTTCTGCCATTATTTCTTTTGTCTTCTTTTGTGTCGTTTTCTTTTCTTCTTCTTGTTCGTTTTGAGTGTCTTTGATTTCTTCTGTAGATACAGATCCGTCAGTTATAGTAGGTTCGCGGTTTGGGTCGAAAACAGTTTCTTTCTTTTTAAATAGTGCAGCAATACGGGCCGTAATGGTGCCAATACTTGGTCTGTAATCGAACAATATAAAACTAGATATCAACACCAAGCCTAACATAATAATTACCGCAACTGTGGTGTCAAAAAGAGCGACAAATGGTAATGCAATCCAGTGTCCAAAAAGTCCACCAATGCGGTTTGTTGCACCGCCAAAAATCTCCATCGTACCTAGTGCAGACAGCAGTAGTACTCCGCCCGATATGGTGTGTAGTAGTGGTAGTTCTGGTATGGTCGAACGTATATACGAAACACCTAACATGCCCGAAACTACAGGTAACAAATAATATCCATAACCAAACAAACTAAAGAAAGCTTTGAATATAACATCACCGGCTACACCAGCTTTACCAATAGCTGCTAATAGTAATAATAAACAAACTATAAAGTAAATAACTGCATATATGCCATGCCTGGTTGCATCTTTTAAACGTGAAGGTTTTACCTCTATTTCAGATTGCTTCTTACTGTTATTTTTCTTAGTTTCTTTTGACATATTTGATTTTCGCAAAAATCACGTCGACCGGTGTCCATTGATGGTCGACGCATTGTTGTTCTTATATTTTACCAAGTACACATATATTGTCTACCAAAATATTGTTATAACACAAGGTTTTTGGTCGCGCTTCAATGGACAATTATGCTACATGATTGCTGTGCCAACAGTGTACTTTACAAATGTCCTTATGAGTATATAATGGACGCACGAATGGCCGAAATATTTTTATAAGACATATCTAGAGTATCATGGACAACATAACCCCAATTACCAAAAAGACAAAAAATATAGTAACTGCTATATACATGGTTACTGAATATATAAAGGTCAACGACCCTATACGTCACGAATTACGGACAAGTTCAATTTCTATTCTTAAAGACGTAAACTCAATCAGACACCTTTCAAATATCGACCATAAAACCTTACTAAACGATGTCCATGAAAAATTTAGTTTAGTTACAGACTTGATACATATTGCTCGCGACCTAGGTTTCATTTCTCGCATGAATTCGACCATACTCGATACTGAAATATCTCTCCTCCAAAAGTATATTCAAACATACATACACCAGACTACTTTAGAAGATAGTTTATTAAGTAATATACATTTTCCGGATCAACTTTTTGCCGATCATTTACCGAATCCAACAACTACAAATAAACCGACAAGTTTCAGTCCAAGCAATATCTCAAGTACATATTCTAAAAACAAACAGCCTGTTTTTTCGAAACATATTCCATTCAGTCTAACGGACATTAAAGGACAAATAAACCGAGGGGGATATGTCTCTAATCATGAAAAACATGAAGACAGAAAAGCTAAGATAATGGACATGATTCGTGGACGTAAAAATAGCAATACAGGTGAAGGTTCTGTAATGATAAAGGACATAACTCATGCTTTTCCGAATGTCAGTGAAAAGACAATTCAACGTGAACTTGCTGACATGGTTTCTTCAGGTGTCCTTAAGAAAATCGGCGAAAAAAGATGGTCAAAATATACTGTCTCTTAGTCTCAAAAACCCTGTAAACTGTTAACTATAAACTATAAACTGAGGTGTCGGTTTGTTGTAATATTAGGGTCTTATAAACGTCATCATTATCGACCTACCAGTCTATATATATGGGGTGGCCTGGTCAAAAATGTACATACCATAAGGCATACAATATCGCCGGTTTGACAACACTGGGGCTGGTCCACAGATTGTTGTTTATGCTTGCATATACGTATACCAAATGATATTATTAAAATACTGTTTATAGGTGGACTATCGACCATATATACACAGTTCCGAAGACGGATCGAACTTTGATAACAGAATAGAGAAATACCGGCATGATGCCGATATCGGTATTTTGATCTAGTTAACAATCCTTCCGTCCGTGTTCGGCCATGTCGACACGGCAGATAGTAAGGCTCGTGTGTACTTTTGTCGAAGTACAAACACAGCCGCTACATAATATATAGTACATATGTTATGTGGTCTCAATTTATTTAATATGTTAAATCTTAAAACAATGAAAGCACTTGTAGGTGTATCACTTGTTGCAGCAACCTTGGTTGGTTCTGTAGCTAGTGCTGCTATCACAAGTACACTTAAGCTTGGTTCACGCGGAGCACAAGTTAAGGAACTTCAACAATTCCTAAACGGATGTTCAGCTGACACAATGGTTGCTGCTTCAGGCGTAGGTTCAGCAGGTAACGAATCTACATACTTTGGTCCAGCAACAAAGAAAGCTGTTATGGCTTTCCAAAAGAAAATGGGTATTGCCCAAGTTGGTCAAACAGGCCCAGCTACACGTGCTGCTATAGCAGCAGGTTGTGGTTCTAACAACAACAATAATAACAACGATAACAATCAAACAGGTCCTGTAAAAGTTTCACTTTCTTCAGATACTCCTGCTTCAGGTTCATACATTTCTACTGCATCTGGTATCGTATTTGCAAAATTTGCATTTACAGGTAACGGTTCAGTAACTTCAGTTAAATTGATGAGAACAGGTGTTTCATCAAGTTCAACTGTTTCAAATGTGTACTTGTATGATGGTAACACTCGTCTAACAGACGGTGCATCAATTAGTTCAGACAATACTATTACATTTAATAGTATCAATGGAATATTTAATGTAAACGGTACAAAGACAATATCAGTTGTTGCTGATGCTGCTGCTGCTGATTACAGTATTGGTTTCACACTAACAAGCTTTACTTCAGGTGGCGTAGCTACTTCAGTAAGTGTTGCTGGTAACCAAATGTACGGCGCTACAGCAACTCTTGCTGCTGCTGCTATGACTTCAGCTACTGGTTCAGGTAACACTGATGCTGGTAATGACATAGTTGTATGGCAAGGTACAGCTACAATCTCTACACGTGATGCAATATTTAAGAGTCTTGCACTTCGTCAAATAGGTTCAATTTCTTCAGGAGATATTCGTAACTTCAAGCTTTATGTAGACGGAGTAATGGCTGGTTCAGCTGTTGCTTCTCTAGATTCAAATGGCTATGTTACATTTACTCCAAGTGTTGTACTTAAGACAGGTGCTCGCACTTTGAAAGTAACAGCAGATGTTATTGGTGGTGCATCAAGAACAGTTCAAATGTCTCTACGTGGAGCATATGACCTTAAAACAACTGATACACAATACAATGCTAATGGTGCAACAACTGGTACATTCCCATTTGGTCCAGCAGCATTTACTGTTAACTCTGGTACTATGACTGTTGTACGTGCTAATGATTCAGCTTCAACAAATCTTGTTGTTGGTGCTACAGATCAATCACTAGCTAAATACACATTCACAGCATACGGTGAAGCTGTAAAAGTTGAAACACTGGGTGTTGGTATGATAACAAACGGTACACCAGGAAACGTTACAATCAGAAATGTACGCGTAATGGTAAATGGTTCACAAGTTGGTAGTACAACAAACGTTGCTGCTGCTGCTTCATATGCTGCTGATGCAGGTACATCATTTACTACAAACTTCGTAGTATATCCAGGTACACCAGCTGTAGTAGAAATCCGTGGAGACATGATTGATTCTAATACTACAAGTGGTGATGATATTTCAGATGGTACAGTAACAACACTTCAAGCATTACTTGTAAAAGTTACAAACAATGCAGTACCTCAAACATCACTTGGTACAGTTAGTGCTCCTTCAGCAACAAACACTCTAGGAAACAACCTAACAATTACTTCAGGTTCAATCTCTATTGCTAAGACTTCAAGTTACGCTAACCGTAACGTTGCAGTTCCAACTTCAGCATACAAGATTGGTTCTTACCAACTTTCTGGTAACTCAGCAGAAGCTGTAAACCTAAATACAATATATGTAGGTTTCACTGCTGGTAGTACTGTTACAGAAGCTACAGATCTTACAGATCTATACGTAGTTTATGGTGGTGTACAATCACCAATCAAGGGTACAGTTAGTTCAACTATTCTTAACGGAAACAGTTGGTCAATTAACAAGACTCTTGGTGTAAACGAAACAATGCAAATTGATGTTTACGCAACTCTTGCTTCAACAGTAAGTACAAATGCTATTATCACAACTCTTGCAGTTGCTGGTACAACAGCAAATTCAGGAATTACAGTTTACGCTGATAGTGTAGCTGACACAGTATTAGACGCTGGATTTACAGGTCAAACAATAACTGGTGCTACAGGTTCAGTAACTATGTCTCTTGATGCTTCAACAGCTTCATCAGCAATAATTCCTGCAAACACAGGTTCAGTAAAAACATTAACAGCTAAAATTGCTGCAGTTACAGATTCATATACTGTTACAGATATGGTTGTTACTGTTTCAAATGCTAGTGCTGTTAATACAGTTACATTGAAAGATCATGACACAGGTGCTATTGTTGGTACATCTAAACCAGGTGCAACTTCAATCACATGGAGTGGTCTATCATACCCTGTAACTGCTGGTACATCTAAATACCTAGATGTTGAACTAGCACTTTCTTCAGTAGGAGTAGGTGCAGGTACATCAGGTTCAGCAATTACAACAGCTATTACAGGCTTCACTGCTCGTAATGCCGCTGGTACATCAGCTGCTGGTACAGGTAGTGCTTCAGGTAATGCAATATATGTATATGCTGCTACACCAACAATTACAAATGTTTCTCTTCCATCTTCATACCTAAACACTGGTACTCAAACAGTATCTAAGTTTACAGTATCTTCAAATGGCGGAACAATTGGTTGGAAGAAGATGATCTTCACAGTAACTCGTTCAATAAGTGGAACTGATACTCTTGCAACTCCTACACTATGGGATGCAACTACAAATACACAAATTGCGGGTGCTGCAACATTTACTGGAAGTGTAGAAGCTGATAACGGAACATCAGGTACAATTGAATTCGTTGCAACAAACGAACAACAAATATCTGGTTCTAAGACTTATGTATTGAAAGTCGTTGTAGCAGGTTCACCAGCTACAGGTGACAATCTAAACGTAAGTATTGCTCAACCTTCAAGTTATGTAGCCCCTGCTGCTTATGCTACTGTTGCTGCAACAACATCTTCATTCACATGGACAGATGTTTCAGCTTCAAGTCATGACACAACAACTCTAGACTGGAGTAATGGCTTCCTAGTGAAGACACTTCCAACAGATTCTCAAACTCTTTCAAGATAATTTGAGTTCTAAGTCTGAGTAAGTTTTCTCGAAACTTAAAATCGATTCGGTACTGATCACCTTAATGGAGATCTTCTATCGGCAAAAAACCACCCTTCGGGGTGGTTTTTTGTGTTTATATCGCATGTGGATAACTTAGCGGTCCAACCCCTAAGTTATCCACAGGAGATTACCTTATTAATTGTGTTGCGTAATGCCTATGATGCGCGACCGGTGTATATTAGTTAAAACAGGTGCAAAATTTATAGATTGTGCTATACTGCGCAAATGGAAAAAATAAAAAATATTATACAGACCAATAAGAAAAATATCCTTATTGCCATTGGTGTTATTATAATTATCGTTATATGTATTATTGCTTTTAGTAAAAACAAAACACGGCCGGTTGCAAACACCGCACCTGTGGCTGTAGATGAAACAGTTCTAGATGGCAATGTTCCAACAACTAGTACAAAGCCTGTTAAAAAGGCTTCCGTTGTTGGTTCTGCCGTTTCTATGTCGTATGAACAAGCTTTAGCTACATATAAAGACTCTCGCATACAGCTTGGTTCTACAGATTTATGTATAGCAACTCCACGAATTTCAACCTTTAAAAATGGTACAACTATTATGATAGATAACCGTTCTGAGCAGTCTCGTTCAGTTACTATAGGAGGTAAATATTCAGTAGATCCATATGGCTTTGTTCTTGTTAAACTAGCAAGTAACAAAACTCCAGAAACATTTTATGTAGATTGCAACATGCAACAAAACGTAGCCACAATCCTTATTCAAGACTAATATCTGTGGATAACTTAGCGGTCCAACCCCTATAGAAATATAAAAACCCTTAAAATATAAGGGTTTTTATATTTCTGAAAATGTCTTTACTTAACAAACCTGTGGATAAATCAGGGGTTGGACCCCTAGTAATTGGAGTTTGGCAGTTATTTTATAATATCTATGCATTTGTGGTATAATAAACTTATGAAATTTAAAGCCAGTGCATTAGCTAAAATAATTGGGTTTTCAGCTATTATAGGCATTGGTCTTATTACTTTGTATTACATATCTGATCAAAAGGGTAAAACCTTAGCTAACTTGTTCGACGCACCCACCGAAACCGCCTCTGGTAATAAAACAACAAAATAGTTTACCTGTGGATAACTTATGGGTCCAACCCCTAAAAAATATAATTTATTGTATAATATTTTTATGAGAAAGCATCCATGGGTAACGGGTGAGTATTATCATATTTATAATAGAGGTGTAGATAAAAGAGATATCTTTATGAGCAAAGATGATCTTGAGCGTTTTGCGTTGAGTGTTAAAGAATTTAATACAATTAGACCAATAGGTAGTATACAGGGTCGACTAAAAGATAAATCAGATTCTGATCGTCTTAAAGTCGAAAGTTTAGGAGATTTTAATAATGAAAACAACAAACCTCTTGTTTCAATTGTTAATTTTTCTTTTCTTCCGAATCATTTTCATTTTATATTAAAACAGGAAGTTGATGGTGGTGTTTCCGAGTTTGCTAAAAGGTTGTTGGGTGGATATACAACTTACTTTAATCAAACACATGAGAGAAGTGGTGCTTTATTTCAAGGTAGATTTAAGTCTTGTGTTGTTGATAATGAACAATATTTAATAAAAATACGCCCTTATGCGAATATGAATGATTTGGTTCATGATATACCTGAATACAAGAAACATTTGGTTAAAACTAGTAGTGTAGAATATGATTCGATGAATTTTGATATTATTTCTAAAAAGGAAGCCGAAGAGTTATTAAAATTCTATGGGAGCTCAGAAAATTTTAGAAAAGAATGTTTAGAAATTATTGATATTATTAGATTGGAAAGAGGGAAAACTTCACTGCAAGAAGATGATCTGTTGCCATAAATGATATACCTGTGGATAATTTAGGGGTCCAACCCCTAAATTATCCACAGGTATTTAAAAATTTTCTGGACGATTTTTGAATATCGTTAGATAATGTTTTTATAGCAGAGTAAAAAATAATATATATGCGAATATGTAAAGGTATCGTTGTGTCTTTGTGTATCGTCTTGTGTGTTTTTCCGTTTATTTCTTTTGCCACTACTGGTGTAACCTTGACCAAATTGTCAGGTGATGTGGATATACCAGATAGTATGGCAGGTGTTGGTGGTAGTGGTGATTTTACTAATTTTACTGGGCTGTCTATTGCAGAAGGGTCTATTGGTAATATTAAATCTGGAACCATTACCTTAACAGCCCCCATAGGTTTTGAATTTGATACAGCAAACCCAGCTACAGTTACTGTTACTAGTAATACAAGTAATCCGTCAACAAATATTAATCATTTACCGTCAGGTACAATTGCACCGACTGTTACAACAGTAGGTGCAATTTATTTTACAATCACATCACAAAGTACTTCGGCTCGGAATACTTTAACTTGGAATTCAGTGCGCATACGACCAACAGCAATTACCTCTATTGGTAGTTCAGATATTCTTTTATCTAGCACTGGAAATATTGTCGGACTAAATTTACCTGTGAGTATTGGTGTTGTATCTGAATTATATATTCCACCTACACTTTCTAGTATTGCTATTAATGCTCCGGCAAGTAAATTGATTTATAACGTAGGCGATTCATTAGATATAAATGGATTAGTCGTTTATGGTACTTATAGTGATGGTAGTACAAAGAAAGAGATAATAACAGATGCAGATATAACAGGGTTTGATAGTTCTGTGGCAGTAAGTGGTCAAATACTGACAGTTACATTAGGTGATAAGACTGTCAAATACACGGTTGATATTGTTCCACCATCTACACCACCAGAATCTTTGGGTACAAAGATTGAAAATGTAACTATTAATGCAGATACAACATGGAATAAGTCTGGTAGTCCATATATTATAGGTCCTGATGTTGTAATAGTTGCTGGCAAACTGACAGTAGAGCATGGGGTAAGTATTGTGTTTAATTCCCGTATTACAGTAGAGGGTGGAATTGTTTTAATAAATGGCACAAAGAACGACCCAGTACACATGACTGGCCCAGAAGGAATAACAGTACCAGATGGTGCAGGATTTATAATAAAATTAAATGGTGAATTACATGCAAGTTGGTTGTCTTGCGCCATGATGAATGTTTGTATTAGTGAATGGCAAGGTGGTAAGACTTATATAAACCATGGTGTTTTTGAAAATGTAAATAGTGGTATTGCTGCTGAGCAGTATGGTGTATTAGATGTAAGGAATTCGTATTTTCGGCACGGTCGAATGGGTATAACAAATACTTATGGAACCAATGGCAATCAAACAGACTTAAGTTCTTATTCAAGTACTATACATATTGAGTACAATTATTTCGATGATTGGTCTACATGGGGTGGTATATTTCAATATACATCTGCACAAGGGTTGGTGAATTCTGGTTATTTGGTAGAAAATAATACATTTAAAAATATGACTGCTGTTGGTGTATCTTTTGGTAACAATGGTTTTGTTGGCCCGTATACTGTAGGTGCCAATTACTATGGTGACCCGAGCGGACCACTTTCAGATATGAATCCGTCTGGTCTGGGTGTCCAGATATACTATGGTAGTGAAACAATAATTACCCCGTGGTTAACTAGTGAAGTATTACCTAATGATAATGATGATAATCCACCTCCTGTAAAAGATCCTGATCCATTACCAACTTGTTGTTCAAGCGTGCTGTTTTTTCCGGGAGTAGAGGGTAGTAGGTTATATATGAAGAAAGATTTTGGCATAGAAGATCAGTTGTGGGA
>CAYWWG010000024.1:0-11074 GCA_964461985.1 uncultured Candidatus Saccharibacteria bacterium
CTTTGACGACAGAAGAAAAAGAAAGCATTGTCGATCTAGAAGATAGACTACGTCGTTACCAAGCTGCGCGCGAAGGTAGTGTGCATGTGCGTAGTATGTTAAAGTCGCCATATTTTATTCGACCAGGTGCTAGTGGGCGTATTAAAAAAGTAATTATTTTTACACCCGACCCTGGTATAACAGTGGCTAATTTGCATGCATTATTAGGCGGGGTTATTGCTAGTGTACCCAAAAAAGAAGTTTTACCCCAAGTCAAAGCAGAACGTATAATGTCTATCGAAGAAGTAATGAATAGTTTAACTGAACGTATACAAAATGAAATGACAATGTCTTTTCGTAGTTTAACCGGTACACCAAAAACAAAGACTGAAAAAGTTCATGCCATAGTTTCTTTCTTGGCATTATTAGAAATGGTGCGTAATGGTATATTGTCTGTAGTACAGCACAACACTTTTGACGATATGCATTTTTCTCGAGCAGAACCAGTCATGGAAAATTCAGCAATAAATGATATAATAACCCAGTAAAATATATGCTATCTTTAAATGCACAAAAACTCAATACATTATTATTTATAGAAAACGACCCACAAACAGTATCTGCATTAGCAGAATCAATTGGTGTCTCTACAGAAGAATTCACTGCTGTGGCAGAAGAGCTGAAAAATTTTTTGTCAGGTAGTGGACTTGTTCTAGTCAGTGCTGGCGACACACACATGTTAGGTACAGACCCACAACTTGCCGAATTTATAGCTGCAGAACAAAAACATTCTGACCAAAAAGAATTATCTAAAGCAGCTCTCGAAACATTAGCTATAATTTTATACAAAAAACACGCATCCCGGCCAGATATAGACTTTATTCGTGGTGTGCAGTCTAGTTTTATATTACGTACACTAACCATGCGTGGTCTAATAGAAAAGAAAACAAATCCGTCAGACAACCGATCTTTCATATATGAACCAACCGCACAGTTGCTAACATATATGGGAATCGAAAATGTAGATAATTTGCCAGACCACGAAAGTATCGAAGCAAAATTACGAGGCATAGTTGCAGAACAAATGGAATCAAACACAGACAATATAGATTCTGAAATAAATTAAATACTTATACTTAATACTAACACTAAATATATGGTTACCAATGCAGTCAAAATTTTATTACCAGTTGTACTTGCCTTTATAACAGGGTTTGTTATTACACCCCCTCTTATACGTTTTTTTATAAAACAAAGACTTTGGAAACGTAAAAGTCGATCTGATATTGCTGACCAAACAATAACAAACAACACTTTTCGTGAACTACATAACGAAAAAGGGGAACTTTCTACACCTCGTGTTGGCGGTATTGTTATATGGGCTTCTATTAGTATTGTTATACTTGGTTTGTATGTTTTGTCCTTAGTTACGTCTTCTGTAACATTAGATAAACTTAGTTTTCTTTCTCGTAATCAAACCCTTGTTCCATTTGCTGTGTTAATTTTTTCTTCTATCTTAGGCTTGCTCGATGACCTTGTTCAAATATATGGCACTGGCAGTTATGCTAACGACGCTATTTCAAACAGAAGAATAAAAATTGGTTTGATAATATTTATTAGTTTATTAGTTAGCTTGTGGTTTGTGTTTAAGCTTGGAATTACAGGAATACACATTCCATTTGCTGGTACTTTGAATATGGGATTGCTGTTTATACCATTTTTTATAATGGTTACTTTGGCAATATTTTCTTCTTCAGTCATAGATGGTATTGACGGCTTAGCTGGTGGTGTAATGGTACCAATATTTTTTGCTTATGCAGTTATTGCATATTTCCATAACCAAGTCGACCTAGCAGCATTTTCTGCTGTGGTGGGTGGTTCAGTTCTAGTGTTTTTATGGTTCAATGTGCCACCAGCAAAATTCTATATGGGTGAAACAGGCATGGTGGGCTTAACTGTAACATTATCCGTAATAGCATTTTTAACTGACGCTGTTCTACCTTTCTTGATAATTGGTTTTCCTTTAGCTATGACAGCTTTTTCTTCTTTTGCTCAAATGATGTCTTATAAATATTTTAATAAAAGACGTATATTCCGTGTGGCACCTATACACCACCATTTCGAAGCCTTGGGTTGGTCGCGTCCAGCTGTAACTATGCGTTACTGGATTATGTCTATATTTGCCGCGGCTATTGGTACTATTATTACATTAATGAGTTAAGTTGTGTAAATATATACATTACACGACATGATTTTGCAAAATTAGATACATGAATACAAAAAACAAACCTTTCGATAAAATATTTTTTGGTATCGTCATTGCGCTTGTGGTGTTGGGTTTGTTTTTCTTTGTGTCGGCAGCTTTTGGAGTATTTGCTAAATCTCAGGGTAAGTTTTGGAATGTTTTATTTAGTCAGTTTGCCTTAGGTGTATTTGGGGGCAGTGTCTTGTTAATAGGTGCACTAAAAGTTCCATATCTGTGGTGGCGTAAATATTCTTTTTATTTATTTTTAGCATCCATTATTATTACCGCACTAGTTTTTGTACCTGGGCTTGGTATGCGTCATGGTGGGGCAACGCGTTGGATATCTCTCGGACCTGTTTCTTTTCAACCTGCAGAACTTTTAAAGATTGCTTTCATAATGTATTTTGCGGGCTGGTTGTCTTGGGTTAAGGATAAAGTGAATGGTTTGAAATTTGGTATTATACCTTTGGTGTTTATGTTAGGTATAGTTGCTTTGGTTTTGTTTCGACAGCCAGACACTAAAAGCTTTATGCTTATGGCCGCGGCGGCATTAGGTATGCTATTGATAGCTGGTGTACCGTGGAAACAACTTTTTCTGACTATGGGTATTTTGATTTTAGGTTTGGGTGCATTACTACTTTACAAACCATATTTAAAAGATCGTTTATTTACGTTCCTTGATCCATCACGTGACCCATCTGGTTCGTCGTATCAGTTGCAACAAGGTTTGATAGCAGTGGGGTCGGGTGGTGTATTCGGACGTGGTTATGGCCAAAGCGTACAAAAGTTTGTTTATTTGCCCGAACCTCAAGGTGATTCTATATTTGCTGTTATGGGTGAAGAAATTGGTTTTGTTGGTTGCACCCTTGTTGTTTTACTTTATATTGCATTTTTCTTGCGTGGTTTACGTATAGCACGTAATGCTCCAGATACATTTTCTCAGCTTTTTGTTGCAGGTGCCGTTATAATGCTTACAGCACAGTCATTTTTAAATATTGCTTCTATACTTGGTTTGTTTCCACTTACGGGTGTGCCGTTGGTATTTATCAGTCAAGGTGGCACGTCTCTAGCGTTTTCTCTAGCATTGGTTGGTATAATTTTGAACATTTCACGTTTTCAAAAGAAGGCGGTATAATACACTAATGAAGATTTTATTTACCGGTGGAGGATCAGGAGGGCATTTTTACCCTATAATTGCAGTGGCTGAAAAACTACGCGAAATCGTCGACGCAGAAAAACTCGTCGATGTAAAAATGTATTATATGTCTAACAGCCCGTACAACCAACTTGTATTAGACGAAGTTGGTTTGCAGTATGTGGAAGTTCCAGCAGGTAAGATGCGTATTTATTTTTCGATTCAAAACTTTTTTGATATGTTCAAAACAATTTCAGGTGTTTTGATAGCTTTATGGAAAATGTTTTTGATCTATCCTGATGTTGTGTTTAGTAAAGGTTGCTATGCAAGTTTTCCAGCATTGATGGCAGCGCGTATACTGCGTATACCAGTAGTTATACACGAATCAGATTCAGCCCCGGGCCGTGTTACTAAATGGTCTGCCAAATTTGCAGAACGCATCGCAATATCTTACCCTGATGTGGCTGAAATTTTAGACCCATCAGGCACGCGTGTTGCGTGGACCGGGCAACCAATGCGTAGCACTATAACCAAACCCACATTAAATGGTGCGCGCGAATATCTGGGCCTAGAGGCACATACCCCAGTTATATTTATTACGGGTGGTTCACAGGGTGCAACTATTATAAACGACTGCGTTGTGCAGGCATTACCAGAACTAGTTAAGAAATACCAAATAGTTCACCAAGTTGGTGTGAAGAATTTTGACGAAGTCAAAGGTACTTCCGGCGTTGTTTTAAAAGACAGTGAACATAAAAACCGTTACAAACCTATCGCATACTTAGAAGTCCTTGGTATGAAAATGGCCGCTGGGGCAGCAAATATTGTTGTGTCTCGTGCTGGGTCTACAATATTTGAAATAGCTACTTGGGGTTTGCCGTCAGTTATAATACCGATCAGTGTTTCAAACGGCGACCATCAACGTAAAAACGCCTACAACTATGCTCGTGCTGGCGCATGTATTGTCTTAGAAGAAAACAACTTACACCCAGTAGAGCTAATACATGCTATAGATGAAATAATTGAAGATAAAAATAAATACGACGCCATGGCTGCATCTGCATCCAAGTTTGCTAAAACCGACGCTGCATCAATAATCGCCCGTGCAGTATACGAAGTTGCTGATATGCATGAATAGGGTATAGACATACGTAAAAATACTCAGCAAATGCTGGGTATATTAGTATTGACAAATGGCATACAAATATGCTATAATATAGTTCAATTAACAAGTTTTTTAATTATTTAACTAACCCCAAAAAATGAAAGGAAAATTTTTATTCGTAACAATTACACTTATTGTTGTGTGTGGAATCAGTTCTCTGTTAATACAGAACGCTGCCTACGCCAAAATCCTCGACGGTATTACCGTTGTATCTATGTTGTCATTATTTGCATTCGGTACCATTGAATTGGCCCGTGTAGCAAACACTGAAATTTCTGAAATCGAGCATGGGCCTAAAAGAACTTTTGCATATATTCTTATGAATGCGACAGGTAGTTTTACTGGAATGATTAGTGTTGGAAACACAGTGTTGTATATTATTGCAACATACCAAGGTGTAACAACGCGTCACCTATACTTAAACGATAAATTTTACAGTTACTTACCACTTGCGGTAGGTATCGCGTATTATTTTTTGGCTAGGTATTTCTTAAAAGGAAAAACCTTGATTAAAAAAGTGTCTACTCTGTAGGTATGTTTCGTATTTGCGGAATCAAGATGTTTAAAAGCAATAATAAATATGTCATAAAAATAGTTTCACTAAAAAGCCCGATTGATTCAATCGGGCTTTTTTTATTTAATGTAAGATTTTGGTGTGTATTCTTTTGTTTCTAAATATTCTTTCCATAACGCATCATATGTTTTGGAAACTTTTTCCATAAATAGTCTTCCTGCAGTAAAACGTAGCATGTTTGCTTGTGTTGCATTGTGTTGTGTATCTATTTTATTCTTTAAGTTTTCAAAATCTGTCTCTGTGTCATCTTTTGTTACTGAGTCTTCCAAATCTTTGAATGCTTTTTCTGAAATTTCGCTTGATGTTACAAGGTACTCAGATTCACTTATTAAATGTTCAATAGTGCTTTTTAATGTGTCGTTTTTCAATTTTGCGTTTAATTCAGAAAGGAAATTTATTATTTTATTTGCGCTGTCTTTGTTAGCGATAATATATACCGGTGCTTTGTATATCATTAATGCTGCAAATGTATCTTTTTCTAGTTTACCTTCCACAATTAATTCAGGTATTTGTTTTAGATTTTCTTCATCATCTTCAAAACTTTCAAGTTTTTCTAGTAGATCCATCAAATCTTTACTGGACAAGTTTGCCCAGTCTCTTTCCACAGCGCCTTCATTTTTGTTTTCAGAAGTATTATTATCTAAATTTTTGACTGGTTTGTTAAAGTTATTTTCAATCATGTACACATTATACTACATTCCATATATGTTGTCTTTACTCGTAAAATTCTGCGTTTTGTGGTATAGTATAGTCTTATGATGTCAGACAACAACAATGCTTCCAAACCAGTCGTAACGCGTTTTGCACCAAGCCCTACGGGTAATATGCACATCGGTGGTGTACGTACTGCACTTTATAACTACCTTTATGCACGTAAACATGGTGGTAAATTTATATTACGTATCGAAGACACTGACGAAGCTCGTAACAAAGACGAAGCCACTGAAGCCATACTCGAATCTTTCAAATGGCTTGGTTTAGAATATGATGAACTTTATAAACAAAGTGACAGAAAAGACATTTACCGTGGCCACTTAGAAAGATTGGTCGAAGAAGGTAAAGCCTATGCAAGTAGCGAACCTTCAAAAGAAAACCCTGATGTACTGATCGAACTTATACGTCTAAAAAACCCTGGTCGTGTTGTAACTGTAAACGATCAAGTATGTGGCGATGTGTCTGTAGACACAACAGACCTGGGTGACTTTATTATTGCCCGCGATTTTAATTCACCGATGTTTCATTTTGCAAACGTAGTCGACGACCACGACATGGGTATAACACACATTATCCGTGCCCAGGAACACCTTTCGAACACACCAAGGCAAATACTTATACGTGAGGCCCTTGGATTTCCTCCGTTTACATATGCACACATACCACTGGTTCTTGCGCCTGACCGCACAAAACTTTCTAAACGTAATGGTGCAACAAACACCCTCGACTATCGCGACATGGGCTACTTGCCTGAAGCTTTATTAAACTTCCTTGCTCTAATAGGTTGGAACCCAGGTACTGAACAAGAAATATTTACATTACCGGAACTTATCCAAGCTTTTTCTATTGAACGTGTTCAGTCAGGTGGTGGTATATTTAATACCGAAAAACTCGACTGGGTAAACCGTGAACACATTAAAAAACTTTCTCATGACCAACAATATGTTTTAGTTGAACAATATCTGCCACTCGAAGCCACAACACTACCACAATACAGTGCCGACCGATTCCGAAAAGTTTTACCTATCATTATCGATCGTATTGCAAAATTTGCTGATGTAAAAACAATGTGGACAGAAGGTGAACTTACATATTTCTTTGACACACCACAATATGTACGCGACATGCTTTTCTTTAAGAAAACAAAGTTTGTCGATGAAAATAAATACGAACACCTCTCTGCAGTTGTTGGCGAAGTTACAACAATGTTAGAAACTGCCGACTGGTCCAGTGCAGACACTATCAAGTCTGCCATCTGGGACTATGCCGAATCTGTCGGCCGTGGCGACGTATTATGGCCTATGCGTGTGGCGCTCTCAGGTGCAGAAAAATCTCCTGATCCATTTACTTTGGCATATGTATTGGGCCAAGAAGAAACCCTTGTGCGTCTACGCAACGCAGAACAATTACTGTTAAGTTAATTAAAAAACACCTTACAAAATAAGGTGTTTTTTATATTTGTAATATATAGCCATTTCATACGTCTACATAAGAGTATGACAAATATACACAAATCAATTTCATATACAAACTGTGCCGAAGGCCAAAATGGTCTAGTTGGTGCATTTTTAGCTATGAAACACACTTGTGTTTGGCTGTCGATTTCTTAATCTCTGAATACAGAGAATATTGAGAAACCTGAGCTAAACATAAGCTCAGGTTTTGTTTTAGCAAGTTCTTTTTAAACCCTAATTCTTTACAACTTAATAACATTCTAAACCCCTTATTACATGGATCAGAAAACCAAACCCAACATTATTGCCACGGTGTGGCGTGGCTGGAAAAATGCATTTAAAAATAATGCATTACTACTATCAGTAGCCTTTGTTGGCTATAATCTTTCGCCGTATTTTACGGCTATGTTAAAACCGTCACAATGGAAAATAGTTTGCGACCAGTTAATAATCGGTGGCAGTCCGTGGCCTGCGTTTACAATGATAATTGTATGCGTAGTCAGTTCGTACCTTTTAAAAAGGGTATCGCACTGGTCGTTGATATTTGCCGAATCGCGCATTATCAAAGACCTGCGCGACAGCGTGCTGTCAGGAATATTAAAGAAGAATTATTCTTTCTTTAAGAACACATCTATAGGCGGGCTTATTAGTAAATCAAAAAGGTTTGCGAATTATTCCGAAGACACAATAGACCACCTGATATTTGCCATTACACCATCGTTTTTCCTTGTGCTGTATTTAGTTATCTATTCTTTTTTTTCGATACCGAAAATCGCACCGATATTCTTGGTGTGGGTTCTGATATTTGTTACTGTTACGTATCTTTTTTCAGGGCGTCGTATGAAGCTTGATTTAGAAGCTTCTGAACAAGATTCTAAAACAATGAGTTTTTTTAGTAGTATTGTAAATTCAGTTTCGTATTTACGTTCTTTTGCTAGCACACCTAAAAAATATGCTGACTTTCAGAAACGTACAGAAAAAGAAATGAATTCAACACGTCGTGCATGGATCTGTGGCGAATACCAATGGGCAATCCAGGAATTCCTTATGATCAGTCTTGAAATAATTGTTATGTATCAGATGGTAATAGCAGTTCAAAATAAAACAGAAACCATTGGTACGGCTGTTATGGTGCAGGTTTACATAGGTACATTAATGAACTCTATGTTTAACTTTGGGCAATCGTTTTTCCGTTTGCGTACAGCACTTGCCAGTTCGTATGAAATGGCTCAGATCTTAGACGATGCTAACACACAGAACGAAGGCGAAACACATTTAATTCCGCAAAACGGAATCGTGTTAGATGACAATAGTATAACTATGTCGCATGTTGATTTTACTTTCGACCATGGTAAAGGTTCAGAACAAACCGTTATCCGTGATTTTTCTTTCCACTTTTTAGGTGGTAGACATTACGGTGTAGTTGGCGAATCAGGCAGTGGTAAATCTACCCTGATCAACGTTCTACTTGGTTTTCTGCAGGTACAAAAAGGTGACATACACATTGGCACTGTGCCGTGTGGTTCTATACCTAAACATTGTTTGCGAGAACACATTTCGCATGTACCACAAAAACCGGAATTTCCGAACGGTACAGTACGCAGTATCATAACCCTTGGTAATGTAAATGCAACTGAACTTGAAATTATGGATGCAATAAAAAAATCGCATTGTAATTTCGTTTTTGAAAACTTTCCGAAAGGTCTTGAAACAGAAGTTGGCGAGCGTGGTGTAAAACTCTCTGGTGGGCAGGCCCAACGCCTGGCCATCTGTGCTGCCATACTGAAGGACGCACCGATTGTAATAATGGACGAACCTACCAGTGCTCTCGATGCTGAAACAGAACAGGTAATCCAGGAAGCTATTAAATATGCTTTTCATGGTAAAACACTTATTCTGATAGCACACCGCCTGGCTACAGTGGCACTGCTGGACGAAATTATTGTTATCAAAGACGGTAGTTTTGTTACCAGTGGCCACCACAATGAATTGTTGCAAAACAACCCGTATTACAAACATGTATGGGACTTGCAAACAAATCCAAATGTCTAGAATCCAGTTCTTTATTTAGGTAGTGCTTCGGCTTCTACCAAAAACCGCTTTGTAATGAAGCGGTTTTTTCTATGCTATAATTTACCCATGAAACCAGTAACAGTAAAGGTAAAAGACAAAATGCAAAAAGGGTATAAATACCAACTGACTGCTCGTATGGGGCGCGATTTTGCCCCAGATTTCAAGCCCGATCTAACTCCTAAACAAATGTTGGCATTGGGTGTGTTCGGTGGTATATACATGCGCGACTGCACACGCGAATTTCCAGCTGACTGGTTCGCACGGGCCAAGTTTGCAAAAGGTAACAAACGCGAAGCAGATTTAAACTACTTTAAAATAAACGCCAGCCAGCCACTGTCTGTATGGCAACAAAAAGGTTGGATATATTCTGAAGACCCACGTGGTTGGTTCCAGTGGTATTGCCGTTACTATATGGGCCGACGTATACCGGTAGAGGATGCCAGACAAATAAAACGTTGGCGGGCTATACGCCGACATGCGGGTGCTATAGCTACACACTGTCGCGTGGGCGACACCATGTGCCGCCCACGCCAACGCCAGGCACTACTGCACTGGGCTTACGACGCACGTAAAATGTAAATTTTTTATGAATTAGAAAAGCCCTGTTATGCAGGGCTGTTCATTTTCTTTTACATTACGCGTTGTTCGTGCCTTTAAGTACGAAATTCAGTCCGGCAAAACCGATAATGCATTCGACAATTACTGCCGCTTGCTGGCCAAGTGGTGGGTAATCGTTCCACGATTCGATTGTCTTGGGCATCAGCAACGTCATGTTCAAAATTATTAAAATTAATCCAAAAAGAGTTACCAATTTAGGGGAAACTTTTTCCTCCTCCATTGGTTGTATTGCGTTGTTCATGTTTACGGGCTTTAAAAATAACCCTTAAAAACAGTATAAAACTTTTAAACACATTGTCAATTTAGTGTTATAATATGTGTATGAACAATTTCACAAATTATGCAGAATTAATAAAGCCAACTTGGGCACCGCCTTCATGGTTGTTTGGCCCGGTATGGAGCGTGCTATACGTTATTATTATACTTTCTTTTGGGCGGGTTTTTATAATGGCATTTCAGAAAGCTATACCATTTATGGTAGCGTTGCCTTTTATATTAAATATTATATTTAACCTTGCATTTACGCCATTACAATTTGGTTTGAAAAACAACCTATTAGCATCGATAGACATTTTACTTGTCTTAGTTACTCTTGTTTGGGCATTGGTGGCTATATACCCACATTCGCGTGCTATAACGTTTTGGAACTTACCATACTTGGCATGGGTATGTTTTGCGACAGTCTTACAACTTACAATTACATTTTTAAATTTTAAATAAATATATGGTATACATCGACGTACGCACAGACGAAGAATATAACGAAAAGCACAAACCTGGTGCTATACACCACAACATCGAACTTATGATGGACGGTAAATTTCCAGATTTAGAAAAAGATACTCCAGTAGTTTTGTACTGCCGTTCTGGGGGTAGGGCAGGTCGGGCAAAAACCCTAATGCAAAACGCTGGTTTTACTAATGTTACTAATGGCGGTGGACTAGACGACGTAATATAAAACAGAAAACCTCTGGACCATTTGGCCAGAGGTTTTGTTTAATTAAATATCTGAAAAAAACTAGCTCCACCGCGGTGGTCACCAGAAAAAAAATCGCAGTGGTTCAGCGTTGCATTGCCGTAGCACCGCACATTCTATGCAAAGCACCCGTTACTTTTT
>CAYWWG010000025.1:0-4812 GCA_964461985.1 uncultured Candidatus Saccharibacteria bacterium
ATCCGCTCCTTATTTCTAATTTCGCGAATGTCTCTCTTGGTGAACTAATTATACACTTTGCACGAACTTTTTTCCAGAAGAATGACTAGCGTTTCCCCGCGCGCTACGCGCCTCTGTGCGGAGCACAGAGCTTTCCAAAATGGAAAGTGCGGGGAAAACGCAATACACACTCCGCCACTAATTTGCTGGGGGCTAATGAGGCGGAGTGATGGTCTCGCCCGCGCGGAGGAGGGGTTTGGGGAGGAATCCGCGCGGGCTTCGGCTTTTATTTTTTTGGCGGGGCGGGCAAACATAAAAAAGACCTTGTCTTTTTTATTCAACATCAACAATTAAAATATCATTAGGATTAAAAGCAACATAATCAAAAATATTTACACCATCTTCAGTTCTCGTGTCGGTATTTTCATTTTGTTTTACCCACAAACCATCATATTTATCACGCCATTCTTTTGAATCTTTCGGGTTATCCCAATAGTTAGGTTTTGAATTAAAGATTTTGAAGTTTCTTCCATTAACAAAAACCTTATACAATTTAGAGTTTTTACCTTCTGTTTTTCTACCCTCATGATGATGTTTTGCTTCTTGCGCGTTGCCAAAAAATACACCAACTTCAAAATCTTTCCCGTGAATATTTTTCTTTGGAATTGTGAATTTAGAATTTTCATCTGGCGAAAAATCTGTTCCACGATACAAAAGTAATGGCTCTCCATTTTCATCAAGTATTTTTGTGTAATCTAAATCATAACTATGAATATTAAAACCAGAATTGATAAGTTCTGCGTGCAATTTAGATATTCTATGATTAACTCTGACTTTCTTCTCTTGCCAACTTTTTATCATTTCATCTTTTAGATGTGAGTGCTTTCTAAAATGCTCAATATCCTCATTTAAGTGTTTGAGCCAATCCTCATGAGATTGAAGTTCTTGATATTTTAACCAAAGGTCATATTGTTCTCTGTTATATTTTTCTTTCCAATTTCCAAAAAATTTTATAAATGATGGAGTTCTCGTCATTTTCCATTCAAGTTCTGGCAGGTTAGATTTTTTACCATTGGGAGCAAGTAAATTTCCTTCTTGATCTTTATCTGTTTCAAGAATTTCTACATTTTCAACTTCAGTCATTACCTGTTTGTATAGTTCTTGTTTTTCTAATATATTTTCCTTTTTTTCAAGATTATCAGTTAATTTTAAAAACTGATTGATTGTCGCAATCGCTAAATTATCAGTATCATATTTTCCATTTTTCTTTTGAAAAAAAGAATCTGCTTCTTCTTTTGTATTAAAATATTGATTTTGTTCTACGCCATTTTCTAATTTCAAAGTGTAATAATAATTATTTCCATCATCTGTGGTTTGTAAATCAGATACTATTTCAAAGTTACTGATAAATGGATTTTTTAAAACATCAATAATGCTTTCTATTGTTTGTTTATTTTTTTCTGCAAAAGGTTCATTTTTATAGGGAATATTTTCAAGAAATTGAATGAATTTTTTATTTGAAAGTTCAGAAAGAAATTCATATTCATTAGTTAATCCATAATGATATTCTCCTTTAGAATTTTGCGTTGCCAAAGAGAAAAAATCCATTATTTTATTTCTAATTTCTAGTTCCTCACGTTTTAAAACGTCTTCATTTGGATAAAGAATCGGATTGGTATACACATGAATTGCCTCATGGATTACCATTTTAGGGTCATCTATTGATTCAAATCCTTCAAAAAATCCGTGTCCCGGACCTCCTGTGGTTTTAACAAATTCATCTTGCATACCTTTTTTAGCGATAAAGGCATACTTATTTTTCATGAAAGATTTATTGCTAAGGAGATGATTTCCTAAAATTTTCAAATATGAATCATTGGTTTTTTCAATACTATTTTTTATCGCATCTTCCAACGATAATTTATCAGCAACAAGCTCTCTTTTTCTTGTGTAATCATTGCTTGGCTCTTCAAAGTTTAATGACTCCTTGAAACTATCAAAAGGGTCGTTTTGCCGACCTTGTTCTGATAACCCAATCTTATTAACGGAATTGACTGGCGGTTTTTCCATAGTGCAATTTTAGCATTTTTTACCTTATTTTTCTAGTCATTTTTGGGAGCAGAATTTGTGCGCGAACGGGAGGGTGGGTCAAGTACAATAACAAAATAGGAATTTCTGCTTCGCAGAAATATCAATATTGTATTTTCTTTCTTAATGCCCGCCCCGCCAAAAAAATAAAAGCCGAAGCCCGCGCGGATTCCTCCCCAAACCCCTCCTCCGCGCGGGCGAGACCATCACTCCGCCTCATTAGCCCCCAGCAAATTAGTGGCGGAGTGTGTATTGCGTTTTCCCCGCACTTTCCATTTTGGAAAGCTCTGTGCTCCGCACAGAGGCGCGTAGCGCGCGGGGAAACGCTAGTCATTCTTCTGGAAAAAAGTTCGTGCAAAGTGTATAATTAGTTCACAAAAACGAAGTTTTTGTGATCTAAACAAGCAAACTGCTTTGCTTGTGTCGGGGATATCGAAAAGCTTTTCGTTGTGTGTGAGAAATTTGATTTCGAACACACCGAAAAGGTGTACAGCGTCTGTAAGACGAGATTCCCCGTTGAAGCACTACGACAAAACACCGCGAGCCGGGGCCGAGAGTCCTTATGCCCGCACAATGCACTTGTGCATGAGCAGACTTAGGGACTCGTGGCACAAAAAATCATATTTCTAACACACCGAAAAGGTGTACAGCGTCTGTAAGACGAGGCTTTGCGAGTGCTTGTCGCCGAGTCGGGGTCGCGAAAATTTTGCTTTGCAAAATTATTTGTGACCGATTCCCAAAAACAGCAAAAAAATATTAAAAAAGCACATAAAAAGCCCCGTTTTAAACCGGGGCGTAGTAAATTAATTCGTTTTATTAATTAATCTAATTGTAAATTTATTAAAAACCCAAATTTTAAGAACCTGAAAAATCAACAGCATATTTACAAAAAAATATATTAATTTATTGGTTTCTAAAGCAATTAAAAAATTTGGGTTGGTTTTTGGGTTATGATTTGAGTAAAGCAAAAATATTTCATGACTTACGTATGCGTTAACAACACCTAAGATGATAAACACCACCAACCACAGGGCTGTTAATTTTAGTTTTACGATTTTCAAAGATCTTTTAGTGTACATTTCTTGTCAGTTTAGAATTTTATGCATTATATATTATGTTCAAAACATGTCAAGGTTATCAGGTAAGGTGTATATACATTACCGTTTATATTTGACATATATTTTATATATGCTATAGTTGTACTAAACTTACAAAGTCTGGGCATTTTGTGAATTAAAAATTTAGTTCACAGTATGCCCAGACCATGTTTGGTAAGGGACGTAATAATATGGATCGTATACCAAAATTCTTTTAAATTCTAATATTAATAACAAAAATGTTCACTGTAATTGGATTAATCATCCTCGTGCTTGTAATTTACAACTTTTTTGCAAGCAAATTTTCTTCAAATTTTTCGGTAAAATTGCCACTTTACATATCAATTGTAATCGGTATTATCGGTTTTATCTTAACAGCAGTGTTTTACGCAAATCCTGGCCATTCGTATAAGGTGTATTTCCCTGTTGGCGGAAAAAGTAAAATCGTAAACTCTCCCGGACTTAATTTTGACTGGTGGGGAAGACGCACTGAATGGCAAAATGAACTCGCTTTCAAATATGTTATCCCGGACAGTTTAGGTAAAATGCCTGACAACATACCGGATAATATTTACAAAATTTCTGCCGCTGACCATCAATGGGAATTCGCTGATGCTGTAAAGGCACATATCGGTGTTTCGATTATTATATCTTTAAACCCTTATGACCAGGAAAACTTCAGTAAAATGGCTGATGATGCTAAGGATGAAAAGCAACTTCTTTATGGACGCATTATACCGGACATAAATACCGCAATTAAAAATACTTGCAAACTTATGTATGCACAGGAATATATAAGTGGTGAAGCTGCAAATTTCGATCATTATCTGAAAGATCAACTCGAAAACGGAAGTTATCAACTTGAACAATACTATGTATTAGGTGACGATGAAAATATCGGAGACACAACTCGGGCAGCCAAAGTTTCAAGTGATGGTACAAGTGGGGCTAAAAAAGGTAATAAACGTTACAGAATCATTGAAGATCCTAAAACTAAACTACCTTTACGTGATGGAAATAAAACATCTCTCGCTACATACCATATGACAGTGCGCCAAGCAGTGTCTGACAATATTGACTGGGAAGATGCTTTTGATATTCGACTTGATAAACAAAAAGAACAAGTTGCTGCGACTCAATTGGAAAAACAAATGGCGGAAAAAGCTATCTACAACCAAAAAAGATTGTACGCTGAAGGTGAAGCCAACAAAACAGCAGAAAAGGCTCGGTTAGAAAAAGAACAAATTCAGCAAACTATTTCAGCATCAACAGCAGCACAAGTTGCTAGTTTTAAGATCCAAGAAGAAAACAACCTACTCGCAGCAGCACAGAAATCGTCTCAAATCATACGTGTTAACGCTGACGCTCAAGCATATGCAAACGCAAAACTTGTGCAAGCAGGCTTAACACCCCAAGAAAGAGCGGAATATGACAATAAAAGAGCAATCGGAGTAGCAGCAGAGCTTGCCAAAATCAAGTTTCCGGAAACTCTTTTCATGGGTGGAAACGATAATGGTGGTGATGGTCTTCTATCCAAACTACTCGGAGCAGATCTTGCTCGTCAATTAAAGGCAAGCAAGCAACAGTAAAATTTTAACCCTGAATCCCAGGGGCCCCGCTTTTCAAAAAAGCGGGGTTTTTAATTTTT
>CAYWWG010000025.1:4912-7057 GCA_964461985.1 uncultured Candidatus Saccharibacteria bacterium
AAAAGCGGGGTTTTTAATTTTTTATAACCCCATTTGTATCATTTCTACATATTGCTGCTTTTGGGCGTCATCTATATATGGTGTATATCTAGAAGCCTGTAGGGCAAGTGGTTCTGTATAATTTTGTGGTATTAAATGTATATGAAAGTGTGGAACTTCGTCACCAACAACAGACTGTATAACAAAATCGCAAGGTATATTTTCCTTCATTGAAATCATTATTTTTTTTGCCAATATAAAAGCATGTGAAAGTTCCATATCAGGTACGTCTGTCATCCACTGGTAAGGGTGTTTCGTTACAACCAATGTGTGGCCTAATGTAACAGGATTTATATCTAAAAAAGCAATACACGTATCGTCTTCGTATATTATTGTCGCTGGTATTTCGCGGTCTATTATTTTTTGGAAAATAGTTTTATATTTATTCATATATTATTCATCTTGTGGTTTTTCTAATATTGGAACATCTATACCCACTGCCATGCCGGTTATGCGCATTACGTCTTTATCAATTTTTTTAAACTCTTTACCACCCGCATTGTAGTGGTTTACGACTGTAGACAAACTGTTACCCAACTTAGCGTGGTAGTCTTCGTAGGCCTTCAGGTGCTTGCCGAGTTCCTCGACACGTTTAACTATGTCTTTGGCTGATTCTTCGATCTGTAGTGCCTTTAGGCCTTGTAATACGGTTTGTAAATATGCCAGGAAAGATGTAGGTGAGACGATTATAACTTTGTATTTACTTGCCGCACGTTGTATTAGGTTTTCTGTATCTTCGGTAACTAGACCTATTTTGTTTATTATCAAGTCGTAGTATATGGCTTCGTGCGGTATAAACATAAAAGCAAATTCCATGGTGCCGTTTTCAGGTTGTATGTATTTTGAAGTTTCTGCAATTCTGTTTTTAAGGTCGTTAACAAATATTTTTTCGAATCTTTCTTTTTCTGCTGGGTCGGAAGTTTCTGAAATACGGTTATAGTTTTCAAGTGAAAACTTTGAATCGATCGGTATTATTTTATCTTTAACAAAAACAGCTGCATCGACAATGGTACCATCAGAAAAAGGGTATTGCATTTGGTAAGATCCTGGCGGCATTACGTTTTTCAGTAATGTTTCTAAATAATATTCGCCTAATATACCGCGTTGTTTAGGGTTTTTTAATATGTCTTGCAGACTTTGTAACTGGTCAGTAAAAGATATAACTTGCTTGTTGGTTTCGTCCAGACGAGTAAGTCTTTCTGTAATATCACGAATAATATTTGTAGACTGGTTCGACTGGTGGCGCATGGTTTCGTTCAAAGCACGTTCAGAATCAGTCAGTTTGTTTTCAACCAAACGCGCAAGTTCGTTTAGTTGTGACTGTAGTAATTGAAAACCAGTATTGTTTTGGTCATTTTGAACAGGTGTTTTTGATCTTAAAAAAACCATATAAAAAACAACCCCAACAAAAAGTCCAATAATTATATATAAAATAGGTGACATAGGGGTATTATAGCACAATATATATTGCGGTCATTTATAGATTTATTTCCCTAAATAATACCGCAGGGTATATATCCAATCTTCGTCGTCGGGGGTTTCTTTTTCTTTTGTACTTAAAAACCATTCCAAATACCCGCGGTCAGTGCCGGCAACTTCAGCCACTGTTTTGCCGTTGTATTTACCAAACGAAAACATACCCATCAACGATGGTCGCGCAGAAATGTCTAACATATGTTTCAATACTTCTTCGTCGGAAATATTTTTTTCAGTTTTAATTTTATCAAATAGTCTTTCAAAAAGCTTTTCTAAAACCAATACATCACCTAATGCATCGTGGGCTTGGGCCTCGATGTCGATATCTAAATAGTAACGTAGAAATTGTAATTTATGTTGCGGTAGTTTGTTTTCCGGGTCTAATGCTCTAGCAACACGTAAAGTACAAATTACTTTTTTAGGCTCTATGCCTTCTTTTTGGATCATGCTTAGATCGAACTTGGCATTATGAGCCACCATGATGTTATTTTCATCTTCTAACAAAGCTTTGATTTTAGAATAATCAGAACTTTCTTTAAAGGCGGGTTTGTCAGCCACCATTTTATTTGAAATATGTGTTACAGCACTAGCTTCGGCGGGTATTCTAACTGGTGGTTTGTATAATTCACA
>CAYWWG010000025.1:7157-10519 GCA_964461985.1 uncultured Candidatus Saccharibacteria bacterium
GCCAACTGACAAAGGTAATCAGTAGCATTTACACCAGTGGTTTCTGTGTCTAAGAAAATAATCTTTTTCATTATTCAATTGTAACACATATTTTTCCACAGTTTGAATTTCTGCCTAAGTCGGACTTAGGGGAAATATGTTAAAATATATTCACTATGGGAAATAGAAGAATTAAACTTGCAGAAGGTGAATTCTACCATCTATACAACAGAGGCAACAGTAAACAAAAAATCTTTTTGGATGAAGATGATTATGGTTATTTTATAAAATGTCTTTACTGTTGTAACACATATAAAAATTTTAACTTTAGAGAAGATGTAATTAGAATGAACATTAGTGCTTTTGATTATGAAAGAGGTGACACACTAGTTTCTATAGGATCCTGGACTTTAATGCCTAATCATTTTCATATTTATATTACAATGTTGCCTAAGTCCGACTTAGGCAAGGATTTAAAAAATAATATATCAGAATTTATGCGTAAAGTTTCAACTGCATATGTAAAATACTACAATAACAAATATGAAAGAACGGGTGGTTTATTTGAAGGTAAATTTAAATCTGTACACATAGAAAATGACAACCAAGCAAAATATCTATTTTCTTATATACACTTAAACTGCATAAAACTTATTCAAAAAGACTGGAAAGAAGTCGGAATTAAAGATATAAAAAGTGCTTTGGAATTTTTAAAAAACTACCAATATAGTAGCTACTTGGATTATAAGGATTCAAATAGACTTGAGTCAAAAATATTAGATAAATCTGCTTTTCCAAAATATTTTTCAAATACAAAAGATTTTGATAAAGAAATAATATCTTGGTTAAAATATAAAGAAATATAATCTACCCTAAGTCCGACTTAGGCAAATTACCCTGTACGCTTTTTGCTATTCGCTGTATACTATATTCATGACACTACATGAAAAAATACGCGAATTAATCAAAGACGCAATGCGAGCAAAAGACTCTGTTCGTTTAGACACATTAAGAGGTATACTTTCTGCTTGTACAAATGAACTAGTATCAAAGGGTAGAAAACCTCAAGAAATGTTAAGTGACGAAGAGGTGGTTGCGGTTATAACCAGACTTTCAAAACAACGTAAAGACAGTATTGAACAATACACGACAGGCAACCGACCCGACTTAGTAGCCGAAGAATCTGCGCAGTTAGCAGTATTGCAAGAATTTTTGCCAACACTAATGTCTGAAGCTGAAATTACCGCCTTTGTCGAAAACAAAAAATCAACTTTTACAGCCGACACTAAAAAGGGTATGGTTATGGCAGAAATAATGCGCGAATTAAAAGGTAAAGCCGACGGGGCATTAGTTAAGAAAGTTGTAGACAGTTTAATAGCATAACTTGCCTGCACACGTATTTCAAAAAAATAGGTGTGGGGGTATAATATAAATATGAAATTAATATTACACATTTTATTGTTATCAGCAGGGGTATATGGTGCGGCTTATTTTATACCAGCAGGTATACATGTTAACCCATGGTATATTGCACTAATAGTTGGCGCATGTTTAACAGTTATAAATATGGTTGTAAAACCAATCATAAATATACTAACACTGCCGATAAATATACTTACACTTGGTTTGTTTTCTATCGCTATAAACGGAGCAATATTTTTCTTCTTAGGTAGTGGTATAGTTCGTGGTTTTGCCGTAGACACATTGATATACGCACTATATGGGTCTATTATTGTTTCTGTTATAAACTGGCTTGGAACAAAGATCTTAGGCCTAGATAACGAATAGTATGCACGGGCATGGTTTTACATTTCTACAATATTTGATACAAAGCCATGCAATGTGGGCATACGCTATACTTTTCTTTGGTTTGATAATCGAAGGCGAAGCCACCTTGTTGTTAGGTGGTATTTTTGCACATATTGGACACTTATCATTATGGTGGGTTTGGGTTGCTTGTTTTACAGGGGCTATTGCTAAAACACTATTGTGGTACCAAGGTGGAGTTCTGCTGGGTAAATATTTTCCAAACAGTAGCTTTTTAAAAAGGTCTGAAGCCCAAGTTACTAAAATGTTTCCAGTCTTACAAGAAAAACCTTTTTGGCCAATATTTTTTACTAAATTTTTAGTCGGAGGTATTAACCATTTTATACTTGCATATGCAGGTTACACAAAAATAAAATTTAAAATATATTTTTGGGCCGAGTTTTTGGGTTCGATAATATGGGTTACAGGTATGGTTGCACTGGGTTATGTATTTAGCTACAAAGCCTTGCAAATAACGAACAACATTGAAAACTTTATCTTAATGGTTTTTGCTTTTGTCTTTGCAATTCAAATATTAATGCGAGTTGTGCCTTGGGTTTACGAGTTTGTTGTAAATGTTAAGAAAAACTGATTTTATAAGCATAAAAACGAATTCTGTGCTATAATGCCAAAATGTTAATCGATGAAATAACCATTAAGGCAACTGGTGGTAAAGGCGGCGACGGTGTAGTAAGATGGCGCCATGAAAAATACATAGACAAAGGTGGCCCAAATGGGGGCAATGGTGGTAAAGGCGGCGATGTATACGTACGCAGTGTTCGTGATGTTACATTGTTGGCTAAATACAAATCTTTACGCGAGTTTAAAGCTGGCGACGGCGAACCAGGTATGGGTGGTAGTAAACAAGGTTCGGATGGATCAGATGTATACATCGACGTTCCAGTAGGGTCAACAATAGAGAACCTTAAAACCGGTTATGCTTTTGAACTAAATCAAGAAGGCAAAGAAGTTATGATACTTACTGGCGGTGCCGGTGGTATGGGTAACGAACATTTTAAAAGTTCGATAAACGTAACACCAGAAAAAGCTACTCCCGGCAAAAAAGGCGAAGAGGCCGAATTTAAAATTACTTTGGAACTTATTGCCGACATCGGTTTGATCGGTCTGCCAAACGCCGGTAAGTCGTCTTTATTAAACAGTATTACTAATGCCCAAGCCAAAATCGGTGCATATGCATTTACGACACTAGACCCAAACCTCGGTGCATACCATGGTTATGTTATAGCTGACATTCCTGGACTTATCGAAGGTGCAAGTGAAGGCAAAGGTTTAGGCCACAAGTTCCTTCGACATATTAAGCGCACACGCATGTTAGTACACCTAGTGTCTTTTGAAAACATGCACAATGAAGATGGTCTACTGGTTTCAGATGGTGTTGCATCTGTAGAAGACATGTTGGGTGCGTATAACACTATACGCAAAGAACTTGAAACTTACGACACAAAACTAACTGACAAAGACGAGGTAATAGTACTAACTAAAACGGATGTGATTTCTGCGCGAAATCATGCCGCGCAACCGTCCGATAAGCGCGGCCAAAACATAATACAAAAAGC
>CAYWWG010000026.1:0-8539 GCA_964461985.1 uncultured Candidatus Saccharibacteria bacterium
TACACCGAAAAGGTATACTGTTTGTGTAACAAAAGATTCCTACCGAGCGCACAAATGAAAATTCCCTAAATAGGGGTTTTTTCATTTGTGCACGAGAGCAAGTAAACTGCTTTACTTGCGTGTAGGACATCGAAAAGCTTTTCGATGTGTATGAGAAATACTATTTCGAATACACCGAAAAGGTATACTGTTTGTGTAACAAAAGATTCCTACCGAGCGCACAAATGAAAATTCCCTAAATAGGGGTTTTTTCATTTGTGCACGAGAGCAAGTAAACTGCTTTACTTGCGTGTAGGACATCGAAAAGCTTTTCGATGTGTATGAGAAATACTATTTCGAATACACCGAAAAGGTATACTGTTTGTGTAACAAAAGATTCCTACCGAGCGCACAAAGTAAAAATCCCCTTCTGGGGATTTTTACTTTGTGCGCGAGAATACGCAAACTGCTTTGCGTATGTGTAGGAAGTGAAAGGCGCAGGTATATTTTTGTTTGAAGTTTTACAAAAAGTAAAAATACCGAGCCGGGGTCGCAAAAAATTTCTGTCAAGAAATTTATTTGTGACCGATTCCTTTTTAACATAAGAAACCTGTACCGTCCCAGTAACAAAAGATTCCTACCGATTCCTTATGTGCGCATAATAAAACCGCTTCTATATTATAGTAAACTATAAAATAAAAACGGTTTAGGAAATTAAGATTAGTGTGTACATTGCAACAACACCAACCAACACAGAAATTAGTGTTGGTAGCACAGGGTGTTCTTCCTGCAAGATTTCAGGCACAAGTTCGTACCTAATCAGACTAAAGAAGAAACCAAAAGCCAATGCTGAACCAATGCAAATTGCATATTCATAAGACACAAGACCGTCTAATAAATAAAACAACAATACACCAATCATCGGAGAAATAGCATTTAAAACAGCAGTGTTTCTAATTACTCTGGGTGATACAGCTTTTTTACGAAGTATCACAGAGCCAGTAAAACCGTCATTCACTCTATGTGCGAAAAAAGCAATAAGCCCGGCAAAAAAAAGTGCGTGACTAATAGAATAAATAACAGCTAAACCAAAACCGTCAAAAACTGAGTGAATAAAAATACCGATCACACGAAACATTTTGTTAACACCGATTTCATCTGAATGAGTATTTGCATGATTATGCTTTTTAAACATTAACCAACCCAAAACCATTCCAACTAAAATAAAAGATAATCCCCAAAATGGAAGATCAAGGGCTTCAGAAAAAATCTCACCAAAAGTAAGCATGGCCAACATCCCTGTTGTGAAGCCCAAAATTACATGGTGCCTATCCTTAGATCTGACGGCTTTAATGTTCGACAACCACCGGCCAAAAAATACGGCAACTGCAGAAATGATCAAAATAATAAATACATTCATAAGTAAAGCAATTAAAAAGCTTTCATTTAGATTAGTACATATAGGCAATAAGTCAAGTTGCACTTATTACTTACTTTGATACACTATTTATATATGAATCCCGTTAGAAATTTTAGTCAATATTTCTATGGGTATATATTAATAATCTAAATTTCTAAAAGGGATGAATACAAAAATATTTTTGAGTCTTATATCAGTACTTATTGTTCTTGGTGTTGGAGGTGCGGTTATATCAAGTAAAAAAGCAGATGCTCCTGGACCTCTAGACGCAACAGCAACATGTATAAAAAATTCAGGTGCAAAGTTTTTTGGAGCTTTCTGGTGCCCACATTGTAAAGAACAAAAAGCAGAATTTGGAAATTCTGTTAAATTACTTCCATACATAGAATGCTCAAAACCAGACGGTAGTCAAAACGACTTATGCAAAGCAGAAAAAATTACTGGCTACCCAACATGGAAATTCGCCGATGGCACAGTACTAACCCAAGTTATGACACCTGAAGCATTAGCAGAAAAAACACAGTGTGTAGACACACTACCTAAAAAATAATTTTATGATAAATATTTTCGATAAATTAGTTTCATTTGGAACACTAATACTGGCAGCTTCTATAATACTTATAATAATTTCTGCATTCATGGACAAACAAAGTCCGGTTGTACAGATAGTAAAAAAATATTCAACATTGATTATTTTTATAATTTCTTTTTTAGCAATGTGTATTAGTTTAATATACTCAAACTTTTTTGGTTACACACCATGTTACCTTTGCTGGTTTCAAAGAATTTTTATTTACCCAAGTGTTTTGTTTTCTGCAATCGCAATGTACAGAAAAGACAACCACATTGTTTCTTACATAGAAAGTTTATCTTGGTTTGGATTAATTTTTTCTATCTACCACAACATAACTTACTATACAGGAGTGTCACCACTACCTTGTGATGTGGGTGCTTCTTGTACACTGCAGTATGTTTCTGAATTTGGTTTTGTAACAATACCTTTTATGGCACTTGTGTCCTTTATATCAATAATAACTGTTACACGTATATATAAAATGAAATAAACCTTTGTTTTATAAGGCTTAAAAATTAAAGACAAAAAATAGTTATCCACAATACCTGCAACAATTTTGTTGCAGGTATTGTCTTATAAAGGTATACTATATGTGTAGTAAAGAAAGCAGTGCCAGATCACCTGATCTTTTCAGGAAATTATAAAAAGCACGAACGACTATTCTCTCACTACACAACCGACCAAAGGTTGATTACGAAATCACTTTTGCTCTTTAAATAAAATGTAATATTATAAACTGTTCTTTTGTATCGTACACGACACAAACAAATAGTTCTTTAACAACAAACCAAGAATTTATCCCCCATATAATAAATTCTTACACAATATATAGCTTTCCTTTTATTAAATTAGGAAGCTACTCACAAACCGTCTTTCTTACTCTGAAGGCGGTTTTCTTTTTGTATTAATTTAAAAAAAACCGTAAAGCGGTTTTTTGTTTAAAATAAATTTTATTTATATTCTACAGACCAAGTAACCATTTTTCTAAAGCAATATTAAAATCTAGTTTTCCGTTATGTGCATCATGATATATGCATACCAACTGACGGTGCATATTATCTATTTCTGTTGGTGTATATTTTTTACTTGCACGATTTGCATTATTAGCGACGAAAGGTTTTATACCAAGTGCATCGGCATAATGAAAAACTCGCATCATTTTTATGGCCCAAAGTATTGTGCCGTGTATTTCTTCTGCAGCAAATTTTTGTGATAATTCACAAAATACAACCCACGCATTTTTTTTATCACGAGCATATATTGCATCTGAAAGTGTAAATATTTCATCTGAAAACTTTTTTACAACTGATGTATTTTTACCAACATTAAAACCCATGGCTTCAAGTTTCTTTCTACGAGCTTCTGTAATATCTGTTTCTTGAATTATAAAAATATTAGGTGAAGCAACCACAGATGTTCTATTTGAAATTAAATCTTCCATTCCCCCGTCTGCAATAAAACCAATAAGTTGATAAACATGGACCTGATTAAACAAAGACACACTGTCTATATACTGCTGTAAATTAAAATTCGGATCATTGTGGTCAATAAAAGACGCGACACAAACTTTGTATTTTGCTAATACTTTTTTACGTTCTTCAGTTCCAAAAACAATATATACCATTTTATATAGAAAGTCGTACTACTTTTTTATACTCACTATATGGGTTTCCATATTTTTCCACCAACAATCTGTCTTCATTTGGTAAAAAAGCAATATGTGAAATCAATTGCGCAAGTAAGGCTGCACAAAAAATAATAAATGAACCCATAACAATAGATAGTCCGACCATAAGTAAAAACAAACCTAAGTGTGTCGGAAAACGAACAAACCTATATGGGCCATGCATAAAATCTGAAGGAGTCAGCTCGTTAATATTCTTTTTATCTCTAAAATGCTGTGAAGATTGTTGTGCCCAATATATAATTATTGGCGCAATAAATAACAGAAATATACCTAATGGTAACAAACCCAATAGAGAGTGTGCTGTGGGGTAAAAACTAGTTATTATCATAGATGGTATTAGCAAAACAACATACACCATATATGACTCGGTCAAGATAGCGTGGGCTGTTTTGGGTATGTATATAGGTTTGGTTCTCATAGGATTGATTATTTCATACTTCCCCAGTCTTTAGCAAGGGCAGTTCCTACACTAATAGGTACCGTCTTTTTACCTTTTGTGAACTCGGCAGGTATAGAATTTTCCATTATATTAACAACCAGGTCATGTATTTTAGAGGTGGATTTTTCTTCTACTTCAAATATAAGTTCATCATGAACTTGGAGTAGCATTTTAGCTTCTTTAGTTAAATTGTTTTCTTTTAATGCTTTATCTATAGACACCATAGAAATTTTAATTATATCTGCACAAGTACCCTGTACTGGGGCGTTTATGGCCATGCGCTCAGCCATGGCCCGCATTTGTGGCATAGAAGAATTCATAAGTGGAAAATAGCGACGTCGTCCAAATAAAGTTTGCGCGAAACCAGTCTTTTTTGCACTAGCTATTACGGCTTGTAGATATGTGGCAAGTTGATGAAACTGTGAAAAATAAGCATCATAAAATTCCTGGGCCTCTTTTCTGTCAGTACCAAGGTTTTCTTTTAATGCATTTACACCCATGCCATAGAGTATGCCGAAGTTTATAACCTTGGCTTTACGGCGCATATCTGCAGTTACATCTTTGATATCAACGTGGAAAACTCTTGACGCAACAGATGTGTGTACATCTTCATTATTATTGAAAATTTCTAGCAGTTCTTTGTCTTGTGAAAGCAGTGCGGCTAGTCGTAACTCTATTTGAGCATAGTCAAAAGACATTAACACCTTTCCAGGAGCAGACACAAAACCGTGGCGTATTGCACGACCACGCTCGGTTTTAATTGGCATATTTTGTATATTAGGATTCTGCGAAGAAAAACGACCAGTACTTGCACCCAATTGATTAAAATGCGGGTGTATGCGACCATCATCACCAGCCAACTGTGGTAATACATCTATATATGTAGATAATAGTTTTTGTAGTTCACGATAACGAAGTATTTCTTCAATTATTGGGTCAGCACCACGCATTTTTTCAAGTTCGCTTTCCCGTGTAGAACGTGCACCACCTTGGCTTTTTTTCAGTTTTACACCTTGTATTTTGTCTTGTAGTTTTAGTTCGTCAAACAAAACTTCGCCAAGTTGTTTTGGTGAATTTATATTAAATTCTCTACCAGCCATGGTATAAATAGACTTTTCGAATTTTTCTAATTCAGCATGGTACTGACCAGAAAGTTTTGCAAAATAATCTTTATCTATAAGTATACCTTGCTGTTCCATACCACGCACAACAGGTGCTAATGGTAGTTCTATTTTTTCATAAACAAAAGAAAGACCATTTTGTTGAATTTCTTTTTCTAATATAGGTAAAGATTCGACTAAACTTTTTACACCTGTTCTATTTAAAACATCTTCACGTTTTGGATTTGTTATATCAGAGTTTAATAAAGACAACGCAATAGAAGTTTTTAATATTATATCTGGGTCTTCGTCTTCTTTTGGAATTGTGTTTTCTTTAGATTTTATATCAGAATTAGATACACCACTGTCATCTAAACTATTTTGTAAATTCAATACTTTTGGTATTAAACTTTTAAATTCAAGCATTGAAAATAAGTTTTGAACTTTTTCTTTGTCGACGGTGCCATGCCAATGTTCAGTCGGTATATTAAAACTAATTGGTGCGTCTCGGCGTATGGTTGCCAATGTTTTAGAAAACATGGCTTCTTCTTCACCGTCTTTAAGTAAACCTATTATTCGTGGTGTTATACCCGCATTAATAAATTGTTGTTCGTCTTTTTTTAAGGATTTATATATAGATTCAATACTACCGAATTTAGTTATTAAAATTGTAGCAGTTTTTTCTCCGATACCAGATATTCCGATAATGTTATCAGATGGGTCGCCACGTAAACCTTTGTAATCTGCTATAAGAGCAGGGGTAAAACCATACCTATCTAACACAGCTTGTTCGTTAAATAACACAGTTTCGGTTATGCCCTTTTTTAAAGTAAAAACTTGTACTCTGTCGCCATCTATTAACTGCATGGTGTCCATGTCGCCCGAGGCAATAATAATGTCTAGGTCATTTTGCCTGTTTTTACCTTTTGTTAATTGTTCAACTATAGTACCTAACATGTCGTCGGCCTCGAAACCTGGGCAGTCATATATAGGTATACCAAGAGCTTCGATAACCTGCCGTGACTGTTCTAGTTGTGTAATCAATCTGTCGTCGGTTTTGGTTCTGGTACCTTTATAATCCTCATAGGCTTCGTGGCGGAAAGTCTTTTGGGGTAAGTCATAACATGCCACAATGTAGTCAGGTTTTAAGTCGCTGGCAATGCGCAATATCATGGTTACTAGGCCATATAAGGCACCGGTAGGTTCACCCCGACTGGTAGTAAAGTCAGGTAATGCATGATAAGCCCTATGTATAATGGCATGGGCGTCTAGCAAAACTAGTCTTTTAGGTGTTTGTTTTTTGGTGTTTGTTCTTGGTTCTGAGGATACTTTTTTAGGCATATGGGTATTATAGCATTTAGTTGGTACTACTAGCAGGTCTTGTTAGTAAACAATACTTCTCTTCCCACGCGTATTTTTCTGTTGAAAAATCGCTTTTCTCAGACCAGTCGTCCTGCGAAGAGGGGCGAGAAATACTATTTACTAACCAGACCAAATCCAGATGATTTCCTATGCTATATGAACAATATTAATTGAACGAGTATCCCCACCTGTATGTATAATGTTTATTTTAATTGCATTTTCAGGAATAAGTTTTGGCACAATTTCTGGCCATTCGATACACAATATGACATTTGGGTTTTTGTAGTAATCATTGAAACGGATTTTTTCTAATTCAGCTTCGTCGGCCAAACGGTATGCGTCTATATGCACCAGTTCAGTAAATGTACCCACTGGTTTTGGTAGTAAATATTTTTTAAGTATTACAAAAGTTGGACTAGTTATAGTTTCTGTTATACCTAACACACCTGCAAAATGTTGCATAAAAGTTGTTTTACCTGCGCCCAGATCGCCAGTTAAGGCAACAACAAGCGCGTGGTTTTGGACTGGCAGTGTTTGTATATATTCCATAAATTCTGTGGCTATAACCTGCATATCAGATGCATTTTTAGTTGTATATTTTTTTTCCATATTTATGGGCACACTATAGCACAACATATGTCTACCTGCATCTACCAGAAAAAACAAAACCCCGAAATGGGGTTTTGTTTTTTCTATTTAGTTATAGAAATTATTGTTGAGTTGTTGTGTGTTGTTGTGTAATTGTTGTTGTTTGAGTTTTACGGATTGTTCTGTCGTACACCATGCGACCAACTAATATTAGAGCTAGTATAACTAACAATAACAGTAGCCAGCCGAACAATGTTGTTGGGAAAAATCCATAACCGAACAATGCGGCTGCACCTAGATTTGTGTCTACAGAACAACCTTGGAATTTATGCAATGCATAACCAAAAGCTTCTTCTTGAGCACCAGTAGTTGGACTAGTGTATGCAACACGTACAGTTGATACAACGAGGTCCTTACCTTCAGCTAGTGCAGAAATTTTACCAGACACAAAGAAGTGTCCTTGTTCACCTGGTTGTAGTGTGCCCACTTCGTATGTAACAGTGTTGTCTTTTGAACTGTATGTTCCACCTTGTGAAGAAACAAAACTAATTTGTTCAGGAAAATCTACACGCAATATTACATTGGTAAGCATTTTATCTGAAACGTTTTGGTAGTATACATCGTAATTAAATGTGTCGCCGATACATGCAGAAACGTAAGGTTTAACACTGCCTTGGTCTTGAACACGAATTGCTACTAGACCTTGTGTTGTTGACGCAGCAACAAGTTGTTGATTAACAACAGTTGGTGCTGAGATAACACGGTCGCGGTATACAACACGTGTACGAACCACTGTATTTGTCGGTACATATGTAGTACCTGTTGTTTTGAAACTAACTATGTCACCACAACGTTGACCATTTACATTAGAAACACAAATACGGTAGAAGTATAATGTACCAGGATTTAGACCGGAAACAAATGTTGTTGGGTACATGTCGCCCGATGAACCAATATTTTGTGTATTAGTATTTGTACCTAAACTATTAGTTACACCCCATTCAAACCAAGCTGTCGTATAAGCACCGTTAGGTGAACCTATACCGTTTAGTTGAGCGCTGGTATTACTAATGCTACTTGCCGCCGTTGTATAAGCTGAAGGAGCGTAAGTTTGTGGAGCAACATAGTTGTATTCGTCATTGTCTGTTGGTGAAGAACAACCTGGATCTTGCATATCATACAAACCGTCTCTGTCGTTGTCTAAATTATCACTACATGCATAACGAGTTTGTGGAGCAACATAGTTGTATTCGTCATTGTCTGTTGGTGAAGAACAACCTGGATCTTGCATATCATACAAACCGTCTAAATCATTATCAACATTATCATTACATGCGTAAGTTTGTGGATTTACAACAGAAGAATTAACAAGGAATTTGAAAACAACAGC
>CAYWWG010000027.1:0-7542 GCA_964461985.1 uncultured Candidatus Saccharibacteria bacterium
TTCTTTTTAGATTTAGCTTGTTTTTTAACTACCTTTTTAACGGTGTCAATAATTTTTTTACCGCGGTATGTGCCGGTTGTAAGTGAAGCTCTGTGGCGCATGCGCATAACGCCTGATTCAGGTGTTAAGGTTTGCGTCGCTAGTGCGTGGTGCGAACGGCGATTGGCCGTATGCGCACGAGTATGTCTCATTCGTACTGTCATAATGATACCAGTATATACCATTTCGACATAAATTGCAATATGTGGTTTATATATGCATTAAAAGGTCGCGTTTCAATCAACATTACGCGACGCGATTCTTGGGAGAATCGGCAAGTCCTTCCAGCGAACAAAGTGGAAATATAGAGTGGGTTTGTGCTATACTCGATACATGAAAGACGAAAACAATTTGGCACCATTACGCCATTCACTAGCACATTTGCTTGGTGCAGCTGTTAAAGAACTATACCCCAACGCACACTTAACCTTGGGCCCAGCAATAGACAATGGTTTCTATTACGATTTTGACTTTGGTACTGATAAAGTTACCGAATCTGACCTAGCTACAATCGAACAAAAAATGCGCGACATCGCCAAAACATGGACTACATTTACCCATGTAGATACATCTTACGACGACGCCATTGTTTTATATTCAGGCAATCCATACAAAACAGAACTAATAAATGAAATAAAAGATAAAGGTGAAAAAATAAGTCTATACACATCAGGTAATTTTACCGACCTTTGCCGTGGTGGACACATCGACGACTTTTCTACCATCGACATGAATGGCTGGAAACTCGACCGCATCGCTGGTGCATACTGGCGTGGTAATGCAGAAAACAAAATGCTTACACGTATTTATGGTTTAGCATTTGAAACAAAAGAAGATTTAGAAAAAGAAATCTGGAGACAAGAAGAAGCTATAAAACGCAACCATAGAAAACTAGGCAAAGAATTAAAACTATACACTATATCTGACCTTGTTGGTTCTGGTTTACCATTGTTCCACCCTAGGGGTATGGTCCTACGTCAAGAAATAACTAACTACCTATGGGACTTGCACAAAGACCATGGTTACCAATGGGTTTGGACACCGCATTTAGCTAAAGAATCTTTGTACGAAATCAGTGGCCATGCTGGGCACTACTTAGATGACATGTTTAAAGTACACGGCGGTACAAGTAAAGAAGATTTTTATCTAAAGCCTATGAACTGCCCGCACCATTACCAATTGTTTGCGGACAACCAATGGAGCTACCGCGAAATGCCTGTTCGATATTTCGAACCCGCAACAATATACCGCGACGAAAAGACAGGCCAGCTAGCAGGATTAGCTCGTGTACGTTCTATTACCCAAGATGATGGACACCTTTTTGTTAGACCAAATCAAATTCAAAATGAATTTACAACAATAGTAAATATTATAAAAGAATTTTATGGAACTATGGGCATGATGGATGGTTACTGGGTGCGCCTAAGTTTACGCGGAGAAAATAAAAATGATTACCTTGGTAGCGACGAAGTCTGGGAAACAGCCGAAAAAGCTTTAACTGAAGTTTGTGAAAAATTAAATCTAAACTACCGCCCTGGTTATGGTGAAGCAGCTTTTTACGGTCCAAAGCTAGACTTTATGTTCAAAGACGCAATCGGCCGTGAATGGCAACTGGCTACAATCCAATGCGACTTTAATGCACCGGAACGTTTCGATATGTCATATGTAAACGAAGAAGGTAAATTAGAAAGACCTGTTGTTATACACCGTGCCATTGCTGGTTCATTAGAACGTTTCTTAGGTGTAGCAATAGAACATTTTGCTGGTATGTTTCCTACATGGATGTCACCAGTTCAGGTAGCAGTAATACCTGTTCGTGAAAATCATGATGCTGAAGCTGAAAAAATATACAGTGCATTACACACATCTGGAATACGCGTTGAAAAAATTCTTGGCGACGACTCACTCGGTAAACGTATTCACGCTGGTAAAAAAACTGGAGCACCGTATGTTATAGTTGTCGGCGACAAAGAAATAGAATCAGGTGTACTGACTATAGAAAAAAGAGCTGGTGAAAAAGTACAAATGACAGTTGCTGATTTTACTATACATATTAAAGATGAAATCAAAAACCGCACCAATAATTAATATTTAAAACTAAAGTAAATCTGGTGTATAATATATACATTAATAATAAATAGAATTGAAAATGAAAAACAACAACCTATACAACATGATGCACCAACTAACCCAAGAACAAAAAAGTCTTTGGCGTCTAGAGGGTGACTACAAAAAAGACGCAGCGAAACACCCTACATTAAAAAAGTTCTGGGCCCAACTAGCTAAAGAAAAACAACAACACATTGCAGACCTAACAGCAATGATCAAAGCCGAAATGAAATAGTTCAGTATAAATATAAATCCCCGCTATCTAACTGTGGGGGTTTTATATTTTACGAATATTGCATTACGAGTTCTATGTTTGTAAATATACCCTGTTTTAGGTCGGCTTTGGTTATGTAGAAATAAAAAGTTTTATCCCAAGGACCGACTAATGACGCCAACAAAACGTACTCGTCATCATCTTGTTCTGGACTACTTTGTACAGGAACGGTATAGCCAAAAAGTTGAACACCCGTGGAAAAAGCTGGGTCAAAACAACATTGTTGGTATTTATGCCAGTCTTTTAAAACCTCTGGGGGCACATACCCACTGACCAACCGAGTCGAGGACAGCAAAGAAATGTCTTTACGAATAGAAACCTTTTGAGAATTTTTTTTAAAATTTGTGTAGTCAAGCTCAGTCTCTAAAACATCTTCCGGTACTTTTGGGTATGGCAAAACGGCCAACCTTTGTGTTGGGCCATTATAAAACAAAACTTTATAAGCATCTTTAGATACTACACCGGTAATGTTTTTACTTAATTCATCAAAACTAGAACTAATAAAAAAATATAATATGCCGTTATTACAAGCCTGCGGTATATCAGGTAAAATTTTAGCAACCTGACCAAAGTTAACCTGCATTAAAAATACTAATGGATACAAAACCCCTTCACCATCTTTACCTTTAGGCCAAGGCAGACTTGAAGGAAAATGCGGTTGGCCATACATTTTTGTTTCGCCTAATGTAAATTCAGACTCATTTTTTATTTCCTCTACTGGTTCTATAAAAACCGCGTTGACACCAACATCACTAACATCGTTCATATAGTCTTCTACATGGTTTGATTTTAGTAGTTTTTGAATTTTTATTTCATTTGGTGTCACTTTAATATTTTTATTTCTAAATAATTATACTTGTATTTAGATATCAAGATTAGCTTCTTTTGCATACGACTGTATAAAAGACTTACGTGGAGCAACTTCACTACCCATTAGCATATCGAACACGCGGTTAGCCTCTTCAGCATCATGTACACCGACTTGTTTTAATATACGTTTATCGATGTCCATTGTAGTTTCCTTCAATTCTTCGGCGTTCATTTCACCCAGACCTTTGTAACGCTGTATTACCCATTTCAAAGCTTTTTGCTGTTTGCTGTTTGCTTTTGGGTTGGCTTCGTCAGTCTCTTCTTCTGTCTCAACATCTTCAACAGCGTCAGATTCGATAACTATTTCGTCTTCAGGCGCTACATTACCAACTATTTTTACTTTTTCTTCGTCGGTATATGCATAGTAAATTTCTTTACCGCGTTTTATTTTATATAGAGGTGGTTGGGCAATATATACATAACCAGCATCTAGTATTTGTGGGAAGTAACGGAAAAATAGCGTTAATATAAGCGTACGAATGTGTGCACCGTCCACGTCGGCATCTGTTGCTAATATTATTTTCTTGTAGCGAATTTTGGACAAGTCAAAAGTGTCACCAATAGATGTACCCATAGCAATAACCAAATTTTTAATTTGTTCAGAACCTAACATACGGTCAAGACGGGCACGTTCAACGTTTAGTATTTTACCGCGAAGTGGCAATATAGCTTGTGTGCGTCTGTCGCGTCCAGCTTTGGCTGTACCACCTGCAGAGTCCCCCTCAACGATAAACAGTTCGGCTTCGTCTGCATTGCGTATCTGGCAATCGGCAAGTTTACCAGGCAAAGACATACCTTCTAAGGCACCTTTACGCAGTATAGAATCTTTAGCGGCCTTCGCTGCTTTACGAGCACGTAATGCCAACATGGCTTTACCAATTATGGCCTTAGCTTCATCTGGGTTTTCTTCAAAAAAAGTGTTTAGCGCTTCACCGAACACAACCGCTGTTGCACCTTGGGCTTCGGTCGAACCAAGTTTTGCTTTTGTCTGGCCCTCGAATTGAATTTCGCGTAACTTAACCGAAACAACGGCTACAATACCTTCTAAAACATCTTCACCAGTAAAACCACCTTCAGCTTCTTTGATCAAATTATTCTTTTTAGCGTATGTGTTTATAACACGGGTAAGTGCAGTTTTAAAACCACTGATATGCGTACCACCTTCAGGTGTATAGATGTTGTTTGCAAATGGAACTATTTTACTTCCAATGTCGTCTACATAACGCAAGGCAATTTCAACATCAACACCGTCTGTTTCTTTTTCAACATAAAATATTTTTTCTTGAACGGCTTTTTGATGTTTAGTATAAAGTTCAACCAAAGATATAATACCCCCTTCGAAATAGTAAGTAATACTTGGTACTTCAATACCAAGATCTGCAAACCAATATTCTTTAGATAGGTCTATCTTTTCAGTGTATTCACGAGCATCGATAATATGCACACGAAGTTTTTTAACTAAATATGCTTGTTGTTCTAATCTGTGGCAAACAGTGTTCCAACTAAATTCTATTTCTTTAAATATAAGTGCATCTGGTTCAAAAGTAATAATTGTTCCGTTGTTTTTTGTTGTGCCAACTTTTTTAACAGTGGCTTTTGTTTTACCTTGACTGTATTCTTGGGCATAGATGCCACCATCTTTATGTACTTCGGCTTTTGTATATATAGACAAAGCATTAACCACAGATGCACCAACACCATGCAAACCACCAGAGACTTTATAACCAGACTCGTCACCACCGAACTTGCCCCCAGCGTGCAGTGTCGTCATAACTGTTTCCAGTGCTGAAACTTTGGTCTTAGGGTGTATGTCAACAGGTATACCACGGCCGTTGTCCGCAACACGTACACGGTTACCAGGAAGTAGAACGACTTCAATACGATCAGCATAACCACCCATGGCTTCATCACGAGAGTTGTCGAATATTTCCCATATCAAATGGTGCAAGCCTTCAATGCCGGTTCCACCAATATACATACCTGGTCTACGACGTACTGGTTCCAGACCTTCCAAAACTGATATAGACTCAGCTCCGTAAGTATCTTTTTTCTTTTTCAATAAGTTTTCTTCTTTAGCCATATTGTTTTCCCAAAATTATATCAGTATCTGTTGTAGCTGACAGTTTTGTGGATGTATATTTTGTTATTATTAATACCCCTATTATAGCAAATTCTAAGCCCGATTGCAAAGTAATTATAGGTAAAAAACCTTTACAGAACAAAGGTTTTTATCGGAAAATATAAAAAGGCCCCGTTTTTCGGAGCCTTCTTTAAAAATTTTTTTTGCAGACTTTTAGTAACCCTCATACGGGTTAACTATGACCCATTTTTTCGGGTCAAACTTGTAAAAAACATTTGGACTTTCCAGTATTTTTATTATCACTGATTCTGATTCAGGGATGTTTTTATTTCTTAAAATAAAAATAAAATACTCATTACTTTCAAGGCGCATCGCCGACGTATCATTGTGGCCATTGTACAAAAGTACCTTGGCACCCTTAAGGCTTTCCGGCGCACTATTGATTAAAGCCACCAATTCACTACCGGAAATTTCAGATTCTGTAGCCTGAACTTTGCTCGTGTCGGCAGGAACAGCCTTTTCGTAGACTGATGCTTTCAGTTTTACCGGCTGGGTTTTGTAGGCCTGGGCATTAACACCCGAACAAATAAACAAAAATGACAAAATAACTATTAAAAAACGTTTTATTTAATGCAGTTTTAAAACGTGCTGCTTTTTGTTTATAGCATATGTATAAAATATTGTCAAACACACTATTAGTTTGTAGTTTGAGTATTGTCTACGGTGTTGAGTGTACTGTCAGTACTAGTACCTAAGCCAGAATTTGTAGTTTGGTCAGATGTATTTGTAGGTTCATCGGTTGGAGTAGTGTTTACATCCCCATTTGTACTGCCCTCACCACCGGTATTAGTATCACCTGTTGTGTTTGATCCCCCAGTAGAAACGGTTGTTTGCTGTTTATGCGCGTTCTCTATCAAACTACGAATGTCTTCTTCATTTAGACAGGTTGTATCATCAACACAGATTTCTTTAGTTGTTAAACGATTTGTAAATATATTTTGGATCGAGTTTAGACTGTCAGCTAAGAAACTTTTTATTAATGAACCTAGTGTGTTCGGGGTATTTATGTCTAACGAACTAAGTGGTTGTATTTTTAAATCAAGTTCTTGTATTGCCCCAGCTAAGATCGGTGCAAACTGTGCATAATTCAAGCCATGGATAGTTGTCCCGTCTTGTTCAAATGTTACAAGTCTTGGTTCTATATTGAAAACTTCTTCAGCAATAAAACCTATGTCGCGTCTGTTGTCTTTGTTATATGCATATTCAACAGGACGAAGTGCCATAACCTTATCAAGGTTACCTGTTAAATTGTTAATATCATGCTTGAAGCGGATCGAAGAAACTGAACATGTTGCCATAGTATAAGTAACGGCTTTGGATGTAGAGTCATAACACAAATAACTATCTCCACCACTACTTAATAATGAAGAAAAAGTAATATTTGAAACATTAACATCAAAAACAGTCCCATTGAAAGTTAGGTTTGCACTACTTGTAAGGTTACCACCCCCATCACCGTACCCGATTTGGTTAACACCTAAACTAAGTGATGAAAGTTTATTATTAAAAGTATTCCAATCACCTGAGGATAAATAACCATCTTGTCCAGCACCAGCCTGAGTTATAGATAAAGATACATTACCCGAGCCTGAACCTGTAAGTGGACCAGAGGTTGTTATGGTAGTTGTTATTGGTAATGTTTCCTCTATTACATTTCCTGATGAGTCTACAGCAAGCATTTTTGTAGCTGTTCCTGTTATAGTTCCACTTCCGTATACAGGAAACTTTATGTGTCCATTAGTATATAAGTGGATTGTATCTGCAGTAGTATAAGTTCCGAGAGTTAGGTCAGTATCTTGAGTCCAATAATTAGTTTTAATTTGCATTGGGTCGTTTATCGTTGCCTGACCGATTGTTACATATTGTCCTTGGTTGTCATATCTACCCACAACAAAAGTGTTGTAAATATTATCGCCAATAATAGAGAATGAATTACCTGAAGATGTTGCACCACCGACATTCTTGAATTGAGAGTTTGCACTTGCATCTACTTTATAAGTTGAATAGTTTGTAGCATCATAAGCTACAGCAAATTGTGTTCCAGTTCCAAAAACATGTAGTAAAGTTCCTGGAGCATTAATTCCTATTCCTAATTTACCAGTAGCTGTAA
>CAYWWG010000028.1:0-7364 GCA_964461985.1 uncultured Candidatus Saccharibacteria bacterium
CGAGAAATAGTGTTGATGGTGGAAAAATAATTTATATGGTAGATACCGAGCGGATAGTTTCTTTACGCTTTCCGACATTTTGGTTTGAACCAACTCCGCAAGGAAAATTCATGTTGCAGGTGGCTTTTGGACAATCTAAATATTACTCCGACAATCTTGTTGAAAATATAAATCGTGGAATCCGCCAAAAAGTGAGACGAGGAGAATGGCTTGTGCGCGCTCCCTTTGGCTATGTGAATAATCCAAAAACGAGAAATATTGAACCTCACTCTACAACTTCTCGTATTGTGAAGAAAGCGTTTGAAGAATACGCCAAAGGAACACACACCCTCGACTCAATTTCTCACTTTTTGGCGGATCATGGCGTAACAAGGACGGGAAAGCCACCTGCCAAATCTTCCGTCGCTAAAATGCTCACAAATCGCGTATATTTGGGTTTTACACATCATAAAGGCGAATATTACGACGGAAGCTTTGAGCCAATTATTTCTCCAACACTTTTTGAAGCAGTCCAAAAAATGCTTGCGAAAAAATCCCGTCCCCGAAAGCAGACAGGAAAACATCAATTTCCGTTTACTGGTTTCGCTCGGTGTGGAGAATGTGGCAGTATGATAACCGCTCAATATGCGACAAATCGTTTTGGCACTACTTACACATATTATCGTTGCACGAAAAAGAAAGGTATCTGCCACCAAAAATATCTGTCTGCTTTCGGACTCATTTCGCAAGCAAAAAATCTGCTTCAAAAAGTGTCGCTTCCTATTTCGGAAATTGAGGAAATGGAAAAACAAATCACAATATGGGAAAAGGAAACAATTTCCGAAAGAGGAAGTGTTTCCCAAAATCTCAAAATCAAACTTTCCGAAACAAAAGAAAAGTTAGACAAACTTGTTGCATTATATTTAGACGGAGATATTGAACGCGATATTTATATACAGAAAAAAGATGTGCTTCTTTGCCAGAAAGCACATCTTGAGGAAAGTTTAAAAGATTTTGGGCAACAGAGAAAAAATTGGATTGAACCCTTGCGGAGTTTCGTTTTGTCCTTGAAAGAAGCCACTGATTTGGGAAAAACCGAAAATTATTTGGAGTGGAAAACTTTTTTCCAAAAAATCGGCTCTAACCCTGAAATCAAGGACAAAACACTTTCATGCAATTGGGGCGAACTTTGGGATTTTGTCGCTTCCGCAAAGGGCGGAAGCGGGCAACACAGAGCGGATTTTTGTTCCAAAAATCCGCTCCGCATTTCTAATTACGAGAATGTTTCGTATGGTGGACCTTACAGGACTCGAACCTGCCACCCCATCATTGCAAATGATGTGCTCTACCAGATGAGCTAAAGGCCCGTATATTCTATTACTTTAACTAAACCTTTAGATTACCTGTTGTCTTTACGATGCGCTACAGATGAGCTAAAGGCCCTTATATTTCTTACAAAAAGTATTATAAACGATATCAAAAATTTTGCAAGTACCTGCCCATATTTTAAAAACAATGCTTATAAATTGAAACAAATTAGCATATTGCCACGTATTACTTATATCGGTCGGTTTCGATTGATATTAACAATTTATTTGACGATATATTATCTATGAAAAACAAACTTACATTGGCAGTACCATTTTTAACACTTGGACTATTACTAAGTTCTACAGCTTTCGCTGCAAATACTGACGCTAAAAAAGTAGCCCCAGAAAAACCTACAGTTTCAGCTGAAAAAACAGCTTGTGTTAAAACAGCTAAAACAACTCGTGTTACAGCAGTTAAAGCAGCAGATGACGCAGCTAAAGCATCAACACTAGATGCCAAGAAAACTCGAGACGCAGCTATAGAAACAGCTAAGTTAAATACAGATAAAAAAGCTAGTGCATCTGAAATAAAAGCAGCAAAAGCAGCCTACAAGGCAACTTTAAAAACTATTGCAGCTACACAAACAGAGGCAACAAAAGCGGCTTGGGCTGAATACAAAACAGCAACAAAAGCTTGCCCAGCTAAGTAATACAAAATAAAGAGTAATAATAAAAACCGTTCTATTATGAACGGTTTTTATTATTTAAAACTAAAATTTATAAGATTTTGAAAACTCATGCGTGGTTATCTTTTTAACTAAATACGCAATACCAACAAAACTTATTACAGCAGATATAAATAATTCAAAAGGAACAACCTCAAAGAAACTACTAAATATGGTATTGAAAAAATTCATATCCATAGAAAAGCTAGCAAACAAGTCCTGCATCATATCTACTAGTTCTGCATCAATAATTCTTGTATTAATATGCCATGCAAGCAAAACAAAATTAATAAAAAGCAAAATAAAAGAAACTAATAAAATAGGACGAAAACGACGGTAATTTACCCTTTTCATTATCGACTGATGCACACCAAAAGGCATTTCAACCTTTTTAATTGTATTTAGTTGTTTTTCAATATTTTCCATAATCTTGTAAGTATTCTTTTACTTGTTCTTTACCTCGGCTAATATATGTTTTGATTGTATTTAAAGGTATATTCATAATATCAGCTATTTCCTGGTACCCAAAACCTTGTTGGTAAAAAAGTAGTAGAACTTTCCTATAATCTGGGTTTATAGACTCTAAGGCCTTTTCTACATCTGAAACTATGCCTTCTTCTATATAATACGATTGACCGGTGTCAATTGTTTCAAAACTATCTTCAAGACTGACTTCGTTCTTGCTTTTTTTGCTACGTATACTATCGTATGCGGTATTTGTAGCAATTGTAAATACCCAGGTTTTTATGTTTTTATCAGGGTCTATTTTTTTATGATTGTTGTAGATTTTTATAAATGTCTGTTGGGTTACATCTTTGGCGTCATCTACATTTCTAAGTATACGCAAGCAGTAGTTATATATAGACTTTTCATAATAAGACAAGATATATTCAAAAGCTTCTACACTACCGCGCTTGGCCTGTATTAGTATTTCTTTTGATATTGGTTCTAACGCACTTGTCATAAAACCTTATATTAGCATATTTTAATATATTATTTTATATACCACCTTCGTACTTCTTCATCTGTTATTCCGGACTGCTCACGGATAGCAGACACAACAGCATGGTCGTCTATTAAATGAACGCGGTCTAACGAAGACAACATTGGGGTTTTACCTTCTTTGACAATATAACTTGCTAAAACACTGTCAGTGTGTGCAAATAAATGCATAAGTTTAGTTAATTCTTTGTGTATCAAATCTTTATAATGTACTGACAAAGGTACTAACTTACCGGCAGTTGTAACAGCAATAGAAAAATACAAATCTTGATTACGAAAATTTCTTAATACCAATATTTCTATACGGTGACCTAATGGACGTTCTTGGATATACAGATCTGTATCCCGTGGAGCGTTGTCTAACATTGTATGAAGTTCGGCATTAGTTTTTGTACTGTACCATTTTATTCCGTCCCAAACACGCCATGGTGGTGGTAGTGTTTTGTGCACAGCAGACACAACAGCCGAAACACTGTGGCCCATTGGTATGTGCGTAGTTACAGCATATGGGAAATTTACTTCATAGGGCGTTAAATATTTTTGCATTAATGCCCGGTTTGCAAACAACGCACATTCTACGTCTGAAGGTGCCATAGTGGGTATACCTAAACCGCGGAAAGTTGTAATTAATGTGGTTGGTATACTAAAAGTTACATCAACTATACAATCTACAAAACGATCTACCATAACTGGTATTAATGGTTTACCACCCATGTAAATTTGGCCATCTATATCTACTAAGAGGTCTACAACAGTAACACTGCCTGACAACAGTGTTGCGAGTTTTTTACCAAGGTGTAAAGAATGTTCAGTATTAACATTACCACCACGAAGTATGCCGACCTTTTTTGTATTCATATATTTAGTATACAGCGAATAATAAAAAGCGTACAGTGTTTATTTAATAATTTTCCCCACATAAATAATCTAAAATTTTAATTTATTAAAAACTATTTCAAACTTGCATTTTTATTATGCATATGGTATAATTCATTCAGAAAAAATATTCTTTGCCAACATGAAAAATTTTATTAAACAAATCAAAACCTTGGTAGTGGTTGTACTACCAATCTTCTTTTTATTTACAGTTAACACTGTAAAATCTCAAACACTTACAATTGACACTGTTGGAGTTTACAAAACTGCAATAGATAGTGTCGAAAACATGGTTACTGTTTTTTCAAAAAAACCCTTAACCATTACAACAGTAGGCACCGAAATGGGTGCAAAACCCGCGAGCTTTACTGGCGGTACGACCAGGTCAAAAAGACTGAAAAAATCCTGGCATTACTTTACTCCAGATGGAAACAAACGTATTTTCATTAACTTTGATTTGGATGATTTAAAAATAAGTGGAACAGTCGGGCCGGCAAGTAATTATGTTTTACTTGATTCGTCTTCAAACAATACATTAACCGTTGTTTACACAGCTAAAAATATTATTGGAACAAAAATCTATTTTGATTCAATTAATATAACCAGCAAATACGATAAATACCTAACATTGGGTATCAAGGACTCTTTAATCAGTCCGTTGCCTATTACTTTGGTAGATTTTACTGCCCGAAGATCAAATAATACTATTCAATTTGATTGGCAAACGGCCAGCGAAATGAACAGCGACTTTTTTGAGATAGAGCAAAGTTACACAGTTCAAGAAGGCAGTTGGAAAAGTATTTACAAAACCATAGCAGCCTATAATTCCACCACCCTATTGTCATACACTTATATTATGGCAAACAATGATGCTGGTATTGTGTACTATCGACTTAAAGAAACAGATGTGGATGGAACTGTTCAGTACAGTAAGATAATCACTATTTCTGAAAAAATCAAAAATGCAGTAAATATTTACCCGAACCCAGCAGTCGAAAGTGTTAACATACAAGGAAGATTCATTTCATGGGAAATTGTCGATGAACATGGTAACACTATCGTGATAGGTAAAGACGCATTGATAGATATATCTACCCTACCGAAGGGTGTGTACTATTTGAAGATAAATGATCAGAATAAAAAACTGATAAAACAATGATCCAAAAGCCCGGTGCAATACCGGGCTTTTTTTATTTTAAAAAACTTTTACCACGTTTTAGTTTGTGGTATGCAATGGCAAAACGGTGGGCTTCGTTGTTAACTAACGTTATAGCTTGTTTATGAGCAGTTACAATACCCTTGGGGCCTATTAAACCACGAGCTTTATGTTTGTCGTCTTTAACCAAAGCAACTACAGGTATATTAAAACCTTTTTCTTTAATTATTTTTTCAGCAACATTTTTCTGAACCTCATTACCATCGACCACAATTATATTTGGTAGTTCCCATGTGGCGTGGCCCAGACGTCTAGTTAAAACTTCTGCTAATGCGGCCGGGTCGTTTGCGCCTTGCACTGACTTTATTTTAAACTTACGGTATTCGTCTTTGTTAAGTTCAAACTGTTCTTGCGCACCACGGTATGCCGGAATAACAGCATTTATAACTGTCATTACCCCTACCATGTCTTTACCGGACAAATGGGCTATGTCGTATGCTTCTATTCTAATAGTATGCTCATTTTGTAAAGCAGGAAAAGACTTATCAAAATCTGATTTTGAAGGCAAACTGTACTTATCTGAGACCGCCGCAGAAAATTTTGCTTGGTCGCCGCTTTGGGCGAAAATTTTCGAGGACAAGCGACCTTCTCGCTGGAAAGAAGGGAGCGGTTGAAGAGAAGTATTGTTTGCCGGAAAAATGGAATTATCGTTCTTAATCAAAGCAATATCATTAATATGCGTCAGGGCAAAAATTATTTTTTTAATATCGTTCGCCTTTTCAAATTCTTTTACCTTGGCATAGGCCAGCATTTCTTTTTTCAGATTTGTTATAATCTTTTTCTTTTTACCTTGGAAGAAGAGTTTTAGGTTATTTATATTTTTTTTGTATTCAAAAAAAGGTCCTTCCGAAAAATATCCTTCTCTCAAACCGCTCGTCGACTTCCTGCGGTCTCCTCGCTTGTCCGCGAAAATTTTCGGACCGGAGTCCGACCAAGCAAAATTTTCTGTGGCGGTTTTCGATAAGGACATTTTCTCTCCAGCACTAACATCAGGAGTCAGTCCTAATTGTCGATAAAATTCATAATTGTCGCGTTTACTAGAAGCGTCGTCGCGGTATGGAAAAATCCGGCGTACTATACGCATGGCTTCTTTTAGCTGGCTACCATTAGTAAAAGGCCCGAAAACAGCTTGTAAATTCAAGGTGTTAGCTTTTTGCTGTTTGCTGATAGTTTTTCTGAATATTTTCTTATTTTTAAAATCTATATTTTTCTTTCTTACCATTAGCACCTGAGGCATTGGTTCGTCTGTTATAACTACGCACATAAAACTTTTACCATCTTTTTCTTTGGTATTGTATTTTGGTTGGTGTGTTTTTATTAAGTCAGCTTCTAGTATCAACGCCTCTAACACACTGTCTGTTTCTTGCCATTTTATGCTGTCCGCCTGAGTAACCATGTCTACTAAAAACATACCCCGCATATTTATCAGATCGTTTGAAAAATAACTTTGCACACGTGAACGCAGTGAAGTAGCTTTGCCAATATACAAAATAACCTTCCCTTTCATGAAGAAGTATACTCCCGGCCCATCAGGCATTTTCAATTTTTTGTATTCTTGACTAGTCATTTTATTACTTCAACTTTTGTCTTAAAGATTTCTTTAGATACTTCCCGGTGTAGCTGTGTGGGTTATTAGCAACTTCCTCGGGTGTGCCTTTGGCCACCACTTGCCCACCAGCAGTACCACCTTCAGGGCCGATGTCTATAATATAGTCCGCTGATTTTATAATATCTAAGTTATGTTCGATAAGTACAACTGAATTACCCTTAGTAACAAGTAGTTGTAATACTTCCAAAAGTTTAGCTACGTCGTCGTAGTGAAGTCCAACAGTTGGTTCGTCTAGTAGGTACATGGTTTTTTCTACATGCGGTCGGTAAAGTTCTGAAGCAACCTTTACACGCTGAGCTTCACCACCTGAAAGTGTTGTTGCACTTTGGCCCAACTTTACATAACCTAAGCCCACGTCCATAAGAGTCTTAAGTCTGTCATATATTGCAGGTATGTCAGCAAAAAACACAATGGCTTCTTCTACAGTAAGTTGTAAAACTTCATAAATATTTAAGCGTTGTTGTTTAGCCCCAACAGCTGTTTTACCTGCCCATTTTACAGTTAAGGTTTCTTTGTCGAAACGTTTACCACCACATACGTCACAAGTTACATATACCGTTGGCAAGAAATGCATTTCTACCGCTATTTCGCCATTACCTTCACAAGCTTCACAACGGCCACCTTTTACGTTAAAAGAAAATCTGTTG
>CAYWWG010000029.1:0-7317 GCA_964461985.1 uncultured Candidatus Saccharibacteria bacterium
CAAAATAATATCCATTTCTCTTGATTTTGTATATATTCATTTGGTAGCTTTACTTGAGATTTAACCAATAGGTATTGCATTAGATGTTCCTCGAGAAAAAAATTTATTTGATTATCTTCCATAGGTCTACCATAGAAATCGCAGTCTTCTTGAATATACTTTTGAAATAGTGAATCTTCAGAATAAATTCTTTTTATTTCATTAAGCTTTTGATTAAAATCATTTGAGCCAACATATAACTGGTTCCAAACCATGTAACTAAATGCATGCTGAATTTGAAATTCTAAAAAGTTTTTCTCAATCAATTTTTGCAATCCATTTTTATGATTTATAACTTCGTTCATTAAAGAATTTTTTAATTCTTGTGCAGACTTGTCTGAATAAAGATATAAAAAATCACTGTAGATAACATTTAAACCAATTAACGGCTTAGCTACTTTTGAAGGTGAAAAGTGTCTTATGTCTTCTAGTAAAGACGTTGGACTTTGTCGATTATTAATGCGGTTCATAGAAACAGGAAACAAAAGTAAGCCTTTTTCAGGTGGTAATTTATTTATATCAAAAAATGTATTTGATGGTAAATTATTTTGTTTCATTTTATTTTTCTATACTTACTTTATATATTTCTGTGCCTATTGCCACATCCACTTCCCCATCTGCATATATAACACTGTTTATACCGACAGTCTTTTCTAGATCTGTTTCAAATTTTTCCACCAACTCTTTTGCATTTTCTGAAATTTTTAAACTAACAATCTCGTCTGGAGTTAAGCCCATGTCTTTACGCATGTCCTGTAAGGCACGCACAAGTTCGCGGTAGTTACCTTCAGTTTTTAGTTCAGGTGTTATATCAGTATCTAGTTTAAATTCTGCACCATAGAAAACTTCTTTTACATTAAGTTCGTCTTTTATTATTTCTTCATATTCTTGATCTAATTTTTCTGAGGCAACTGTAATAGACAACAATGGTTGGCGTACAGGTATATTTGATTTTTTACGTAAAGCATTACCTTCTGTACAAATGTCTCGAACTTTCTGCATACCTTCTATAGACTGTGAACTGTTATCTGTAAACTTAACTTCAGGCCAATCTGCCAAGTGTACAGATGGAGTATCTTGTTCACTTCGTATTTTTTGCCACAAATCTTCTGCATAAAACGGCGCAAAAGGTGCCATGAATTTTGCTAATTTGGTAAATACATAATGTGTTGTAACTAATGCTGGACCATAAACAGCAACATCGTCTGACTTGAAACGGTCGCGTGAACGACGTATGTACCAAGTAGAAAAATCAGCTATAAATTCGCGTAATGCACGCACTGGGTTAAACACATTGTATTCGTCTAACGACTTTGTAGATTCTGAAATAAGTTGGTTTAGTCGGGCTATTATCCATTGATCTAGAACATTGTCGCTTTTACTCCCACCACTAATTTTATAATTTTTATCTTTATACAATTCAAACAACTTGTAACAGTTATCTAGCAACGTAAAAACTTTACCGTGTAGTTCTGCGACGGTTTTCTCGTCGAAGTTTTTACTGTCGCCTGGTTGGTTTACGCTATACATCCACAGGCGTACAGTGTCAGCACCATATTTGTCGAACATGGTCCATGCGTCTACAACATTACCTTTGGACTTAGACATCTTTAAACCTTGTGCGTCTAGTATATGACCTAGACAAATAACGTTTTTATATGCTGGCCGTGGTATATCAGATAGCATATTTGATATTGCGTGCAATGTATAAAACCAACCACGTGTTTGGTCTATGGCTTCTGAAATATAATCAGCAGGCGTAGGACTAAAATCCATAGGCTCACCAAGTTTATGTGCCTGGGCATAAGGCATGGCACCCGAGTCGAACCATACATCCATAACCTCTTTTGTACGAACCATTTTATTACCGGATTCATCTACAAGTTCTACTTCATCGATAAAAGGCTTATGAAAGTCTAATTCATAATTTTCATTATGTGGTAGTGGAACAAAGTTTACCTCACGTATTTCAGCATTATCAAAGTTTTTGTAACTACGAGTAACATTAAATAATGTGTCTAGTGTATAACCCGCTGTAACAAGTTCGATAGCACGAGTCGGTGCACCATGTGATACTATTAATATGTTTTTACCTTTGTATTTGTTTTCTATGTCGTACATAAATGCACCAACACGAACTAATACATCAGCATATGATTCTCCATCTACGGTTTTAAATTTGTATCTATCAGCCCGGGCATTACGCACAGCAAAATAGTCTTCAATTAGTTTGCCGTCAAATTCACTACCAACTTTCCATTCACTCAGTCTCGGATCTGTAAAAATGTTTTCTTTAGGTACACACAACACACCTGCCGCAATTTTTGCAGTTTCTACTGTGCGATAAAATGGTGAAGTTATAATAATGTCTATTTTTTTATCAGCATATGCACTTACCGACTGTTTAACTTTTTCCATACCTGCGTCTGTTAAACCGTCTTCTATGTCTGGATTACAAGACCAAATACCATTAATGTTATTTTGTGTTAAACCATGACGCATGACAAAATATTTATTGCCAGAAGTTTGCATATGTTTTTTTAATGTTTGCAAAGAATCAACAACAATATAACCCCCATCAGACTTTTGCCATACTGGCAGCGGTGTACCCCAGTACCTGTCGCGAGACAATGCCCAGTCTCGTATACCATCTAACCATTCACCAAAACGACCTTCTTTAATATGGTTTGGTTCCCAATTTATTTTTTCATTTGCGTCGAGCAATTGCTGGCGTAGTGCCGACATTCGAAAATACCAACACGACCGTGCATAGTACAAAAGTGGCGTGTCGCAACGCCAACAGTGTGGATAGCTGTGCATGTGGTTTTCTTTTTTAAATAATAAACCTCGCGCAGTTAAGTCGTCGATAATATCTACTGCTAATGTAGGTTTACCCTTTTCATCTACTTCTTTAACATAACGACCTTCTAAGAAGCCGGTGCCCTTTATAAACCTACCTTCTTCATCAACAGTATGGAATTTTGGTAAATTGTATTTTGTACCTAGTTCAAAGTCGTCAGCACCATACATAACAGCGGTATGCACGATACCAGTACCGTCTGTAGTCGTAACAAAGTCTGCTGCGTAAACTTTGTATGCGTTTTCTAGGTTTGTGCTGCTTGCTGTTTGCTGATAGAGGCCGGATAAATATGGGTAAAGAGGTTCGTATTGCATACCAACCATTTCACTACCCTTGTGTTCAGCTATTATTTCGTATCCTTCACCTAACACAGAAAATCTTTCTTTCGCAACCACAAGCACCTCATTATCCTTCTTGGCTTCTACATAGTCGATATCTGAACCAACTGCTAAGCCAACATTACCGGGCAATGTCCATGGTGTTGTAGTCCATGCTAAGAAATATCCATTTTCTACACCAACGATTTTAAACTTTACATAAACTGACAAATCTTTTACATCTTTATACGCCCCCGGTTGGTTTAGTTCGTGTGAAGACAATGCTGTACCACAACGTGTACACCAAGGTAACACCTTAAAGTCTTTATACAAATGCCCACGTTCATTAGCCCGACCAATTACCCCCCACAAGGCTTCGATATAACTATTTTGGCATGTTACGTACGGGTGTTGCATATCTACCCAGTAACCCATACGCGCAGTAAAGCTATTCCACATGTCTAAATAGTCCCAGACACTTTCTTTACATTTTTTATTAAATGCTTCTATACCGTATTCTTCAATTTCTTTTTTAGATTTTAAACCAAGAAGTTTTTCAACTTGCAGTTCTACTGGCAAACCATGAGTGTCCCAACCACCCTTGCGACTAACATGGTAACCACGCATAGTTTTATAACGCGGAATAATGTCCTTAAAAGAACGAGCTTCAAGATGATGTATACCGGGTTTACCGTTGGCAGTTGGCGGTCCTTCGTAGAAAACGAATTCACCTGCGTCTGTTGGCTTTTCTAAAGTCTTCTCGAAAATATTATTTTCTTTCCAAAATTCTAAAACTGCTTCTTCACGAAGAGCTATTGCTGATTTATTATTTAAATTTTCTTGGTTATTTGTATTTTGCATACTGTATAATGTAAATTTGTAAAAACTAAAAACTCGTCCACAGAAAACAACAAATGTTGCCTTCCAAGGACGAGTTTCTACCCGTGGTACCACCTTAGTTACTTCTTAATTAAAGGGTTCTACTTGTCGCGCAGTAGCTTTAGCCTAGCAGACGTTCTTCCCAAGGTTTACCCGAATAATGTTTAAATTAAGCGGATTAAACGGTGATACCCCTTTCGGGCCCGTTTATAACCTGTACAAACAGTATACTAAAAATCTCTAAAAAGTAAAATAAAAAAATAGCCCCACTTTTAGGTGGGGCTACATAGTTGCAGTAAAACATTATTGCACTACTATTTTTTGGGTCTTGTGGTAAATATCATTACTACTGATGTAATATACCCCTTTTTCAAGATATAAAACATTAGCAGGGCCAATATACACCAAACGACCAAGCTGATCAGACACAGACACATCAGACGATGCTTGTATGAAAACCTTACCGTCAGATGACGGGTTCGGCCATACATTCAGCGAGTTTTGTTTTAGGCTTATTACATAAACTACATTACTGTAATTAAACTTTCCAGAAAAATCTACTTGCTTTAGGCGATAATAAACTTTTTCCGAAAAAATGTTTTGGTCTACAAAACTGTACATTATGATGTTATTACTACAACCAGCAGCTTTCTTAATACCGATTGTTTTAAAAGTAGATCCATCAAAACTTTTTTCCAATAAAAACTGATCGCTGTTTTCTTCTGTAGCTGTAGACCATTTTAAAACAACTTCGTTTTGCTGATCTATATCAGCTGTAAAAGACAGTAATTTTACCGGCATAACCTGGTTATAAATACCAGTTGCGGTTCCAACAGTAATACCTGATATAGTACCAAAGGTAATATCAGTGGTGTTACTGGCAGTACCGGTCTGGTTCATGGTAATGGTCATAAAATCTTCCCATGAGGTACTGATGTTTACCGGACTCCCTGGAGCGGTTGTTGTTAAACTTAAAGTTCCAGAAGCGTATGAATTACTCGTGTTACTATAGGACGAGTAATTACTGGCATAAGTAACTGATGCTAAACTCGACACCAAAGCACTGCTTGAAAAAGCTATTGCTATAGTGTTTGTGTTCATTGGCGTGCTACCAGCCGAAGCTTTAACCTGGACAGTAAATGTTAAACTGGTTCCAGACACGGCATTATAACTTGTTATCCGTAAATCTGTTTGGGATTTGGTTGAAGTAAAAAAAATCAACCAGATTGCGAAGGTTGTAAAGAACTTTTTCATGTTGTTAAAGGGTTTAAATGGTTTAAATAAATATACCACAAAATATAAAAAACACCACTAATGGTGTTTTTTATATAGATTACTTACAAACCTTAACTTTAGTCATTTTACCTTTTAATTTTTTAGATACTGTAGTACAGACTGTCTTCTTTGTTGTTTTGGTAGATATAGATAATGAGACTGGACCATATTGAGTATAATTACCTGTACTTGAATATACACGGCCATATAATGCAGTTGCTCCGTCAGGAATAGATATTGAACTAGTTTTTTCAAATGGAATCAATACACCATTAGTAAAATTAGGGTCTGTTGAGAAGCTCATATTAACAGCGTCAGATACTACACCCCATTGTATATTAGCTTTATGGTCTTTAACACTTATTACAGAGAATGTTGGTGGTACTCCAACTGAGATTCCTTTTGGATAAATATTTGGCACTGAACCAAGTGATGTTGGTGTAACAGTAAGGTTAAATATTGCAGCTGCTGTTTCAAAAATACCATGTATACCAGAGTCTAGTGCTTTAAGACCAAATGAATATGTTCCAGGTGTTGTAGCGACACCGGTAATTGTACCACTTGATAATGTTAGACCATCTGGTAATGAGCCACTAGTTAGTTGTAAGGATACAGTTTGCTGGTCACCAGTAATAGGCAAAGAAGCTGTATCTGTACGATTTTGACGGAAGTTAGACAATGTAGCACCAGGCATGGTAATTGTTGGTTGGAAAATCAGTATGCGAGCATTATCTGAATCATTTACATATAGACGCTGATTTGGTTGATCAAGATAAATTTCATTATTGTAAACAGTACCACCATTTTTACTTAGGGTTGAAGCTGTTGGACCAGTATTTACTGTAGTGAAGTCATCAGCACCTATAACATACGAAGCATCCATTCCATTTGTAATACCACCAGATAAGTCAAAAATCATTATGCGGTGATTTTTTTCATCGGATACATATAACCAATGTCTAACAGTGTCGAGTGTCATACCACTTATTTGATTAAATTTAGATTTAGTGGTACCAGTTGTAATGGTTGTAAAATCTGTTTGACCTATTACATATGAAGCATTCATGCCAGAGGAAAGATTTGATGTATCCCACACAGTTATTCTGTGATTTGTACAACATTCAGTTACAAATAGTAGGTGATTTGCTTTATCTAATGCAAGATCTACAGGTTGATTACTCTTACTCTGAGTATGACCTGAGGAAGTAGTTGTAAGATTTGGCTGACCAATAACACAAGAGGCGTTCATGTTGTTTGTTATACCAGTAGTCGTATTACCACAAACAGTCATAGGGGCAGATCCTGAGGGACGACCGTCAAACACCAAAACACGATTATGAGCCAAATCTGCATTATAAAGTAGTCCTGAATCGTTATCGTATATTAAATCAAAAGCATAATATACTGAATTAGCCGTAGCAGATCTAGTATTACAAGTAGTTAAATTTGGCTGACCCAACACATTCGATGCAGCCATACCGTCAGTAATACCACCAGATAAATCAAAAATCATTGTTCTTCCCCATAAGCCTGAGTGGTTACTCTGTACGAATAGACGATTATTTGTGGCATCATATTCCAAACCAGAGGGGTCACTTATACTTGTTGCTGTACAAGAAGGTGCAGTAGTATCAGTTAAACTTGCTTGACCAAGCACGTTATCTGCATCATGATCAATTAAAGTATTATTACTATCCAAATTATAAACCAAAACTCTATTATTTGATCTATCGCCCACAAACAAACGATGATGAACAGTGTCCATCTTTATACCTCTGATACTTGCGGATAAACCACGAGCACTAACAGCACCGCCATTATTTGCAGCACTGGTTGTAAACACAGGGTTGTCTGATCCATCACGTTGCCCTATTACATCTGATGCATTATATGCAGCAAATGCAGGCACTGTAAAACACATGATTAATAAGAAACTAATAAAAATTG
>CAYWWG010000030.1:0-7055 GCA_964461985.1 uncultured Candidatus Saccharibacteria bacterium
AATAGAATGGATTTTGAAGTATGAGATAAATATTACTAAGAGTAAGACCTTTGTTGCCACTACGAGTTTTGAAATTAAGATCAAACTTAAGCCAGTGATAGAGCTTTCTTCCTGACCATTTTTCATAAGCTACTTTTTCAAACATTTGTTTAACTATCGGTGCTCGTTCAGGATCTATAACCACTTCGCACTTTTTATCCATTCTCTTTTCATTAAGATATCCGACTACAGCAGGTCCAGGTCGCAATCCCATTTCACACCTTGTTCGCAGTCCTCGTTTTACGTTGATGCTTTTATTATCGTTTTCTAGTTTGGCTTGGGAACACAGAATCATCAAAAGGAACTTCTCATTGGGAGAATTTTTAAAGTGTTGTCCATATGTTCTGATTTCAAGAAGTTTTGTCTCGTCCATGAGATCAACAACAGATCCAAGGTCACCAGCGTTTCTTGATAGGCGATCAGGTGCCCAGGTGAGTATACCGTTATACCTGCCACGCCTTACATCCTCTAAAACTTCTCTAAAAACAGGTCGTTGCCCAGATTCTTTTGCCGAATGAGATTCACGTCTAATATCGACAACCGTTAAGTCGTCACGGTCTGCTATAGCAAGCATTTCCTTGACTTGTGATTCAATAGACAGGGCTTGCTTTTCGTCTGATTCGGTTGATTTTCGAGCATACAGGACATATCTAACCTTTGTTGGAACTATCTCAGTTCGTACTCCTAGATTGGTTGTATATTGTGTTTCCATACTATATTAATGACAGAACCGTGGGATATGCTAAGTCTATGCAGTTATAATTTTTTATTGCATATTCATAATAAAAAACACTAGTTATTTTAGTGTTTTTTATCTTCTCTACCATAAATTATATACCTGACTGGACCCCAATATATTAGACTAATAATTGTAAATATTAGGAATGAACCTATTAAAACTAATGCAATAATTTCAATATAGTAAATAACATTAGGTCTAAAATTTACTAGAGATTTAGATACTCCATTCTCAAGTTTCAATTCCTCATAGTTACTACCAATTAAATAACACTTTCTGTCTGGGTTCAATGCCCGATCTTCTTCTATTTTCTTCTTCATCTCTTCCAGTGGAATTTTTGATTCATTACTAAACTTAATAGCAATGCCTTCTGAGTATTTTTCTAAATTCTTCAAACAAAATGATTCCGTACCAAGATCATAGGATGACAAGTACCCTGTTTTATTTGTTAATTTATTATTATTTAAAATTCCAAATTTACCTTTTTGTTCAATAAACTTTGGTATGGTGTTAATATCCTTACCTTCATAATTAACAGTAAAGGAATATAGCGAATTATTAATGTGACTATTATGTTTCCCTAATAATTCAACAGGTGGTTCTACTATTAAAATAATAGTTACTGTTAACGCCAATAATACAAAAAAGGTTAGTAAACAAACTCTAACAAGTCTATACCACCAATATTTTTCAAGATTTGAATCTTTTTTATATATTTCAGAGAATATTTTTTTCATACCACAATATTACCAGCAGGACTACTTGTGTCAATTGTTCTAAACCGTCTCTCCTAAGTACGGAATATATAACTCTTTACCGCTCGTTTTAATCCGATCAAAGAAATTTGCCTGGCTTGCTCCTTCCCGTGCAGATCGTTGTCGTAATATTCCTTTCATACTGGATGCCATATGAACAATATGTCTGCCATGTTTTTTGTTGAGTCCGTCGACTGTTTTAAATATATCTGCAATGTCATTGTTTGTTTGATGATAACTAAACAGATCTTCTTGGACATATACTTCATCGATTAAATCTGTCAGTGTCACTCCGGTTGTTTTATATATCTTACCCTGGGTAGATATACGATCAAACTGTTCTCGGATTCTACCTAATATTACGTTAGGTAGGTTTGAAGGTTCATCCAGTTTAATCTGATATGTCTCAAATTTAATTTCTTTGGTCTTGAGAAACCATGTTACTGTTTTTGCCCGTAAGTCATGATTTCGCGCCTTTATGCAGGCATTTTCGACGTTTCGTGACAGTTCTGCGAATAGTTCTTCCCTGTCTGTTTTGAACGGATAAAAACTCAACGTCCTGGAAATGGACTTTGGATTTTCTCCTGGCTCCATATCTAGCAAATACTTTTGTTTGCAGTTTAATTCGTACCAGAGGTCAATCAAAGGTTTGTGAGCAAAAGAAAGTAATCGCTCTTCAGACAAATTCACAAAGTCGTCTGCGGTGATAATACCTTTTTTAATTAATAAATTCGTTGAACTTACACCAATACCCCAAACATTTCCGACAGGTAGTTTAGATAAAAATTCATGAAAGTTTTCCTTGGTAATCATTGCTATTCCGTGTGGTTTATTCCATTTGGATCCCACCTTTGCAAGTACTTTTGTAGGACCACATCCAATAGAAACTGAAATGTTTAATTCTTTTTGTATGTCATCCTGTATGTTTCGAAGGATTTGTTCGTGACTCATATTGTTAATACGGTCATAGTCTGTGATATCTGCAAAACATTCATCAATGCTATATTCTTCTACCAGATCCGTATATCTACGAACTACTGCAAACATTCTACGTGAGTACATAGCATATGCTTCATAGTCCGAGGGTACGATTATGGCCTGAGGAAAATCTTTCTTGATCTGATATACCGGCATACCACGGGTAATACCGACTGCTTTTGCTTCATAGGACATAGAGGTTGCAATACCTCGTTCATGACCAGTTACTACTGGTTTACCATAGAGTGCTGGATTTTTTGCAGACTCAACAGATGCGAAAAATGAATCCGCATCCAAATGTAAAATGTATTTAGTCATATTAATATTTTCTAATTACAGCAGTAACGACTCCTTGAATACGGAGCTCTTCTTTTGGATAAATATTTTTGAATGCTTTGTTGGCAGGTTCAAGAAAAAACTTGCCATCTTTCTTGCGTAAATATTTCAATGTATATTCACCGTCTACTTCGGCAACAACAATTTTGTCTGGCTTTGCATTTTCTGTTCGATCGATAAGAATCATATCACCATCAAAAATACCCGCGTCCTTCATAGAATCTCCCTTAACAGAAAGCATATACGTTGCTTCCTTATGATCTATTAACAACTCATCCAGCGACAATGTATTTGATGCATCTTCATCTGCGATAGTTGGAAAACCAGCTTCTACTAGCCCGAGCACTTTCAAGGTAAAGAATTCAGGACCTCGTACAATCTTTTTATTCTCACGAGCAAGGAATCTGTCCTCAATTAGCTTATTAACGTAGTACAAAACACTACCTTTTGAGGAGTAATCCAAAAGAACTTCCATTTCTTTGTATGTTGGAAGTCTTTTGTGATCTATGTAGAAATTTCTGATCTTCAATTTCTTTGGATCCATATGGGTCAAGTATATTCGTACTATCGTACGAAGTCAATCTTTACTCCAAAAGAGATAGTAGCCGTTGTTTTTCTTTTTCAGACAAAGCCTGTCCGATGTTTTCATTTGTATGGATATGGACAGCTCTAGGTTTAATATATGCCTTTTTGTTATTCCCCAACCAAAACTCTATGGCACGTTGTTTACCACCTTTAATATTTTCAATTAATTTAGATTCGGCTAGATCAGAAATAGATTCAATTCCACAAGTAAGTGAATTTTCAATTTCATCAGCAAAATCTGGATCTTCCTTTTTCCAACGATAGAATGTTTGACGAGAAATATCTAATTTTTTACATATTAAAGATACGTTAGGTAGTTCAGATAGTTCATCAATAATTTTTTGGCTAATCCGTTGCTTTTTCATAGGGTATTACAATAACCTCCCCACGAGTTAATTTTTTATATCTATTAATAATCAGGTCACAATAAATAGGTTCTAATTCTACAGAATATGATCTTCTTTTTAACTGCTCACATGCGATGAGAGTACTGCCAGATCCTCCAAATGAGTCGAAGACTATATCGTTTGGTTTCGTACATCGTAATATAGCCTTATGATGGAGTTCTGGTGGTTTTGAAGTAGCATGAGCATATTCATGCTTACTAAGTCTTTTTTCTGTCCAAATATTAATGTCATCTAAAGATTGATTGCCCGTACCTACTTCGGAGTTTAATACCTCAGTTAGAGCTTGTTGTTTTTTAGATAAATATGGACTACCAATAGTTCCATATATACAAGGCTCATAACATTTATTAAATGCTACCTGAGGTGTGGGGTTATGGCCATTCTTAATCCATAAACAGACTCGTTTATTTTGTATACCGAGTGTTCTATATATACTCTGCACTATCCAAATTTGTTGTTCAGTATTCCAATAGAATACATGACAATCCTTGGTTGCAAACGATAAAGCAGTTTTGATATTTTGAGTAAGAAATGAAATGTATTCTTCCTCCGTTCTGTTATCTTCTACTTCACCACCATAATTCTGTTTTCCCCCCAATCCTTTCGAATAATCTATATTTATATTATAGATTGGATCAGAGTAAACCATTGAGGTTTTTTCTGAACCAAACAACCTTTCTAATACGGATTGATCATTTGAACTTCCGCATATGAGTCTATGGTTTCCTAATAGGATTAAATCACCAGGCTTTGTTGTTGGTTTCTTAATTTTCTCAAGCTCTTTTTCCTCATTAAACTCCTCGTCAAGAAGTTCAATCTGATTATCCCAGATATTAGATAGATCATCTCCTGTGAAGCCAATATCTTCCAGTAGACTAAGATCAAAACTTTTAAGAAGATCAAAGTCAAATTCACCTTGATTCTTATTTAATCTAATATTTAATTCCTTCTCTTTATCCAGTGGAAGAGAAACATAAACAACTGGAACTTTTGAGTAGCCCAGATCTTTACATACAGATAATCTAAAGTGACCACCGATGACAATATTTTCCCTTTCTAAGTGATTGTTTACAATGATTGGGTCAATAATACCAAACTTACTAATACTTTCAGTAAGTTTTTTAATTTGCTCTGTACTCCATTTGCGTGGGTTATATAAAGCAGGGTTTAGTAATGAAGTATTAACATATACTATTTTTATATTATTCATATAGTTTAATGAATTAATTAATAAATAGTTATTCAAAGAAAAAACAGCGTAGGAATACGCTGTTTATCTTATTAAAAAATTTCAACAAAACAAAAGCGTATTACTACGTTTGTGTTTCAGTGAAATTCTTCAATCTTACTATTGAGTGCTTTACATCTTTTTCACCGGGTAGATGCCCGTATCGCTTCGTGAAGATTTTGAAAGTTTTCTGACTACTTTATAAATAAAGTATGAATTTCATATAATAATTACATAACCTCATAGGCAACGCTAGTTCTAGTTATGCCTGCGCAGGCATAAAATATACTCATTAAGTTAAAATTCTTATTTTTTTATCAAATAACTACGCCAAGTATAGCATATAATTTAGATAATTAATACTGAATTACCCTAAATATATGAAAGTGTATAAATAAACACCCCTGTATTTTTACAGTTAACTACAAACACATTATTACGCCATTGACATGGGTTATAATATTAAAAAATTGAAATTTTGAGTACTATTCTCATAAAAATAGATTGATATTTTACTCAAATTATGCTATACTACGGGTATTATTCTTTTACAATTTAATTTATATTTAAGAAATCAAAAGTATTTATCACAAACATCGTTTAGAGATGTTTATTATTCAATCCTCGCTAACAACATAGAAAGAAACTAGTCAAAAAAACCAGCCAAAGTCCATGCAAAAAGCGGAGATCGAATGATCTCCGCTTTTTGGTCGATAACCTTTATTATTTAATGCATCAATACTGTCTTGGACAACTACCTACAAAAGTTTGTGTCCTAGCAGTTACTCGTGTGACTATAACACATTACTTTAAATAATACTAGGTAAAAATACTTATTATAAATATTAGTTAAACAGTCATATGAAAAAGAACATAATTAAAATACCAAAAGATATATACACTCAAATAAAAACCATGGATAGTACAGAGATTGTAGCTGGATGTGCAGTTAAATTTAAGACCGAGGAGATTCTTGCTGGGAAACTAGCTCACCTTGGAATATCAGTTGATACACAAGGATTACACTTACCAGACTCTATTATCCCTTTAAAGTCTCAAGGTAAATATTCAGATCGTAATCTAAATGGACAAGTAATAGTACGTAAAGATTTACCCAAAGAGACTCATTATAATTCTATCGAAAGCCCAAACTGGGGCGATGTATATTATGGTACTCATACTGTAAATTTGCCATTCAAGAAATTTCCTAGAGATTTTAATCCACCTCGAGAACTTGAAATATTAATGACTTGTTCAAACACTCAACCAAACTTGTCTAGTTATATTATTGCTTTTCAAGTAAAAGAGGTTTTGGATATAAGATCAAAAGATTTTGAAGAAAAACTTCTAGAAGATCTAAATCTTTTACAAGAAAATATAGGAAAATATGGAGTACATCCGGCAAATGTACCGATTATTGATTATATGAAATCACTTCACGTCTCTTGGGAAATATTACCACCGGGTACGCTTGAAGAAACAATTAATCGTGTTTTTAGAGGAAAAAGTCCTACAACAGAACAAAAGGATGTCACTACTGAACGTTATAAATTTTTTATGGGTTTAAAACCAAAAGAGTTTATATTTGGTCAAAGTGGATTTAGACGTTATTTTGGAGCATTATTAGATGATGATCTTGTTATATTTGAAAATATTGAATATGGCAATGCTATATATATACTTTTTAATAATTGGGAAGAGTTGAGTAAATTAAGCCGAATTAATTTACTTTCAGGTAAATTTGGTGAGAATTTTGAACGGGTAATCCATACTAATGAATGGAAATCTCGAGTTGAATCTATAATTGCAGAACAGAGAAATCTCAAATAGATACTTAAAGAAAGTTACAGTAACATGTAACTTTCTTTAAGTATCTATGGTTTATGTCACTTTTGTCACTATTTGGGTGTGCTCTAATACCGTCATTATGGTATATTAAAAGCATTAATTCTAACCTTACCGGGTAATGAATCGAAAGGTTCTAGCTC
>CAYWWG010000031.1:0-6707 GCA_964461985.1 uncultured Candidatus Saccharibacteria bacterium
TCAGCGGTGCGGCTCCGCCGCCTTTCCGAATTTTCGCGGGGGGACTTCCTCGCCGTCGCAGGCGGCGAAATGCGTTCGGACTAATTCAAGAATACTGCACAACCTAGGATGAAGTGAAGCGAAAGCTTCACTTTGTTCTTTTTTAGCAAGACTATTTTCTCGTTCCAACCGTTCAATTTCTGGCATTAGCTCATTTTCGCCATTTTTGAGGACAGAAAACCAAGAATGTAAGTCCACAAAGAGTTCTCTGGCTTTTATGCTGTGGTTCAAACCTAAACTGTTAAGTATCTCTCTTTGTGTCTGATTATCACCGTCTTTGAACGCTACGCTTGCACAATATCCGAAGTGAACAACATTTTCAGTAAGCTCGGTCCAATTCTTTGCACGAGCTTCTACTTCTGACAATTTTATTTTACCTCTTTGAAGTTCTTGTTCGAGTTCTTGTTTTTGAAAATTATATTGCTCTCTGGTAATCGTGCTATCAATCAAAAAACCAAGAATACGGTCCAACTTCTTTTGAGTTTCTTCTACACCTCTCTGATGTGTTTCGTATATTTGCTGTCGTGTACCCGTTTCAGCTTCGTGCATTTCTTTCAGAACCTCTAAGCCCAATTTGTAAAACTTAGGATTAATATGATTCTGCGTGATAATTTTCTGAACACTCTTTTCGAGTTCATCTAAACGCATCGGCTTTTCTTCGCAATCAATATATTTCTTGCGTTTCGTACAGTGATAGTATGTGTGATAGTTGATTGTTCCATCTTTTAGGACCTTATGTTTTCTCGAAGCTGTAATACATGCACTACAACCGCCACAAGTCATGAATCCAGTAAAAGGAAAATCATACTTTTGTGGTCTTGGTTTACCTCTCTTGCCCATGAGTATTTGAACTCTATCAAACTCATCCATGGTTATCATTTTGTCGTGGTTGCCTCCATACATTTTGCCTCCGTACATGAAATTCCCAGTATAAAAAATGTTTGAAAACAAAAGGTACATGTAGCTTATAGATAAAGGCTTTCCACCAAGCCTCTTTCTATTTGGTGTTCTAAGGCCATATTCGTCAGTAGCTATTTGTAAGATTTTAGGAATTGTATAGTTTCCTGTGAGCATTAAATCCCACATTTTACGAACAGTATCAAAGCGTTCTTTATCAGTAAGAATGGTTTCGTTTCCTTTTTCGTGAGTTTTTGAATTTAAGTAACCGATTGGTGGGATATTTGGAAACCATCCTTTTTCGGCTTTTGATTTCATTCCACGCTTCACATTAATTGAAAGGTCACGACTAAATTGATTAGCCATTCCAAATTGAACAGCAAGCATGAGAACATTATCTGAAGGATAATGACTTCCTTCATTAGTACGAATTTCTTTAATGATTCCTTTTTGAAGAAGGTCAATAATAGTTCCGCCTTCTAATAAATTTCTGGCAATTCTATCAAGCTTCCAAGTTATCACTCCATTAACTTTTCCAGACTGAATAAGAGAAACTAGGTCGGCAAATCTTTCTCTTTTACCTGCTACTTTTGCAGACTTCTTTTCTTGGATAATTTCTACAACTTGCAATCCATTTTTCTTTGCGAGTTCTCTTGCAAAGGCAATTTGGTCTTCAATGGATTGAATTTGTTTATCTTCTGATTCTGTAGGTTTACGGGCATAGATTGCCCATTTGATATTTTGGTCCATATAATTTTGACCCCAAAAAAGGGGCAACAGCTAAGAGTTCATAATCGCCAGACTACAAAATCACTATTACCCCTTTTTTAGGATGAAAATGATGCAGTCTTATATTTTGTAGTCTGGCTTATTAATAATAATATAATTTCACCAACTTTACTAGCGTAATTTTAGTTCCTCGCGCAACTGTCTTAATGCTTTCGCCATTTCTTTTTTCAGTTTTTCTTGTGTTAGATTGTTTTCATTTATGTCGTCAGTAATTTCAATTTTTGAAAGGTTCCTTATTCTTCTTTTTCTTTTATTTCCCCATGATGGACCGTATAACTCATCGTCAGACGGTGCTTGTTGTCTGTTCAAAAGATTGAGTTCAATCTCTCTAAGTCGCCTTAATTTCCATCCAGAAAATATATAAGTTTTTAGAAAATCTTCTTCTATTTTTGTTTGTATTAGGAACTTCTCACGTATTTTAAGGACATAATCAGTAAATATCCTTTTGTTTTCGCCCTTAATCACTATCTGTTTGGCTAAAACCATAGGATTTAACCCATCTTCTAACTCCTTAATCTTTCTTATAGGTGTCTTATCACTTTTTATTTGATTCATATTTCATTTTATTTAAGCTAATAATTTAAAACGGGAGCTTCTCTGGTGGTAGGGGTTCTGTCCTTGTAAAGGTCATTTCTTCCATTTCCATATTTACCCCACAGTCCTCATCACTATAGTTTTTAATTGGCTCAATTTCAGTCTCAAGAGGAATTACAACCATTTCTCGTTTATCATCCACGCTTCGTTCCTGCATAATCAATCCAACCTGTTCTAGCTGTGGCAAAATATGCTGTCTCAAGTAAATTGAACTCAAGGGCCGTCCGTATATCTTGTAGTGTCTATCAAGTATCTGCTTCCGACTCACTGCGTGTTTTTTGTCATTTTCTGAAGAATAAGGACCCCATTCTTCTGATGGTTCGTTCCATAACACAAGAATTATTTTTGTATAAATTTCAAACACATAAGGCGCAAGGCCATAATCTTGCCCGATGGATATACTGTTCCATAGTGTGAAAGTGTTTTCTATGTCAGCATCATTGGCCCATATAAAATTATCTTCACTTTTTCGAAACCACAGATTAAGCAAGGCAAATCCCTTAATGAGTGAAATAATTTTTTTAATGTCTCGCTGTTGTCGTGGTTTTAGAGTTTTTGAATCTTTGAAATATAGCCTCTCGATAAGCTCTGTGTTTTCGATTTTTACATCATAAATCTCTGCTTGTTTTATAGCTAAGATTCTTCTTTGAAGTTCAATGCGCTCTGGGTCAGAATTTACTGCATCCATGAATTTTTCTCTGTCTGATTCTTTCATGATTGATTGTTGAATACCTTGAAGTAATTTATCATTTTCAACTGAAGGGCTTACCATCAAAAATCGTGTACTTTCTTGCTCGTCGACTTTAAGTCCCGCACTGCAAAAATACACACTTGGATAACCAATAAGTGTCACATTTTTTGTTCTGTTGCCACCTTTCTGATTTTTGTCAGTCATCTTAAAGTGGGTCTCTTTTTCATCATGTGAAAGAATCGGGCGTAAACGGCTAATAAGAGCAGTGTCGGGCATGTCAGTAAAAACTATTATCTTCTTTGACAGGTCCACAACTATTTCATTTTTCTCTTTATCAAATTTGCCTTGTTCGTGAAAGAATGCTGTTGGTGAACAATGGGCCAGAGTAATCACATCTTCTTTGGGAAATAGTGTAATCAAGGATAGTGGGATATGACTTTTACCAGTTGAACTTGGTGCATTAAAGAAGACATTCATTTGTGACTCATAAGTGTATGTTGTAAGCATAGAGAGAAATCCTGTGGCTTTATTGTTGTCATCTTTTTTGATTGTTGCATCAAGCACCTTGCATACATCTTGAATGGTTATTTCTTTGAAATCAGAAGTATCTATTCTTTCGGGATATTCTTTTGCGTATTTTGTAAACAAATCATCAATCGACAATCCGAGTCGTACTACATAATCACCAAGGTCGCCTTTATCATCAACTTCTTCAGGAAGTGTAATGATTTTTATTTTATTACATCCATGATTAAGTAAGGTATTTGCCATTTTGTACGCACCTTTTCTTCCTGTATCGTCATTGTCATAACAAATAAAGTATTCAATGTCTGTTTTGAAATGCTCCATCCAAAACTCTTTTACTGTCATTGCGCCGTGGGTATTTGTAATACTTTCTACTCCATTTGATTTCATTAGAAGAACATCACCTTCACCTTCTACGACTAATAATCTTCCTTCAGAAAATCGAAGTGTATCCCAATCATAAATTTGAGCTTCTACACCATTTGGCCAAGTCATTTTTTCTTTACCATCTTTTGGGTCTTGTCTTAATTTGAAACATAGATAATTTCCATCAATATCTTTTATTGGAAAAGTAATCCATCTTTTGCCGTAAAAATATCCGTAACCAACCTTATAGTTCTCTATAACAGTATCGGAGATGCCCCTCTCATATAGGTATTTAAGAATTTCTGGTGTTAACGCTCTATGATATTCCTCAACCATAGATGGCGTCAGTGTCCTACGGTTTCTTTTCTGTTCTTTTTCTTCCTTAATTTCTCTTTTGGGAACAAAGTCTCCAAAATGTTTTTTGAGGGTAATAATGTTACCTTTGGCATCACACTTTTTGCATTGATACTGTCCTGTATCCCTGCTAAAATATAAATGCGCTTCCTCGCCTCGACTGTCTGAATCACAGTCAGAGAAAATACATTTCGTAATAAGTTCGTTGCCACTAACCCTGAAAGCTATACCTTTCAGGGTTAAGTATTTCTCGATATCTACGTTATTGTTTTTCATAAGTATTATTTTTATTATTATGTTGATAAACTGCTTCCATTAAACAAACAAGAGAAGTCAGCTCAATACGTGCTTGAGCTTTATCAATAGGACGACCATATTCTTCGAGATATATAGCCATATATTGCTCGACCTTTTCTTCCCTTATGTTCATAAATAGAAAAACCTACCGAGGAAGACTTAGACTCCGCCTAGAGAGTTAAAATCTTCCACGGTAGATTTTCCTAGGCGAGTAGAATACAAAAATTTGTACTCTCAACCTAGGATAGATAAAAAGAAAAAAGCTGTCGTAACAGCTTAATTTTTCTTAGAGGTAACTATTTTATTTCGTTTTTGCTTGGGTATTTTTAGTTGCTTGTTGAAGTAAGAAATAATCTTTTTGATATTTCCAAGGTCAACCTCTTGTTTGTATTTTTCTTTAATTATTCGATAAATCTCTATAATACTCTTGTTATCCTGTGAGAGTCTAAATATCTCGTATTGTATTAAGAATTTTTTCTTTTCTCTTTTCCGAGGAGTAAAAACTTTCCTATATTTCTTAATCTTATCCCAAGCAGTCTTAAAATCAGAAAAAACAGTTTCTGGTCCAACCCTAAGAATTATATCGTTTATGTCATCAGGATTAGTTTCAAGTATTAACCCTTCAGAATTTGAAGTGACTTGTGAAGAAGTATCACTGTAGGGATATAATGAGCCGTCAACAACGTATTGATGAATCACATCTTCCCAGCTTGAAGAAAGTTTGAGATTTATAATCAACTCCCTTACATCCTTCCTAAGATTGTCATCCTCTAAAAACTTCAACCACTCTTTTATAGAATAATCAGTATTTTCTGAAATAGAATCAGCATCAATGTTCCACTTTTCTCGAAGTTTTGTGACTGCTTCTTTGAAATCATGTCGCATGGAGATTTCTATAAAATCTATTGCTCGTCCATTATCTTTTGAAATTGTTTCAACTAGGCGCATGTTGAAAATATCTCATTTTTTTGGCATAATAACAACGTGCGTTACAAATGAATATGTTAGAAGTAGCCTAAACCTTTAGCAATAAAGGCATGGTGAAAAGTTAGTCAGGACGTGCTTAAAGAACCCATTACAAAGTGGGGTTGCATGTCCTGCCGTAACTGGAAACGGTTACGGAGAGCCTAAAAACTCTCACCCTCTTGTAGTGGGCTTTTTGCGTTTTAATACACCATGTTGCAACAACTTATCATCGGAATAACAACAATACTCATAGGATATTTCCTCCTAAAGTTTTCTGATGCACGGAAAGGAATTTCAAAAGATATTTTAATAATTCTCGGCATCATTATTTTATTACTAGGTATTTACTTTTTTGCTTACGGCATACCAGGAACCAAGGAAGCTAGAGATAGTTTTGAATCAAAACAATCAGACCAGGACCATGGCGCTGGTTTTTATTAATAACTAATTTATATATGCAAACAAAAACAAAAGACGGTAAGTATTTTAGTCAGATAGGTAGTTGGAGAGACTTAGCAGAAATTATTTTTCTTGTCTTAGTATTCAAGATTTTTGGAATCGTGGGGGTCGTTATTGGAGCGGTGATTCTCTACTTTATTATTCCTAAACTATCCAAGAAATCAGCAAAAGAAGCAGACCATAATTAGATTGAAAATCAAACCTAAAAATGCTAAAGTAGCTTTATGATTGAAGTAAAAAATCTTAAAAAAGTTTTCAAACATAAAGGCAAGGAGATTATTGCTGTTGATGACGTTAGCTTTTCTATAAAACAAGGTGAAGCAGTAGCTTTTATTGGTCCAAATGGTGCTGGTAAATCCACTACAATTAAAATGCTTACTGGCATTTTGTGGCCAAGTAGCGGAGAGGTTTCTATCTTGGGACTTTCACCGCAAAATGACCGCAAAGCTGTAGTATCACAGATTGGCGCAGTCTTTGGACAGAGAAGTAACCTATTGCCAAATTTGCCATCAGAAGACACTCTAAATCTTTTCGGTGTAATGTATGGTCTTTCAAAAAAGGAAATAAAGGAACGAATCGAATATCTTGAGAAAACACTTGATATAACACCATTTCGGAATCAACCAATACGAACACTTTCACTAGGGCAACGAATGCGTGTGGAGATTGCCTGTGCCTTGATTCACAATCCGAAGATTCTCTTTCTCGATGAACCGAGCATTGGCCTTGA
>CAYWWG010000032.1:0-6599 GCA_964461985.1 uncultured Candidatus Saccharibacteria bacterium
ACAACGTATTAGTAGAACCATTACACAACGCACTAGCTTTCTTTGTTGGAATCGTTCCTTGGGGCGATGTTGGTATAGCTGTTATATTACTAACTCTTGTTGTTAAGTTGATTTTATCTCCTTTATCAAAAAAAGCCTCAAAAAGTCAGATTGCCTTACGAGCACTTGCTCCACAACTAGAAACTATCAAGGAAACGATTCCAGATAAAACCGCTCAAGCTCAGGCAACTTTTGCATTATATAAACAAGCTGGTGTAAACCCTTTCTCTGGTTGTTTGATTGCTGTTATTCAATTACCTATTCTTATTGCATTGTTTCAAGTATTTAAACAACAATTAACATTTACAAATACTGGTTTGTATTCATTTATACATGCACCTAGTGTTGTTAGTCTTTCTTTCTTAGGTTTTCTTCCACTTAGTGCTAAAAGTTTGGTTCTCGCTGTAATTGTTGCTGTTGTTCAATATATACAAACATCGTTCTTATTACCTAAAACAATAAAAAAGGAAAATACAAAGAAATCTTTCCAAAATGATCTTGCAGACTCGATGACAACTCAAATGAAATATGTATTACCTATAGTTGTTGGTTTTGCAGCATATGCTGGGGGTGTTGCACTTGGTTTGTATTTACTAACCAGTAGTTTATTTACAATAGGACAAGAGTGGTATATTAAGAAAAATTTTAAACCAACACTATAATGAATAATGATACACATATAAAAATAAAAAAAATACTAGACTATGTGTACCCAGATTGTTATTCTATTAAAGACATCTTTGATTCTGAGGTTGATTTAACCATTGTTTCTATAGTAATTACCCCTACCCCTCAGTCCGAGTATATAAAAAGCTTACAAACACTGTTTCAACAAATTATTACAGACACCTCTGTTTGTATAGATATAAATAACAATGTTATTTCAGAAATAGAAAAAATAAAAGAAGATGTGTATGTGTATGCTCAAAAAGCTAAATATTTTAATAAACCAATTGATTTACCACCACAAAATGCATTTGTGCGTAAAATAACACATGGTTATATTAATAAGAAATTAAATTTAAAAAGTGAGTCTGTGGGTGTTGGTCGTGATAGACATATTGTTATACATCCAATTGTTGCTAGTGAATAAATTACAAATCATAAGCCCATAGAAGACTTGTTTTTTTGTCTATAAAATACAATGTTTTTCCATCTTTAGATATCTGTAAATTTGTTGCATCTATACCACCAGTATTACTTTTTAGTTCTTCTATAAATGTTTGTTTCTGATTTTTAGTATCTATTAGCCACAAACCGTCGTTAAATGAAACAGAGCCTTGATACCATTCGTCTGGGTATGTGCCTGCAGTTGTGTTTTTAGGTACTGCACAGTAATAAATATTTGTATTATATACGCATTTTTCAGAAAGGGTCTGTAGTCCTGTATCGTATTTAATACCTGTTTTATTATAAGAAATAAATAAGTGTATAGATCGATCTGTAAATACACTATATATTTTATACAAACTATCATTGCTGGTTTTTTCAGTTAAACCTGGTCCAGATAGTGTTTTTGAATATGAACCACTAGTGTTGTCTATATTATAAGAATAACCAGTAACATAACCAGAGGGTTTTGTTGTTAGATTTAAAGAGTTTTTTTCAAGGTCTATATTCCACTCAGACAAAGGACTTGAAAATAAAACTGTTTCATTTTTGGAATCAAATGCATTTTTAACTAAATCTACCCCTACTGATTTTGGTTTTAATATAAAATAAGAAAGTCCATCTTCGCTTATTTTAATATCTTTAATGTTTTGGTATATGAAATTTCCTGTAAGATCAACTGGTTTGTTTGATCCATCATTTATCATTTTACCGATGTAAGTCAAAATTGTTTGTTGGTCTTTGTCTAAGAATCTGTATATTATGTGTGTGCCATCAGACGAAAACAATGCTTCGTAGGTGTTTGGTATAGTGGTGTTTGAAATTCTGTTTTCTATGTGTGTTTCGTCTTGTTCGTATATAATACCTGTTTTTTGGTCAACATACCTAACAACCGGAACCAGGTCTGTTGTTGTTTGTCTTTTGCCTTTTATGGTAACATCAGAAACAAGTCTTTCTATTCCCTTAGTAAACAGTCCATAACCTGCGATCGGTTTGTAACTTATTTGATGTAGTCGTGTTGATAGTGTTTTGTTTTCTGGTGGTGTTGTTCCCCCGGTTGTTGTATCGGGTGCCGTATCTGTAGGTGTTTTTGGTGGAAACAGTTGATCATACAAAGAAAAATCCTTGGTTGTATTACTTGTTCCTGGTGTTACATTTGTTGTTGTGTATTTACTATAAAAATAATAAATACCAAATCCTAAAATAAGACAGATGGTTGTTATTAGTAATATAAATTTTCCTCGGGTCATTGTATTTATATTATACCATAAAAGCTATTTATCTTGAGCAACACACTGATCATACATTCGAGATCTGATGCCAGCCTCTGTAACTGCAAATTGGTTTGTGCTATTACAGTCACCACTAGCATATCTTTTATATGTGTTCATTATGTTTTTTCCACAAGTCTTATAATCAACTTGGAATTTTTCAACACTGAATTCTATGGCTTTATCAGGATCTAGCATGTCTTTTGGTGTGGCGTGTTTACTTGTTGTTATTGGGTAGTCCACACCTTTGTCCCAGTTTGGTCCGTCTTTACTTCCCGTCGGGAAAAAAGTGATTTGACCCAAACCTACACCGTGTGAAAAACGCCAATCTAAACCAAGATCTGATGCATTTGGGTTTTTTGCTGTATATAGAGTACTACCGTTGTCGTCATTAAGAAAATCAGTTTTTGTAATTAATGATGAATCTGTTGTAAATGTTGCACCACTACCCTTTTTCCCTGAATTAACGAAAACACTTCTCGATGGGATGCTTGTATATGGTGCGTTTTCATCATGACCAACAACATTTGGGTCTCCACCACTTTCACGTTGGATAGCTGCTTGAATAACACAAGCTGGGACTTTGTCTGGATAACCATCGTAATTATGGTTATTAACAAAAGTTTTTATTTGAGCATAATACTTAGTCGGTTTAAAATCTACACCTCCTAATTTGTTATACATATCTATTTGACTTTGGCCTATTATTGAAAACAAACTAGGGTTTTTGTTTTGAATTGCTATTTTAGGTCCGTTTAAGTTTATAGATACTAGATTTGGATTTATTGTGTACAAAATTAGATATGAACCAAGAGCGATAACAATACCCATAATAGCATTATATATACGTTCTTTTGATGTTGTCTTCATGAAAGGGGTTGCTGTTAACATGTATGTTACCCCATAGTATATTATTTGGAATACAGCAATAAGTGCTATAAGTCCGTATGTAAGCCTTATTAACACCTTAAGATAGTCTCCAAAGTCTCCTTCTTTGTATTTTACACAGTCACCGTTGTTGTTTTTTACTTCACATAATACGTTTAGTCCAGGAAGGTTGGTTAGAAATTGATAACTGTTGCCCACATCAACATTGCCGTTTCCTGGGGCAGACCCATCGATAGTGTCGGGTGTATCTTTTATTTGTGTGTCTAATACTTTGTTTTCTTTGCTCATTAAAACAGCTGTGGCGGTAAACTTTGTTGCAAGGTCAAGGTCAGTAAAGGTTTTACTGTATGTTGTGGACTGACTAACATAACCGACATCGTCTGGTGGGATGTTTTTTTGATCTTTGCTTGGGTCTGTTGATGTAATACTAAAAAGCATATTTGATTCATCAGGAACAGATTCGTATGTTATGGTTAGAATTATGTTTTGTTTTTTTTCAGAGCTGGATGTTTTTGCATAATTAAAACTCTTCATGGCCAGGTCTGTGTCGTTTGTTTTAAATGCTATAGTGTACCTTGGTGTCCATGTTGTTGCAGTTAAGTATGGCATTATAAAAAGAGTGTAGTTTGTGTTTGGATTCAAACCACTCATTTCTGTAATAATTATTTTATCTGCGTTTAGAACCGCCTCAGCACTAGCTTCTTCAAGATTTGTTTTTGTATCAACAACCTTTAGGTGTATTTTTTTACCTTCTACATTATATGGTGCGTCGTCTGAAAAATCCAAAGAAATAACAACTTTTGTAGCTGCTGGTTTTATAAAAGAGTTATTACCTTTAATAATCTTTGTGTCTGGAAAATATTCTACTGTTCTGTGGGCGTCTTGTGTATTACTAAAGCCTCCACCGCTGTTATCTGCTACACCAGACCCTTTACCAGCAAAGACATTGTGTGTGTTTAAACTAAAAAACAACACACTAAACAACACACAAAATAATACATGTTTCTTCATGTTTTTATTATAACACGTTCTATATATTTAACAGAAGATCTTTTTTGATCGATTGAAAAAATGTTTTAGTGTTTTCTACATCAACAGAAAAGGTTGTTTGGCCGTCTCCGTTTGGGAAAACTGTAAAAACTTGTCCACTTGAGTCACTTTGGTCGTTTTGGCTCCAATTAAATGTTACGTCAGAAAGGTTTTTAGGTGTTATATAATAAGGTGCCGCAAATATTTTTAATTGGCCAGTTGGTGAATATCCATCACTTAATGCGTTGTTCCAATCTATGTATTTATTACTATCCATTTTATAAAAAACCAGCTTAGGATCGAAAGGTTTAAGGTCTATGTCAGATGATGTTATAGATGTGTTGGCAATACTTTCAACCTTGACCCCTATTTGCTCTTTATCTACCATATAGTCCATAATTATAGGAAAAGAGTCTTTGCCTGTTCCAGAAACACTTCCTACAACACTATTACCTCGAGACCATGTATATATATTATTTTTATTACCTTTTGATCCAAATAAATAACCACGACTTACTATTGGGCTAAAACGAACTGCAGATTCCTGTATAGGTAAAGATTTTCCTTTATAAAAAGGCGGTGTGTATGAACTAACTGTTTCCCATAACAAATCAACACTTTGATTACTAATGTCCACCGACTGTTCTATTGTTTCCCCGCTTTTTAAATCTATACTAACCCCTATTGTTACTGTTGGAACGTCCCCTCTTTTTTTAAAAGATATAGAAGAAACGCCCGCTCCTTTTTTAATAACCTTACCGTTTGCAGTCCAAGTAAAAACAGACCTGCTCATGTCTTCTGTATAACTAGATGCTGAAACTGTAACAATGTCCCCTACGTCAGCATTGTCAGGGGTTACGTTTAAAGATACTGCTGTAACTTGGGCATGGGCAAAACTACTGATTAAAAGGAAAAGTGCCATACTAAATATTAGAAAATATCTCTTCATGTTTATATTATACATCATTTATTTAGTAAGCACAGCATTGGTTTTATTTTAATTATTTGAGGTAATAAGGCTGTTTATTTCTTCCTCAACATTTTTCTGGGCTTTTTCTAGGTCTTCTATTTTTTTAATTTCGTTGTCTAGTGTCGCTTTCTTTTGTTCAATAGTCTTTAAACTTGCTATTTCGTCCTCGATAGATTTTTTTAAGTTCTTTAATTGTTGGATTTTCGATTCAATGTCGTCTTTTAATACCAGCTCTTCTTTGCTCCAATCTTCTTGTTTGTGTTTTATTTGAGCTACTTTTTCTTTGAAATCAGTTTGGGTTTGCTGGGTGTTTGTTTTTGGTGCTGTAGACGGTATTGTTTTTAATTCTGAAGCAAACGCGTTTTCAAGTGCGCTTGCAGTACTACCTTCGAACTCAAGACCGGCTATGGTTACGTGGTCGTTGTTTGGTGTGTCAGAATTGTTGGTGTTGTCAGATTGTGGTTGCATAAGGGTATTATACAGCATAAATGCTACAGTGAACAGTAAAAGCGAACGGTTTCACTAAAACCGTTCGCTTTATTTTAAGTCATAATTACTATTTACAGTTTCTGAAATTCATTCTCTAGTGCGCGTATTTCATCGTCTAATGACATTGGCTGTGGTTCTTTGTCAATTTCTTTTACTGGTGGTTTTGGTATGGCAATTGTGTTTTCTTCTTCTTTTACAGCTTTCTGTACAGCTTCGGATTCAGCTTTTTTATATTCTGTTGCAGCAGCTACGCGTACCTGACCTTCGTGTTCTAATAATTCTTGCTTAGCTTTCTTGATGGCCAGTAGTTGTTGTGGGTCGGAAGTAATAATCTGTTGTTCTGTGTATGAGGCTCGAACTTCGATAGCAACGTGTTTTTGACCAGCAAAGAATATACCCTGACCTGTTTGTGATTCTAGTAATATCATTTTTTCTTGGTCTGTTAGGTGGAATGTTTTTTGTAGAACATCTATTGATGAAGGGCTTTGCTTTAGTAGTAGTTGCATAGAAGAGTTTGTAACAATAGCTGTGCCATAGTCGTTTTTCATAAAGTCGTCTATGTTCTGTGATATAACAGACAAGCCTACGAAATATTTACGTCCGCGTTTTGCAATACCGTAAAGGAAAGAAGCTGTGTCTACTGATTTCATCATAATCCAAGCTTCATCTACCACCAGTAGTCGTTTTTTTAATGTATGTCGGATGGATGTCCAAATGAAATTGGTAACAATGTACATTGCAATTGGCTTTAATTCTTCTTCCATGTCACGTATTGAAAATACGACTAGTTTTTTGTTTATATC
>CAYWWG010000033.1:0-6576 GCA_964461985.1 uncultured Candidatus Saccharibacteria bacterium
TTGAACCGCCAACCTCCCGCGTGACAGGCGGGTGCTCTAACCAGTTGAGCTACGACCGCAAATGTGGTCTACATCCTACAGATTATAGGACTACTGTATTATACATATTTTTATATAAAATCCAAGTCCCACTACAAAACCATTTGTGTCGGTAACAAGAGTTGCACTTGTGACCTTCGCTTTATGAGTGCGATGCTCTAACTACCTGAGCTATACCGACAGCGGTACGCCGTTGCTTTATGCGAAGGCGACCGTAGACACACCAAAGTTTTAACGAAGGTGGTCAATACCGATACAGTAGCACAAAAATTATAAAATTTCAAACTTTTACAGGCACACACCATTTTTCGGTAAAATGACTTTTCCACATATATGTTTTATGGAGCCATACTTGCATTATATTTTGATATGCTATATAATGAGTTTCTACCGTTAGCGGGTTAGAGGAACGGTACCTCATCAGGCTCATAACCTGAGGAAGCCGGTTCGACTCCGGCACCCGCCACAATAACAAAACACCCCTTTCAAACGGGGTGTTTTGTATTACAAAATTTGTCTAATATTTTTGGCCACGCTTATAGGTCGCTTGCGTGGCCCGAATTCATTTATATTTCGCCAGCCTCGCGAAACACCTTTTCGTACAAACCTATAACCCGTGTCGCTTCTCGGCGGTCGATAGTGTAAGACAGTCCAGCATGGGCAATGTTGTTACGAACCTTATGAGCTTCCCAGGCATCTTGCAAATATCGCATGTCACCAGGATCTAGATTTTTCAACCTTTCGCCTAATGTTTCGCCACTGGTCTTCCAGTTTCTTGATATTTCTTCTAAGACTGTGTCTGCTTCAATTATAGCTAAACGCCAATCGTTTGGGTTCTCGCTTTCAGTATGGCTTTTAATAAGTTCCCATCGAGCATTTGTTTTTTGTGTAGGTGTTTCAATGACAGTAACTTTTTCCGCGTCAGCCTTAGCCTTGTTTTCTTTTTTAATTTCCCACAAACGAACTAGAGAATACAAAATAATTGTAATTAAAAAAATTGAAATTATAGATACAAAAACTGTATACCAACTTAGTATATGCTCAGCAACAACAATAGCATGAGGCTTAGTGGCTATATTACCTGCTACATACATATACTGACCCAACCATGAATCTGGGGCAATAGTAAAACCTAATAGTTTTGCAATAAAAGCAATGATAATTATAAAAAATCTAAATACCTGGTAAAAAACATAATCCAGGTTTAAAAACGTCGGGTTAAAAGTAGGAACATTTTGAACTTGTTGTGGCAACTGTGGGCCCATATTTATATTGTACTTTATTTAAAGCACGAATGAAAGAGTGTATGAATAATTAAATTAAAACACCGTTTTAATTTTTTACTTAATATATTCACTACCTTAAAAGGTCTTCACATTTTTTACCAATTTCGAACAAAAGTTCCTCACCAAAATGCGGTGCCATAAACTGTATACTATGCACAAGGTTATTGTCAGCCTTACCTGACGGTATAGATATTGCAGGACAACCAGATACATTTGCAGGCACTGTAAACAAGTCTGACAACTTCATAGCCATTGGGTCGTTCATTTTTTCACCAAATTTAAATGCTAATGTAGGTGCAGTTGGCGTCATAATTAAATCAACTTTTTCAAAAACATTTGCAATTTCTTTTCTAATGGCATTCTGAACTTTTACAGCAGAACCATAGTATGCATCGTAGTACCCATGACTAAGCACATATGTGCCTAGCATAATACGTCTGCGAACTTCTTTACCGAACCCAACACCACGAGTTTTTTTATAAGTTTCAAGTAAATCTTTACAAGGCAATGAAAGTCCATACCGCATGCCGTCGTATCGAGCCAAGTTACTTGAAGCTTCAGCAGGCAATATAATATAATAAACCGCCAAAGAATGTTCAGTTAATGGCAACTTAATGTCGACTAATTCGTAGCCAGCATTTTTTAATTTTGCGCAAGTTTCTTCGAAGTTTTTCTTTATAGACTCTTCGATACCTTCGCCTTTTACCCAACTAGTCGGTATACCAATTATTTTAACTCGACTACCAGAGTTATTGTTTTCTATTTTTTTACAAATTCTTTTTTCTATCGGCACAGACATACTGTCCATTGTGTCATATACATTTGTGGTATTAAAAAGTATTTCTGCATCAGCAACATTTTTTGCAACAGGGCCGATTTGGTCAAAAGACGAAGCCAAAGCCATTAACCCATAACGCGACACGGTTCCATATGTTGGCTTTAAACCAACTAAACCAGTGTATGCTGCCGGCTGGCGTATAGAACCGCCTGTATCTGAGGCAAAGGCAGCCAGTGCACCGTCCATAGCAACAGAGGCTACTGGCCCCCCTGACGAACCACCTGGCACACGGTCTGTGGCTAGCGGGTTTTTTGTCGGGCCATAACAAGATGTTTCTGTAGAAGACCCCATGGCACTATCGTCCATGTTTGTTCTACCTAACAACACCGCTCCAGATTTTTTTAATTCTGAAATAATAGTTGCGTCATATATAGATATATGCCCTTTTAATATATCAGACCCACCAGTAGATTCTTTACCTTTGATAACAATGTTGTCTTTAATTGAAATAGGTATACCAGTTAGTATTGTTGCCGTACCATTTTTAAACATTTCTTCAGCATGTTTTGCTTGGTCTAGTACATCTGTATAAACTTCAACATACGCATTTATATCTGCGTTTTTTTCAGTGATAACATTTAAGTAAGCTTGGGCAAGTTCTGTAACTGTGTAAACACCTGCAACTAAATCAGCGTGAGCTTTTTCAATAGTTAGGTTTTTTAGGTCAATCATTTTTTCATTCATAAAATATATAGCAGAAAATTACAGAATTTTCTTTACCTTAATAAAGTTACCGTCATGGTCTGGTGCATTATCAACAACCGCTTCAGTATAAACACCTTCAGGCAACGTGCCAGTATCTGCCCGCATAACGTTAGTTAGGGTTAGTTCAGGGGTTGCATCTGTGTCAGGTATGCCAGCAGCTACGGCCCGTATTTGGTCTACATAGGCCAACACAGCGTCCATATCGCGGGCCACAGATTCTAGTTCGGCTTGGTCCATGTCTATACGTATCAGGTCAGCAAGCTTTTGTACTTCAGGTAATGTCATGCAAAAAGTATAGCAAAAAACCCTTATTTTATCAATTTCAAAAATTCTGCTTCATCTATAATATTTATTCCCAACTTCTGTGCATCTTTATATTTAGTGCCAGGTTCGGTACCAGCCAGAACACAACTAGTTTTTGCAGATACAGAACCAGCGACTTTACCGCCGTTGTCTTGTATTAGCTGTTTCGCCTTGTCGCGGGACAGTGTTGGTAGTGTACCAGTTATTACAAAAGTTTTACCGGCAAGTTTATTGCTACTTTTTACAACCTCAATTATATTTAATTCTTTTAATAAATTTTTATACAATTCCACATTTACATCTTCCGACAACCAATCTAAAACACTATCAGCTACAGTTGTACCAATGCCGTCAACAGCAACTAAAGATTCTACATTCAAATGTAAAAAGTCTATTGGCTTATTGCAAATATTGGCTATTAATATTGCGGTTTCTTCACCGACGTGGCTTATACCCAGCCCATAAATTAATCGTGATAGTGTTGTGGTGCGGGCCTGTTGTATAGACGCGATGGTGTTGTCTGCACTTTTATCACCAAATTTTTCTAAATCAACAAGGTCAGACTTTTTTAATTTAAATATATCTAATGCAGTAGAAATAATATTTTCTTCTAAGAGTTTTTCGATTATTCTGTCCCCTAGCCCAACAATATTTAAACCTTTTTTACTAACAAAATGTATTAACTGACCCAATATTTGTGCAGGACAGTTTTTATTCGGACAGTAATACGCAACAGACTGTTCGCCTATACTATTAGTTTTCTGCACCACATCTTTACCACATTCTGGACATTTTTTCGGCATTTGAAATGTTTTTTCTTTGCCAGTGCGTAGTTCAGGCAATACACGGATTATTTCAGGTATTACATCACCGGCTTTTTTAAGTATTACTGTATCGCCTATTTTTAAACCTAGCCTGTGTATTTCGTCTATATTATGTAAAGTTGCTCTAGAAACAACCGAACCTGCCACCGACACAGGTTGCATATGCGCCACCGGGGTTATAGCCCCTGTACGGCCAACCTGGACAGCAACATCTTGTACAATTGTCGTAACTTCTTCTGCTGGAAATTTGTAGGCAATAGCAAAACGTGGAGCCTTAGCAGTATAACCAACACGTTCAGACAACACCAAATCTTCTAGTTTTATTACCAAACCATCTACTCCGTATTCAAAACTATCACGAAGTGGTATGTATTTTTGGTAGTATTGTTCTATTTCAGAAATACTTTTTAAAAGTTTCGTCTTATCATTTACTGAAAAACCTTGTTCTTTAAGCCAAGCTAACGATCCACTTTGTGTGTTTGGGTGTATATTTTTTCCATTTGCGTCAGTTAGTATATCTATCGTGTAAATAAAAGTTTGTATATTTCGACTTCGAGTTATATTTGCATCTAATTGGCGTAAAGATCCAGCAGCGGCATTACGTGTGTTTGCAAACAACTGTTCACCATTTTTAGCACGCTCAGTATTTATTTTTTCTAGATCAGACTTTTTCATCCAAGCTTCTCCGACAACAATTGCATCATATATCGCAGAAAGTTTTTTAGGTATACTTTTTATTTCACGTATATTATGAGTTATATCTTCACCCACATCACCATCACCCCGAGTTGCGGCTTGGACCAATAGACCTTTTTCATAGGTAAGTATTATCTTAAGTCCATCAATTTTTAATTCAGCTGTATACGCACGCGGGCCAATATAACCAACCCCAGCTAAAAACCGTTCAAGTTTTTCGTCCCACTTAACTAGTTCATCGGCATTAAAAACATTGTCATAAGACCACTGAGGTGTAGCGTGTTTTATTTTTTTAAATTTTTCTATTATCTGTCCCCCAATTTTCTGACTCGGAGTATCAGATGCACTACCTTCTTTTTTTTCTAAATCTAAAAGCTCACGTACTAATGCATCATAAGCTTCATCAGAAATTTCAGGGTTATCATGAGTATGGTAAAGACCCCGATGGTAGTCTACCAGGGCACGTAACTGTTCGATTCTTTTCTTGCCAGTTGCCATAATATAAAGATTACACTACTGGAAAAACACTTGCAATGTACGCTCTAAATGGCGAGGTGAATTAGTATTACATGTACTATAGCCACGAACTTTAGCGGAAACAAATGCTGAAGTAATATCAAATAAAGGTTCAATAGTAAAACATGCATTAATATTACCGATCCGACTACTATCAATATATTGAGAATTAGGTACGATTGGTCCGTTATTTTGGGTAAGACTGAGTATACCCATACTAGAAGTCGGCGATGGATCCAAACAAACTAAAGGTGTCGCTTGAGTACTAACTTGCGACAGATTATATAATGTACACTCCATACCTGAATCTGCCATATAAAAAGCTTTACCAGAATCTACAGCCACGGAAGTCAAAAGTTTTTGTTTATATATAATACTAGCCAAACCAAAAGCCACTGTTGCTATAACACTTACAACGAGCACCGCAAACAACAAAGCAAAACCTTTTTTATTTTTAAAATTAAATATTTTCATATTATAATGTCCAATTATATAATGTTTCAGTAAATACCTTCGACCTTGTACTTGCACCATTTTTCCAAGTTACAGTAACTTCTACAAAAACAACATCCGCACCACCATTAAATGCTGTGCCTATTGGTTGTTTTAGTCTAATAGTTCGAACAAAACCAGTTGGTGTACCACTAGTACTGCGGTTAATTGTATAATACGAAACTCCACTTGATGTAGCTTTTTTAACTTCTGTACAACTTAATAAACAACCACGGACATACGGAACAGAACCAGGTGAATTTAATCCAAATATGTCTAACTCACATCCACTAGAACTATAGCAATCTACCCCACCAACAGGGTCTCCGAATTCTGCCACTGAATTAGAATCAATACCACGCAAAAAGTCATTCCAAGTTGCAGTTGTCGACCCTTGGTGTAGTTCTGTGTCACGAACATTGCGGAAATAATCCAAAGCTTCTTGGCCCATATATGTTGCAGTAATATCGTTTTTACCATAAGTTGCAGAAGTAACACTATCTGCAACTAAAGTTAACAGGGCTGCAACTGCAACAGACAAAAGCAAAACTGCCACGAGAACTTCGAGTAGTGTAAAAGCTTGATGTTTTTTAATAAATTTATTCATATTATTCAAATTGTCTTTGTGATACTAAAGTCTGAATAAAAAACTGGGTTTGCTGATTAGAAACATTAGCCGTACCTTCTATCATTAGCTTTACTGAAGGTTGCCTACCGTCTGCTATATCAGACCCGTCGACGATTGTCGCAAATGTTGTTACATCTATCTCAGGCGCTGTTATTGCAGTACAATTAGATCCTTTTAAAGTTAAAGACAAACTACCACGCGAAATACACCTAAATATTGCCCCACTACCCGTACCTGTTGTACCTAAAT
>CAYWWG010000034.1:0-6483 GCA_964461985.1 uncultured Candidatus Saccharibacteria bacterium
TAAAAGGCATCTTGCCTAGAGGTGTTGAATGGGCTGGTGAAACTTTTCCAAAAGAAGAAGTCGTAACATACAACAATACTTCACGAGAAGTTACTTGGCGTGTTGGAACTTTAAAGAAAAACCCAAGCGACACAATTCGTCGACAAGTGTTTTTTAAAGTTAGTTTAAATCCAACCGTGGCTGATGTTGGCAACATTCCAACTTTGTTGACTCAGTCTACATTTACCGGGGTTGATTCTTATACAACCGGATCAGTTCGTATAACTCGTGACCCTGTTGTAGTAAAACTGATCGAGGGTAGTGGTGATGGAAAAATAACTAGATAATATAGAACTTACTTACCAGTCGTAGGGTGTCTGGTAATTAGTCTTTAATAAAACTCTCGAATCTGCTATAGTGGGGAATATGGAAAAAGATACACTAATGGACAAAATAACCTCACTAGCTAAGCGCCGGGGGTTTATTTATCAAGGCTCTGAAATATACGGGGGACTGGCTGGTACATATGACTACGGTCCGTTAGGTACTTTATTAAAGAATAACATTCGAGATTCTTGGCTTGATTTTTTTGTTAATCAAGAAGAAAACATGTACCTAATTGATAGTGCGATATTAATGCACCCTCGTGTTTGGCAGGCTTCAGGGCACACTAGTGAATTTATTGATCCACTAGTTGATGACCTAGTTACTAAAAAACGTTTTCGTGCAGATCATATTCTAGAAGACGCTGGTGTAGACGCTGAAAAACTAACTGTAATGCAGATGGATGCAAAGATTAAAGAATTGAAACTAAAAAGTCCTGATGGTAACAGTCTGTCTGATGTGCGCACTTTTAACTTAATGCTTGAAACTAAAATGGGGGCTGTTGAGTCTACTTCTGTTTCGACATATCTACGCCCCGAAGAAGCCCAAAGTATGTTTGTAAACTTTAAAAATATACTCGATACTTTTTCTCCAACTGTACCTTTTGGTATTGCTCAAATCGGTAAAGCTTTCCGTAACGAAATAACACCTCGTGATTTTACTTACAGACTTCGAGAATTTGAAATAATGGAGTTCGAATATTTTATAGACCCAAAAGAAAAATGGGAACCTTTATTTGATGGATTTCTAGAAAAACAAAAAAGATGGTTAGCCTCTATAGGTATACCAACTGAAAAGCTTCATCCGTTAGAACATCCTGATACGGCTCGTGCACATTATAGTGTAAAAACAGTAGACCTTGAATTTGAATATCCATTTGGTATTAAAGAATTAACTGGTTTAGCACATCGTGGAAACTATGATTTATCGAAACATCAAGAATTTTCTGGTGTTTCTATGGAAATGTACAATGAAGAAACTAAAGAAAAATTCATTCCACATGTTTTAGAACCAACTGTAAGTTTAGATAGATCATTACTGGCATTAATTTGTTCTGCATATAATGAAGAAGGCGAGGGTGATGCAAAGCGCGTGTATTTAAAATTTCCTGCAAAAATTGCACCATACAAAGCTTGTGTTTCTCCATTACTTAAAAACAAACCAGATCTTATTGAAAAGGCTCGATCAGTATTTACTATTCTTAAAAAAGAGTTCGGTCATATTTCTTATGACGACAATGGCAACATTGGCAAACGCTATCGACGCCAAGACGAAATAGGTACACCGTACTGCATAGTTATAGACTTCGACACATTAGGCGAAAACCCTGAATTAATAAACACTGTAACCATTCGCGACCGCGACACAGGAAACCAAGAACGTATACATATAAACGAAATAACAAGCTTCTTGAAAAAGGCCCTAGTTTAGACTCATTTGACATGTCTTAAGAATAGGTATACAGTTTATATGTAAGTGAGTTCTTTTGCCTCCTTGGCAGAATTTGCTACTTCTTTTTTTCATAAGTTTTTGTTCATTAGGGGGTCTCTGGACCCTCTTTTGTTTTTTATTTTTGAGTTTCTTCCCAGGCCTTTAATATTTGTGCTCGGGCTTCTTCTGGTGTATTCGCTACAATCATTGCACCGGCAGCACCTTTATGTCCACCACCACCGAGTTTATTCATAAACAAATTCATGTCGTAAGTTGCATCGTGTTCGCTACTGTCTGAACGCGCACTGACTCGAAAATTATTTGGAGTTGTTTCAAATGCAACACATAGGTTTTTTGCGTCATACATTCTACCAGCAAGGAACCCTGTTATATAATGCGTTGTAGGTTTTTCAATATCTAATTTAACTATTTCATTGTATGGTAATATCATCAGACACAGGCTGTCTTCGTTTATATATTCGCGTCTGTCTAGGCATACTGAAAGTAAGTCTAATTCTTTTCTGCCGTAGTTTTGTAATGACCCGATAATACGTTGTTGTATGTTTGTCGTAAGAGGGTAGCATTTGGCAAGTGTTTGGACTGTTTTTCCAGTTACATCTGCAATACGTATACCAACAGTGTCGCTAAATATACCCAGGTATATACAATTTGCTACATCGCTATTTAGAGGTAGTTCAAGTTTTGGTAAAAGGTCGAATATTAGTTCTGCACACGAAGATATTTCTACATCAACTAGTCGTAATGTGCCATATGGTTTTTCGGTGTGGTGGTGGTCTATAACCAATATAGGCATGTTAGGTAAAGTAAAACCTGGGTCTTTGCTTATTTGGGTAGGGGTTGCACTGTCGACTGCTATAAATAAATCATGCTTTGCTAGTTCTTCGGCAGAAATGTTTTCTTGGATAACAGTGTCATAACCGGGGTATATGTTTGCCCAACGTGGTTTAGGTAAGTCGCCTTGGTATATGTTTACTGTTTTGCCTATTGCTCGAAGTGCGTGGGCCATACCTAGAGCAGAACCATAGCTGTCTCCGTCTGGGTTCGGATGAAAGTGTAAACATATTGTTTTTGCCTCGGCAATCATTTTTTTAGCTTGCTCAATGGTTTGGTCGTTAAGAGGTGTTTCTATTTCATATTTTTGCATTATGGCATTATACTCCTTAGTTAAATTTTTACCAATATGTTTAGATTGCTAAAATCCAAAAACTTTTTATTATTATGCCGGGGTGGTATAGTAGCCAAATGAAGACTAAATTGATTAAAAAAGTTTTATCTAATGGTTTGCGGGTTTTATTTGTGCCAATGAAAGACAACCCCACAGTAACAGTAACTGTATTAGTCGGTACAGGTAGCGACTATGAACCCCAAGTACAAAGTGGTATATCGCATTTCTTAGAACATATGTGTTTTAAGGGCACCGTGCGCCGGCCTGGGGTTTCAGACATTTCACGCGAACTAGATAGTTTAGGTGCACATTACAACGCCTTTACAGACCATGAAATTACCGGCTACTACGCCAAAGTAGAATCTAAGTACGCACCAGAAATATTAGACATTGTTTCTGATATATATTTAAATTCTACTTTTCCTCAATCTGAGATTGAAAAAGAATGCGGAGTTATAATCGAAGAAATAAACATGTACGAAGACATGCCCCAGTCGCAGGCGCAACAGCTTTTTACATCGAACATGTATAAAGGCCAGCCAGCTGGACGTGATGTTTTAGGTACCAAAGATTCGGTGACTAAAATCAACCGCGAAGATTTTGTTGCATATCATAAAAAGTTTTATGTACCAAACAATACTGTTGTAGTTGTGGCTGGGTCTTTCGATCTACCTAAAATGTTTGAATTAGTTAAAAAACATTTTTCTCGTACCATAAAAAAACCTTTGCCGAAAATAATAAAAACTACAGACAAACAAAGAACTTACAATGCAAATGTTCTATACAAACCGACAGATCAAAGCCATCTAGTGTTTGGGTTTCATGGTGTAAAGATTGGCCATAAAGACGAAACAGCCTTAGCTTTAGTAGGTTCTTTGTTGGGTGGGGGTATGTCTTCGCGTTTGTTTACTAAACTTCGCGACGAAATGGGTGTTTGTTACTATGTTAATGCACAGATGGATTCTGCAACTAGTTATGGTTCTATAGAAATTACTGCGGGTGTAACTAACTCTCGAGTACAAGAAGTTTTAAATATTTTACTTAAAGAATTTAAATCATTAAAAAATACTTTAGTTTCTGAAGAAGAAATAAAAAGAACAAAACAATACATGGTTGGCACAATGAAGTTGAATTTAGAATCTTCTAATTCGCTGGCTATGTACTTTGGGGTTCAAGAAACCTTAACTGGCAAAGTCGTAACACCAGAAGAAAGGGTAAAGAAAATTATGGCAGTAAATAACAAAGACATAATGCGTGTGGCTAAAAAGATTTTCCGTATAGAAAAATCTAATACAGCCCTTGTTGGCCCATGGACAGACCCAGCAATGCTTACTTCCATTTTAGGCACAAGCGGTGTACTATAGAAGTATGATGAATAATAAACAATCTATATCTATTTCAACCGGCACCATCGTCCGGTCAGTCTTTGTATTAATTGGTTTTTATATTGCTTGGTATACAAGGGGTGTATTACTAGTTATTGCATTGTCGATTATTATTGCTTCTTTTATGGAAGTTGTGGCTAATTCTTTAAAACGTCGTTTTGGTTTGTCTCGTTCATTTGTGGTTATTGTTTCTTATTTAATTGGTTTAGTTGGTTTGGGTATGATCATGTACTTTGTTGTACCTCTGTTAGTTGACCAGGTTTCATCTTTAGCCGACCAATTAGTAAAAGTTGTTCCTAACAACGAATACGTTCAGTCATTTAAAGCTAATGGCCTAGCTGATAAAGCAGCATTGTTGTTCCAGGGTTTAGGTAATAACGCACCTGTAAATCAAGTTCTTTCAGGTGCAAGAAGTGTTGCAGGAAGTATATCTTCAGGCATATTGGGTTCTATAGGTAATGTTTTTTCTGCTGTTGTGCAGTTTGTGCTTGTTTTGGTTATTTCTTTCTTCCTTTCAATGCAAGAAAAAAGTGTTGAAACATTTATACGCACCATTGCGCCCGCAAGGTACGAAGATTACATTTTAGGTTTATGGGACAGAACCGAAAAGAAAATAGCTCGTTGGATGCAAGGCCAACTTTTGTTGGGGGTATTTGTAGGTGTAACGGCTTACATTATACTTGTTTTGTTCCATGTTAAATATGCTTTAATATTAGGTATTCTTTCAGGAATTTTGGAACTTATTCCGTACGGCATAACTTTTGCAGTTATACCTGCAGCTGCTATTGCTTTGTTTAACAACGGGGCATCGGTAGCTTTGGGGGTTTTGATTTCGTTTGTTGCTATTCAACAGTTTGAAAACTATGTACTAGTTCCAGTCTTGTTTAAGAAAATGATAGGTGTGCCACCACTTGTTGTTATACTGGCTTTGCTTATTGGTGGGGCATTGGGTGGTTTTATTGGACTTATTTTAGCTATACCTGTAGCCGTACTTGTACTAGAAATTTTGGACGATGTGTATGAACAAAAAATAACTGATCAGAAAAAGCTTTCAGAACAAAGAGTTATCGAACCTATAGTTGGGGCTAACGAGCACGATTAAATATATGCAAAAAAACTTTTATATTACAACAACATTACCGTATGTTAATGCGCCGTTGCACATGGGGCACGCCTTAGAATTTGTGCGGGCAGATGCTATAGCAAGATACAAAAAAATACTTGGATATGATGTGTTTTTTAATACTGGCACTGATGAACACGGTTTAAAGATTTACGAAAAAGCAACAGAAATGGGTGTAACACCTCAGGAATTTGTTGATAAAAGTTTTATAACATTTAAAGAACAATTGAATATTTTTGGGGTTACCGAAGATATACATTTTATTCGTACCACTGATAAACATCACGAAAAAGCCGCTCAGGAATTATGGCGTCGTGTACAAAATAATGGTTATATATACAAGAAAGATTACGAAGCAAAATACTGTGTAGGTTGCGAAAGCGAAAAGACAGATTCAGAACTCGATGCCAATGGTGAATGTCTAGAACATCCAGGCAGACCACTACAAATAATTCAAGAAGAAAATTATTTTTTTAAATATTCAGAATTTGGACGAAAGTTATTAGATTTTTATGCAAAGAATCCAAGTTTTGTAATACCTGAATTTCGTTTTAATGAAATGAAAACTTTTGTTAATGGTGGACTACAAGATTTTTCAATATCACGCATGAAGTCTAAAATGCCATGGGGTGTGCCCGTACCAGGGGACGACGAACAAGTTATGTATGTTTGGTTCGATGCGTTAACAAACTACATATCTACATTAGGTTGGCCTGACTCCCACCACCTAGCCCTAGCGGGCACCCCTCCTCAGGCAGGAGGGGAAGACCTATTTGAAAAATATTGGGTTAATGGAACACCTACACAGTACTGTGGTAAAGACAATACACGCTTTCAGTCAGCTATGTGGCAGGCTATGCTTATGGCTGCAGATTTACCATGTTCACACCAGATTGTTGTTAATGGTTTTATTACTGCCGAAGGTGGTGTGCGTATGTCTAAAACATTAGGTAATGGGGTAGACCCACGTGATGTAGTTTCTGAATACGGTACAG
>CAYWWG010000035.1:0-6153 GCA_964461985.1 uncultured Candidatus Saccharibacteria bacterium
CGGCGCACAAAATATAAAAGGCACAAATTCTTATTGTGCCTTTTATATTTATGTAAGGCGAGAGCACGCAAACTGTTTTGCGTGCGTGTATATTTGAACGACGGAGCGATATTTTTCTAGTAAGAAAAATTGCGAGTCGGTGCCCAGACAAAATTTTTTGACTGAAAAAATTTTAGTCGCGGGCAAATCCTACCCGGCGCACAAAAAAACCCTGAATGAAAACATTCAGGGTTTTGGTGTTGTGGGAAATTAATTCCCTTTTTTCTTTCTTAAATGGCCTTGTTTCAGGTTTACATTTGGTTTAACGAAACCCTTTGCAACTTTAGCTCGTGGATTTTTCTTTTCAGAAACAATTACGAACCCGGTAAAACTAGGGTCAGGCAAAAGAGGATTTTTCTCTTTTTTTAATTCTGATTTTTTTGTCATGATTGTGCAAATTTATCTCAAAACTATACACCTAAATTTTTAAAATAGCAAACTACAAACAAAAAAGCCAGACGCATTACGGTGCACCTGGACTTTTGAATTTTGCTCAATAATGAGCATCCACTTTGTGGATTTTTTTGTAAAAAATTTCAATAAAAAGTTTAGGTCAAAGATCTCTTGGACATTCTTTTCCTTTCAATTTTTGTACAGAAAAAACTGTCCTAACTAATATACTACGCCTACCATAAAATAAGTCAAGAAAAAATACCCACAGATGGTGGATATCTTTTCATATAATTTTAAACTTTTAACTTCCCTTTTGTAACGACGGCTGATTTTCGACTGCGTTTTGTTTCCACTGTCAGTAAACTATTTTTAACATCTACATTTACTTTTTCTCCGGCAGTAACACCATCTTTTATAATGTGCATTGCAACCGGGTTAAGTATTTTGGTTTGTATTAGTCTATTTAGTGGTCGTGCGCCATATTGTGGGTCGTAGCCATCTTTAGCTAACAAGTCTAATGCAGATTCTGATACAACCAGATCAATATCTTTTGTTAATAATCGGGCTTTTATTTGATCTATGCGTACACGTACTATCTGACGTATAACTTCTGGGGTTAGAACATCAAACACGATAGTTTCGTCTATACGGTTAAGGAATTCGGGACGGAAGTGGTTTTTCAAAGACTCGAGGACTTTTTCTTTGGTTTGCATATACTGTTTAGCTTCTGTGTCTGTAGTAAAACCAAGTGTTTCCATTTTTTGTATATGCTCAGAACCTAAGTTTGAAGTTAATACAATCAATGTGTTTTTAAAGTTTACTTTTCTTCCCTTTGCATCAGTAATAGTACCTTCGTCGAGCACTTGCAATAATACATTAAAGACTTCAGGATGGGCTTTTTCTATTTCATCGAACAACACAACTGCGTAAGGTCGGTGACGAATAGCTTCAGTTAGTTGGCCAGATTCTTCATGACCAACATAGCCCGGCGGAGAACCTAATAATTTAGACACACTGTGGCGTTCCATGTATTCAGACATATCGACACGCACAAGAGCCTTTTCATCGTTAAACATAAATTCAGCCAAGGCCTTAGTAAGTTCGGTTTTACCTACACCTGTCGGACCTAAGAATATAAAAGAACCCATTGGTTTGTTTGGGTCTGCTATACCCGCACGTGAACGTCGTACCACGTCAGCGATTTTAGTTATAGCTTCTGTCTGACCAATAACACGTTTACCCAGTTCGTCTTCCATGCGCGCAAGTTTTGCTCGTTCTTCTTCTAACATGCGTGCTAACGGTATGCCCGTCCAACGAGACACGACTTCAGCTATATCTTCTTCGTTTATTTCTTCTTTTAAAATGCGTCGAGTTTTCTGTAACTTTTTCAGTGTGGCCATTTTAGTTTCTAATTGTTTTTGAGCTTGAGGTATCTTGCCATAACGTATCTCAGCGGCTAGACCAAGGTCTGCTCGGTATTCGGCCTGCTCAGCTTCAAGTTTCAAAGATTCTAATTCTTTCTTAATTGTACGAATATCTACCAAAGTGCTTTTTTCATTTTGCCATTTTAGTTCAAGTTCTCCAGTTTTTTCTTTAAGATTTGCGATTTCTGCAACGATTTCTTTTATACGTTTTTGTACATTTTTCTTATCTGCTGGGTCGATATCATTTTGTAGTTCTGTATTTAATGCTGTTTGTTCTATTTCTAAACGCATTATTTTTCTGTGAGCATCTTCTAATGCTGCCGGTTTGTTTTCTAGTGCCATACGTAAAGAAGAAGAGGCTTCGTCTATAAGGTCGATGGCCTTATCAGGCAAGTAGCGGTTAGTTATATAACGAGTAGACAAATTTACAGCAGCAACGATGGCGTCGTCAGTAATACGCACACCATGGAACATTTCGTATTTGTCTTTCAAGCCACGAAGTATGGCTATAGTGTCATCAGTAGTTGGTTCCTCTATATATACTGGTTGGAAACGTCGTGCAAAAGCTGCATCTTTTTCTATATGTTTTTGGTATTCTTTTATAGTTGTGGCACCTATTGCACGTAGTTCTCCGCGGGCTAATGCAGGTTTCAACATGTTTGACGCATCAAGAGAACCTTCTGAAGAACCCGCTCCAACTATGGTGTGTATTTCGTCGATAAACAATATAACTTTACCTTCGGCTTTTTCGATTTCTTTTATTATTCCACGTAGACGTTCTTCGAATTCACCACGGTATTTTGTACCAGCTAATAGTAGACCTAAATCTAACGAAACAAGTTCTTTGTCCTTCAAAGACTCGGGCACGTCACCTTTTGCTATGCGTTGTGCTAGACCTTCAACAACTGCAGTTTTACCGGTACCTGGTTCACCTATTAGTATAGGATTGTTTTTTGTTCGTCGTGACAATATTTGCATTACACGCATTACTTCGGTGTCGCGACCTATTACCGGGTCAAGTTTGTCTTGCCTTGCCAAGTCTGTAAGGTTGCGTGTGTACTTAGGCAACAAACGCATTTTTTTATTTTGATTTACATCAACATTTTTATTTTGTCTTAGCTCAAGAACTTTTTCACGAGCATTTTCAAGATCAACCTTAAAACGTGCAAGTAATTCTTTAGCTGGGCCATCGATTGTAAGCAGAGCTAAAAATAAATGTTCAGAAGAAACAAAAGCGTCTTTCATAGATTCTGCAACCTTCGGTGATGCCTCAAATATTTTACCCAGGTCTTCAGTTAAGTACATTTGGTAAGACTGTGCCACTGTTTGCATTTGTTCTGCAGGTTCTATTTCTTCGATAATGTTATCTGTCAGGAGAACTGTATCTACTGCCATAGCATCTAGTAAAGACACAACTATAGATTCTTCTTGGAACACCAAAGCCGCCAGCATATGTAGTGCGGTAACATGCGAAAGACCCCTTTCAATGGCTATTTCATGGGCTCGGCGTATTGCCTCTTTAGCTTTTGTAGTAAATTGATTAAATGAAGGTATCATAATTATTTTTCAGGTTTTAAAAGTTTCAATATTTTATCAAGTGTAGCAACAGTACGGTCTATATCAGCATAGGTAGTTGATCGGCCTGTAGAAAATCGGATGCTTCCTATTCTAGCATATCCTAGTGCTTCTAGCACGTACGAATCTACCCCACTATCGGACTGACACGCAGACTTTTCAGAAACACGTATACCTTGTGCATCTAAGTATATAATAACAGTTTCGCTATTATACCCTGGTATAGCAATATTTATATTATTAGGTAAACGTTCTATTGCCGACCCGTGCAAGACCATATTAGGAATAATTTTGTAAAGTTCATTTATAAAATAGTCTCGCAGTTCTGTTAGTCTTATTGTTTCTGTATCAGCCACGGCACGTGTTATATCATATGCTTTAGCTAAACCAACCGCCCTACCAACATCTTCTGTGCCAGGGCGTACACCACCCTCTTGATGACCACCATAGAAAACTGGAGTAAAAGGTATGCCATGTTTCTTAAACAATATACCCACCCCTCGTGGGCCATACATTTTAGAACCATTACAACTAAGCATGTCCACACCAAGTTGTTGCACGTTTATATTACAGTACTGCACCGCCTGTGCTGCATCGGTATGAAATAAAACAGGTGAATCAACATTTTCTTTTCTATACTGTCTTACAACTTTTGCAATTTCTCGTATGGGTTGTATTGTACCTATTTCATTGTTCGCATACTGGACACTAACTAACACAGTATTCTTTTTGATAGATTTTTTAATTTCTTTTGGATCGACAACACCATCAGTACCAACCGCAACAAAAGTTACTTCAGCTTTTTTTCCGCCAGCTGGCGGATTTTCTAAAAACAAACATAGTTCACGAACTGCACTATGTTCTATATTGGTAGTTACAATATGTGGCAAACCAGTACCAGTATATGCCAACACAGGACCCCAAATTGCCAAATTGTCGCCTTCGGTACCACTGCCTGTAAAAAATATTTCTTCTGGACGTGCAGAAAAATGCCCAGCAATAACAGCACGAGATGTTTCTAATATTTGTTTAGATTTTACAGAATCAGCATGGATACCAGACGGATTACCCACGTGCGCTTTATCATATTCGTACATGCAATCTAAAACCGCCGGGTCGACAGGTGTTAGCGAAGCATGGTCTAAATATATGGTTTTTTTCTTAAACCCAAATCTCATACGCACACTATAACATAAAAATGCTTACCAGACAGTAGAAGTTTAAGACTTTCATTTATAGGCTTGATAAAAAAGGGTTTTAGTGCTAGAATGCGACCTATGTTTCCTATTGAAATCAACACTAATATGGTCGCAATTGTGGCAGCCGGCAGCCTTATTTTGACCATTATTATTGCTATTGGTTTCATTCGACTTGACCGTAAATACAGAAGTATTTTCAAAAAGACAAACAGTGTATCTATCGACGAAGTATTATTATCTTTAATTCGTGCCACAGAAGAACTTGAAGCCGGAGCAAAAAAACACGAACAAGTATTATCAGCACATGACGCACGCATACGGGCTTCTATAAAACGTGCCGAAGTAATACGCTTTAACGCTTGGGATGATATAAAGGGTGAACAAAGTTTTACAACAGGTTTTATAAATGAAAACGGCGACGGAGTTATTGTTTCTTCACTTTACGCACGAGATAGAACCAGTATATTTGCAAAAACAGTTACCGCATGGACAACAAACCAAACACTTACCGAAGAAGAAAAACAACTTTTGGAATCAGCTAAAAAGTAAAAGCAAAAAAATATTATTACAAACTAACCGAAAACCATAATGCAAAAAAATACGATGGAAGAATTTACAACAAAACGTGCACCCATTGTGGTTATTATGGGCCATGTTGACCATGGCAAGTCTACACTATTAGACTACATTCGCAAAACAAACATAGTCGATGGAGAAGCCGGTGGTATAACACAACATTTGTCTGCATATGAAGTTACCCATAAAGACTCTGAAGGAAAAAACCGTTCAATAACTTTTATCGACACCCCTGGACACGCAGCTTTTTCAGGTATGCGTAGTCGTGGCGCTAACGTAGCAGACATTGCCATACTAGTTGTTTCAGCTGAAGATGGTTTCAAAGCACAGACAAAAGAAGCTTACGATACAATAAAACAATCTGGTATACCGTACATTGTTGCTATAAACAAAATAGACAAACCAGGTGCAGATATAGAAAAAACAAAGTACAACCTTATTGAAAACGAAATATATCTGGAAGGTATGGGTGGTAATATACCTTTTGTACCTATTTCTGCAAAAGTTGGTACAGGCGTGTCAGATTTATTAGAAACAATATTACTAGTAGCAGACTTAGAAAATTTTGAATGCGACCCTGAAAGCCTAGCAACTGGATTAGTTATAGAAAGCCACCAAGACGCAAAACGTGGTGCACAAGCTACCCTGATAATTCGCGACGGGTCTGTTATGCGTGGCCAGTACATTGTTGCTGGATCTGCATACACTAGCACACGCATGTTAGAAAACTTTTTAGGTAAACCTATCGAGGAAGCTACATGTTCTATGCCTATTCGTTTAGCTGGTTTTACCAATGCGCCCATTGTTGGTACAACATTCCACACAGTAGCTAGCAAAAAGGAAGCCGAACAAATGGCACAAAAATACACACTAGAAAACGCATCTACAATAAACAACATCACCCACCCTGCTGGAACCAAGCTTGTACCATTGATTATAAAAACTGA
>CAYWWG010000036.1:0-1630 GCA_964461985.1 uncultured Candidatus Saccharibacteria bacterium
TACATAAATATAAAAGGCACAATAAGAATTTGTGCCTTTTATATTTTGTGCGCCGGGTAGGATTTGAACCTACGTAGCCCAAGGGCGACAGATTTACAGTCTGTTGTAATTGACCACTCTACCACCGACGCATATTTATTTATTAATCTGTCGCCCTGAATTAAATAGAGCGATAGATGTACCGTCTGTGTTGGTTGACTACTCTATCACCGACGCATGTGTATTTTTAGGTACTAGACTAGTATACACATTTCTACATATTTTTCAATATGTAGACTTTGACAATAGTGTTTGTATTTTGTATCCTTGAAATAATCAACCCAAGCACAATGAAAATAGAAATAGCCCAAATTCAAGCAGAACTTGAAGAAAATTTTCCAAATGAAAAAGTTGTATCAGGGTATGAAATTGATGAACATCAGTTAAAATACCTTGAAGATCTGATGAAAAAAACATATAAAACAATTCAGGAAAAAGTTTTTTCTGAAACGTTTAATATGTTTGATTACAAAAGTTTTATTAACGATTGTAAGAAGCCTGAAGAAAAGCACAATCTGGCTCAGTTGTCAGAAATGGTGACTGAAAAAGCTTTGTGCGTTTTCTTAATGAATCCAGAATACTTTGAACAACATTTTGGTTCAAGTAAATGGTTTAAACATCTGCATCAGCAGTATCATGACGAATTTTTTGGTAACGAGCCCACTCAATACCAAAGTCGTGTTTGGTATCGCAGACTTCGCCCTGAGCTTGAAAAACAATTAAACTTGTTTGATTTAGGACAGGCTTCTAATTAAAGTTTAACCACCAACCTTTTACAGGTTGGTGGTTTTAAAATTTTGATTGTTGCAAAAACCCAAATATATGCTATAGTAGCCCCATGGCATACTACAAAGACAAACTAATAAAACTCGTCCACAAAGAGTCTGGTGAAACTTTGTTTACTCGTAAAAACAAGAAGTCTGTTCAACGTAAAATGGAACTTACTAAGTTTTCTAAAAAGCTAAAAAAGCGAGTAACATTTAAGGAATCTAAAAAATAACCCGTCACTCAACAGGCAGAAAAAAATCCCTTTAGGGATTTTTTTCTGCCTGCATGGTTGCAAAAACACTTTTTAAAAGGTATAAATAGACGTACGGGTCTATAGTTCAGTGGTAGAATTCTCGTCTCCAAAACGAGCGACCGAGGTTCAAATCCTCGTGGGCCCGCAATGTCATATTAATTATGATATATAATTTAAACTATGGAAAAGTTATTCGGTACAATTCTAATGATTTTATGGACACTCTATGTAACAGTTGGGTTTTTCAGTCAAATCATAAAAAATCGAAAGGACAAAAATTTTGGGTGGAGCAAACCACTATTTTTACTCGCATATGTAACATATGTTTTTGGTACAATATACGGATTTTTAATAAAAGATTTTTATATATTTTTACCATATATAGTTGGCTTTGTTTTTCTCAATACACTTTTATATCAATTTTTTAAATACAAACATGGAAAATAGTAATTCATATCAAAAAAGAATAGTGTCCTACGAAAAAATTCACTCAATAGATGAAAACGATTTTGAGTCTTTGGTTTCAATTGTAAATCCTGAAAATAGACAGATTATTTTAGATGCTTGTTG
>CAYWWG010000036.1:1730-5465 GCA_964461985.1 uncultured Candidatus Saccharibacteria bacterium
GAGCAAATGCTTAAGGAATTTTACAGAATAATCAAGCCAGGCGGGAAAATTGTCATTTGGGAATTAGCTCTCGACGAAAAAACACAGCCAATTTTTTCAGAAATAATAAAAAGGAAAGATGAACTTGCCGGATTTGATTCTTTAGTGAGAAATCGTCATTTTCCTAAAAAAGAAGAAGTTATTTCCGAGCTTCAAAATAGTGGTTTTAAAAATGCAAAAGTTGAACATGATGTTTTTCCAACACTTTCAATTCGTAATCGAAAAGAGGAATTTGTTTCCGCTGACAGATTAAAAGTTCTAGAGGATAAAGGTTTTCTTGAGGAATCTGACGAGATAGAACTTGAAAAAACTGCAGAAGAAAAAATAGAGAAACTTCGTGAGTTTGTAAGAGGCAAATTGTCTGAAGAAGAAAAATATTTAATGAATTACATCGAGACTGAAAATGACACAATACTAAGTGCTTCAAAAGCAATATTTAGTGCGTTTAAATGAAAGTAATTTTTTAGGTAGTTATTTAATTTATTTCAAAAATTCTCTAACTTTTTCTACTATAGCTTCTTTTTGTTTTGCATCTCTTGGATCTATCCAAACAATGTTTTTATTTCTTTTAAACCAAGTTTTTTGGCGTTTAGCGTAGTGCCAGATTTCAGTGTTTAGTTTTTCTAATATTTCTGCAAATAATTGTTTTACTAATTTTGCAGATTCTTTTTTAGAAATATTTTTGTTTTTTTCTATTTCGTTTTTACCTTGTATGTATTGAGCAATGTACCTGTATTCTAAGCCTAGGTCTTCCATGCGTTTCCACGACACACCTCCGCCGGCTGGCGGACTCATGTGTAGTTTTTCTACTTCTTTAACCATTCCAGCTATTATACGTTTGTGCAGGCGTTTATATATGTTTTCTTTTAGAACTTCATCTGGCAACGTAAGCCCAATGTATAACACGTCATATTTGCCTAAGTCGGACTTAGGCAAAGGTGGTACGGCACCTAATGCAGTAGCAATTTCAATGGCACGTATCAGTCTTACAGGGTTGTCTTTGTCTATATTTTCTGCGCGTTTTTTATCAAGTTTTTTTAGTATTTGAAAAAGTTCTTCTTTAGATTTTTTTTCTAATTTTGCACGCAGTTTTTTATTTGGTGGAACTTCAGGGTAAACCATACCCGTTGTAACTGTGTCGATATAAAAACCAGTACCACCGACTATTATTGGAATTTTTCCTCTAGAAGTAATTTCTTTTATTTTTTTCTCGGCAATTTTTTTATAATCAGAAACAGTAAAAGTCTTCTTTGGGTGTATAACGTCTAGTAGGTGGTGGGGCACACCGTGCATTTCACGCGTTTTTATTTTGCCGGTACCTATATCCATACCATTGTATACTTGGCGCGAATCTGCAGAAATTACTTCTCCGCCGCCCGGCGGATTTATTTTTTTAGCCACATATACAGCAAAATCACTTTTACCTGTAGCTGTAGGGCCGGCAATAACAATAAGTTTAGTTTTTTTGAGTAAAACTTTTTTCTTTTTACTTACTTTTTTATTTTTTTCAGTTCTTTGGCTCATGTTTACGTACTATGCATAGTGGGGTAGATTCAGATTTTTGGCCAAGTGGATTATCGCGGAAAAGTTCGCATACCATTGCCTGGTCTATATTACTGTCAGAAACGCCTAGTATGTTTACCCCCAGGTCATTAGCGTCGATAATAACAACTGGTATGTTTAATATAGTAGAAAGCTTTTTTGCAACTTTATGAGGTTCTTTCGGTGGAAGTTTTGCATACTTATTAAACGGAGGTATTGTGTAGTCGCATGGGCCGTCGATAGCATTTATGTGTTTACCAACAACTTTGTAAAATAAACCACGTATACCAAAAGGTCTAGTAACCGCCGACACCGCTGCAGCAAAAATTATACGTACATATCCAGCTTCGCGTACAGCTAGTTCCATTGTCCATGGGCTACCGATACCTATACCTGCGTTAGATTTGTATACGTATTTAGAAAGTAGTTTAGCAAACCAGCCCGGGTGGATGTCGTCTATATGGTATGCACGACCCTGGGTTATGGCTACAATTTTTTCACTTATACATAAAATGTCGCCATTTTTTTTGTGTGGTAACACAGCCTGGTTTACAATTTGTTCTAAATTGTCTGTTGGCATAATGGTCTTAGTTTTTATAGGAAGTCTTTCATATAAAGTACCATTATAGACCCTGGTTAATTCTTTGCCGGTGTTTGGTTTTAGTTCTAATAACATTATTTTATATTAGCAAAAAAACGCGATTATTAAAAATTTGACATACTTAATGTAGTGTAGTAGTGTTTGTTAAGTTCTAAAAAATGCATAAAATGAAAAGGAATATTGTTCTTACAGGTTTGCCTGGTAGTGGAAAGTCTACATTATTAAAAAAATTAATTACTGAATCAGATTATATGTCTGCTGGTGCTGATAATTATTATGGTTTTTTAACAGAAGAAATTAAGGAAAGAGGTTTGAGAATTGGTTTTAAAATTTATCCCGGGAATCAGATAATTGCTCATATTGCTTCAAACAGTAAAAACCGTGTTTCTAAATATGGTGTAGAAGTCAACACTATTGATGCTGTTTCTGAAAATTTCAGAAAGATTTCCCAAGATGCTATACCCTTAAAAGAAAAAATTCTTTTTCTGGATGAAATCGGACAAATGCAATTAATGTCAGACGAGTTTAAAAAATTAGTAAAAAAATTTTTAAACCAAAAAAACATATGTATCGCAACACTATCAAGTGTTTACAATAATCGTTTTACTGATGCTATCAGAAAAAGAGATGATGTGATGTTAATTGAGGTTACCCCTGAAAATCGTGAAGAGTTATCTAAAACACTACCCGTTGAAATTAAAAAATTATTTAAAATGCACTAGGCAAGACCTGTGCATTTTTTATTTTTTATAAAAGTCTAAAATACTATGTGTATATATTGCATTTATAGGGAATATCTTCTGAAAAACTTTAGGGTTTTCTGAGTCTAACGGAACAAGCATTAATCTTTTTGCATTCAATCTGTCTTCATTTGTAATGATCCCTTCAAAATCTATTTTAATAGGAGTATCAAAAAAATATAAATATTCTTTTATCCATTTAGTGTAAACTTCTTTTTTAGGGTAGTTAGAATTATCTGTTGTTATAAATTCAATAGGTGTATTATTATTTATTTTTTCTGACAATTCAAAAGCTGATAAATATGCATTTTCTGATTTAAAAAGAACGCCTTCTTGAACATCTATCATGATCCATTTATTGTATTCAGAACTATAAAATTCTACAACAACATGACCAGCACCTATTTCCCGTGTTTCCATATCTTTAGTTTTTAAAGAAACAGATCTAGAAGGAATATTGAATGCCCACAAAAGGGCAGTTGTTAGGTGGCTGTATTCTACACAACGAAAAGATTTTCCTTCCCTAGCTTCATTGATTATTGTTACTGGGTTTAATGAACTTGGTTTGTTATCTCCACTGTGTTGAAATAAATTATGTACGTAATCAGTAATAATTTTTGCCTTTTCTATTTCGTTTTTATCTGAATTTAAATTAAAACCTGTAATATTTTTAAGTTCAGAAAAGATCTGATCATTACTATCAGGATATTCAAAAATAAAATCTACCTCTGATTTATCAGTTATGTATTGTTGCATTTGTGTCTCTATTGTACCAAGTTAGAACCTATTTCCAAAACAAAGTATCTTAGCGTT
>CAYWWG010000037.1:0-5465 GCA_964461985.1 uncultured Candidatus Saccharibacteria bacterium
TCCAAGACGGGTGGTTTTAAAAAGTATTAGAAAATATAGTTAAAAACGCTGGCTGCCCGACAGGGATTCGAACCCCAATTAACGGTTCCAGAAACCGCTGTCCTACCATTAGACGATCAGGCAATATAGTGCGAAAGTTTCGCAATAAGACTTATTATACATATTTTATAAGGTTTTTCAAGACTACTTCCCTCCCCAAGTCCACTTAGGTTTTTCACCAGTCTTGTAACAGATAGCAATAAGAATCGAAGTAAAAAATACAAAAGGTATAACAAAACGTATTAAAAAGTTTGAGTCTTTTTCTATACCTCCATCTAATAACTTGGCGGTGCCTACCATACAAGCAACATATATTAAAATAATCAACAACCCCTGCCATGTTATGGGTGTCCAACCCCAACCGTATCTTTTTCTTTTAAACCAAAGTTTTTGCATATCTTTAGTATAATACTATGTGCACAATAAAATCAATGTAAAACAAAAATAAAATTTGTTATAATATAAACGTGAGCAAAACCAAAATTATAGTTGCAACAATATGTTCGTTATATGGAATATATTATTGCGCAACATCGACAGGCTGGCATTTTATAGATTCAGTAAATTTAATAATTCATGAATCTGGCCATGTAATATTTATGTTGTTTGGTCAATTTTTAGGTTTACTTGGAGGTTCGTTGTGGCAAATATTGTTTCCGATTATTTTCGTCTATTATTTTTACCATCGTAAAGAATACTTTTCCGCATCGGTAGTTTTATTTTGGGTAGGCCAAAACATTATTAATGTCTCTGTTTACGCCTCAGATGCACAAGCAATGCAACTACCCCTACTAGGTGGCGACAATGTTACACACGACTGGAACGCGATTTTACAACAAACTAATCTACTTCCGTATACACATGGTATTGGTTTGGGTTTGTATGTTATAGGCACAGTAGTTATGGTTTCAGCTATAGTATTTACTTTTAGTAACTTGCACGACAAAGAGAACGAAGATCTAAACAAAATTTAATTATTTTTTATTCTTTATTATTGATTTTACAAATTCAGAAAATAGTGGGTGTGGGTTCAATGGGTGTGCTAAGAATTCTGGGTGGAATTGCACCCCAACAAAAAACGGGTGCTTGGTCATAGACAATTCAGCTATTTCACACAATGTTCCATCTGGAGACATGCCCGAGAAATTCATACCGGCTTTTTGTAAACGTTCTATATATGCAGGGTTTACTTCATAACGGTGGCGGTGTCGTTCGATAATAGTGTTTTTAGCTTCGGCAGCTTTTTTTGTTGTACCAAAGTATGCTTTTTGCGCAATACTGCCCTTAGATATTAGACATGGGTACGAACCAAGTCGCATACTACCACCTAATTTACTATGGGCAACATTATCTTTTTGACTTTCCATTATATCTATCAACATATTTGTAGACTTAGGATTTACTTCCCTAGTATGTGCGTCCTTTAGACCTAGCACATTACGAGCATATTCTATAACAGCAAGCTGCATACCGTAACACAAACCAAAGTATGGGATATTATTCACACGGGCAAATTCAATAACTGAAATAATACCCTCAACACCACGTGAACCGAAACCACCCGGCACTAATATACCGTCGTACTTTTTCAAATCTTTTAAAGATAATTTTTTATTCTCAAAATCTAATGAATTGATCCATGTTAAAACTGGTTTAACATTGTTTGCATATGAAGAATATTTTACTGCCTCTATAACTGACAAATATGAATCAGACAAAACAAAGTCACCTGTACCAAAATATTTACCGATAACCGCAATGTTTACTTCTTTTTTAACAGTATGAACTTTTTTCGCGAAATCTTTCCATGCACGTGCACGTGGAGTTTCACCCACTGAACATGTCATGCCCATTATGTCGCAGATCATGTCGCTTAGACCTTCACGTTCAAAGTTCATTGGTATGTCGTAGACAGAATCTACATCCGGGGCAGATATTACTCGATCAACAGGTATATTACAGAACATAGAAAGTTTTTCTTTGCGTTTACTATCTAATGCAACCTGACTACGAGCTATAATCAGGTCTGGCTGTATACCAGAAGCGTTTAAAGTACGCACTGCGTGCTGAGTTGGTTTTGTTTTCATTTCACCAACCTTAGATGGTATAGGTAAATATGACACTACTGCAACAAATACATTTTTAGGGTGGCGTAATCTTAACATGCGAGCTGCTTCTAAAAACAGAATGTTTTCGTATTCACCAATCGTGCCACCTATTTCTATAACAACCACGTTGGCCTTAGCTTCATCCCTGGCGTGTTCTATACGTCGTATAACTTCTAGTGGTATATGTGGTACAACTTGAACACATGCACCGCCGTATTCTAAATTACGTTCACGTTCTATTACAGACTGGTATACACGTCCTGTTGTCATATAGTTTGTGCGAGTTAAACTTAAACCAAGAAAACGTTCGTAATTACCCATGTCTTGGTCGCACTCGTCACCGTCAGTAAGCACAAAGACCTCACCATGTTCTGTGGGGTTCATAGTACCTGCATCTATGTTTATGTATGGATCTATTTTAATGGCTGTAACTACTTGACCACGGTCCTGAAGTATCTTAGCAATAGACGATGCAGCAATACCCTTACCCACACCTGATATAACCCCACCGACAACAAAAATATATTTACAATCTGAGATTTCTTTATTAGTCTTATCTTCTTTATCTTCTGTTTTTTCGGTTTTCATATCAGGTCTTTTGTATTTATTGTGGATTAATTATATGAAGATTATATTACAATTTTAGATATTTTCTAGTTGCAATCAACGAAGAAATAATACCTAATACAATACCACTACCTAATAAAATAGGAAATACAATGTATAGGTGTCGGATATAATATGCAAAAAAGTCTATTCCAAAGAAAGTAGCTGCACCTGAAGCATAGTACAAAATAGGCATAAACAGCACAGTGGTAATAACTGCAGCTAAAATACCACTAACTACCGCAGCTACCATAAATGGACCACGTACATACGAACGAGACCCACCAACTAAACGCATAACAGCTATTTCCTCGCGGGCTGTATATATAGTAAGTCGCACTGTATTGTGAGTAATAATAACAGCAACCAATGCAAACAGTAGTAACAATATAGCAACAACTATTTTAGCATTATCTATAACACGACTTAGTTTATCGATAATTACTTTGTTTTCTACATAGTTTATTTTTTCAATCAAGTTGTCGTAACCTTGTTTCTGCATAACATCGTTCTTCAAATAGTTAGCAACTATGTCGTAGTCGGCTACAGAATTAGCAACAATTTTAAGTTCAGCACCAAAAGGGTTGTCTGGAGTTTCGTTTAGGGCTTGAAGTTCGACATAGTCATTTTCATGTTTTTTCTGAAATTCAGCTAATGCATCTGCGCGTGATACATAAGTAACATTTTTAACTTGTGACAAGCCTGCTATTGTATCTTTTAGATCGAGCACCTTCTTTTCATTTGCACTCGGTACAAAATACACAATAACATCGACTTTATCTTTTACCATTTCAACCGTACTGTTTACAGCAACATTCATCAAGAAAATAAAATTTACTAATGACAAAGTTATAACTAATGTAAGAACTGAAGCAAAGGTAACAGTACCGCCACGTTTAAAACTAGTATAACCCGCACGCATAATTCTTTTTAGATTTGTCCAAAACATAGATGTAATTATATCAATTAGAGTGAATATTTGCCATTTTGTTCGTCGCGGATAATTGCCCCACGTTCTAGAGTTATAACACGTTTACCTAGTCCATCTACTATGTCGCGGTTATGGGTAGTTAGTAACACTGTTGTACCTAGTTCATTTATTTTCTTAAGTATTTGTATAACTTCACGTGCATTTGTAGGGTCTAAATTACCTGTAGGTTCATCAGCTATCACAACTTCTGGTTGGGTTATAATGGCTCTTGCTATAGCTAACCTTTGTTTTTCACCACCAGACATTTGATGTGGGAAATGGAACATTTTAGGTTTCAAGTCTACTAATTCTAAAACATGTGGTACATCAGCGGTTATTTCTTCGTCACTTTTGCCAACGGCTTCCATAGCAAAAGCTATGTTTTCATATGCGGTTTTGTTTGGTAGTAGACGAAAATCTTGAAACACGACGCCTATGCGTCGGCGGTAATTTGTTAGGTCGCGGTTTTTTAAAGTATTAATATCTACAGATTCAAAAGTTATAGTGCCTTCGGTAGGTTTTTCTTCTGCAAGTAACAGTTTAGCTAATGTTGTTTTGCCTGCGCCCGAGTGGCCGACAAAAACCACGAATTCACCTTGGGCTATTTCAAACGACACATGGTCGATAGAAAGGCTTTCGTTTTCATAAATTTTAGAAACTGCTTCAAATCTAATCATACCCCTTATTATACTAAATCAGGGAAGAATAACAAAATAAAATTACAAACCTTTCTCGGCCTCTATAAAGCCATCGATTTCACCGTCTTCTAAAACTGCTGACACGTCACTAGTTTCATAACCTGTGCGGTGGTCTTTAACCATTTTGTATGGGTGTAGTACATATGAACGCATTTGGCTACCCCACTCTATATCTGTGGTTTTCGATATTTGCATACTTTCTTCTAGTGTTTTATGTTCGTCTTCAGACTTTTTAATTAGTTTACCCATTAAAAACTGCATTGCATGTTCTTTGTTTTGTTCTTGACTACGTTCTGTCGAAGCAGACACGGCAATGCCTGTAGGTATGTGTACTATACGCACCGCAGTTTCGCGTTTGTTTACGTTTTGCCCACCCGGTCCACCAGATTTAGAAAGTTCTATTTTTAAATCAGCAGATGGTATGTTTATAGTGCCTACCTTTTCTATAATAGGAATTATTTCCACTAAAGAAAAAGATGTCTGGCGTTTAGCATCAGCATTAAACGGCGACTGGCGAACTAAACGATGCACACCAGATTCGTGTTTTAACAACCCATATGCACCCTTGCCAGTTATGTCCATAGCTACATGCCGGTAACCACCATTTGTGTTTTCATTTGCATCGGTAACTTTATAAGACAAATTTTTGCGCTCACAATACTTCTGATACATATGTAGCAGCATTGCCGAAAAATCTTCGGCATCGTCACCACCAGCGCCAGACAGTATAGTTAACACTGCCCCACCGCGGTCGTATTTACCTAGGCCTTCTTTTTTATCCTTCAGTTCACTTAATTCCTTTATTAAACCTTGAGCTTTAGTTTTATCATTCCAAAAGTCACCCCCAGCCATTAGGGTTTCTATTTCATCTATGCGGTTTTGAATGTCTTCGTGGTTCATAAACTTTTTAGAGCCGAGAGCGGGAATCGAACCCACGTTTGTGCTTTACGAAAGCAATGTTCTGCCACTGAACTATATCGGCATATCTAGAGTGGTTATATGATTCCGCTCGAACTTACTTTATCAAAAATAGCTGAAAATCTC
>CAYWWG010000038.1:0-5060 GCA_964461985.1 uncultured Candidatus Saccharibacteria bacterium
TTGCTACTTTACCTGTGTTGTAGTAGATGTCTGAACCTACCGTTGTCCATTGAGATGATATTTTGTTGTTAAAGGTATTCCAGTCGCCTTGTGATAGATACCCGTCTGCCGCTGCACCTGCTTGATTTATAGCTAGTGCTACTGAACCTGAACCTGAACCTGTGAGTGGACCACTGGTTGCTATTTGGTTTACCACTGTACCATTACTTATACCAGTAATTCTACCTTGTTGGTCAACATCAATACTAGACGGGAAAGAATAATTACCTGGGGCAACAGCTGTGTTTGCCAAATCAATAGTTCCTGAAGTAGTTATAGTTCCACCATTAAGTCCAGTACCTGCTGTAACCGAAACCACAGTTCCAGTTCCAGGAGTACCTGAACTTTCAATTATATTACCCGATGCATCTACCATTAACGATTGTGTTGGTGTGCCGGTATGACTACCTGCCCCATAAGTAGGCAACTGAACTACACCAGTGTTGGCTTTTAGAATCAATGAAGCATTGTTAGCGGTTGGTACGTCATTAGACCAGAAAACCATATCTTTGGTTGTACTTGCACCATTTTTAGTCGACATTATAAATGTTGAAGGGAAAAGTGGCACGCCCCAAATGTCGTTAGCTACACCAAAAGCTAAGTAACCGGAACTAGTTGGGTCAAAGTTTTCGTAGATATCAACCACCTGACTACTAGTGTCATAACTTGCTGATGAAGGCTTCATACGGAAAGACCCATGAATACTTTTTGATTGAAATATTGGACTACCGATAACATCAAGTTCCCGGCTTGGGCTATTTGTTCCTATACCCACATCATTTGAAAATCCAAATTTAGGACTAGTTCCAGTTAGTGCAAAATTTGTAGATCCATTAGAACTAACTGTCGTGGAAAAATATTTTGACACATCATAACCTAAACGAAATTGTTCGCTAGTATCTATTACATGTAATTTTACTGAAGGTGAAGTACTACCTATACCTACATAATTAGAAAAACTAAATGTCGGGCCAGTGCCTGTTAATGAAAAATTAGTATTACCATTCGATGAGACTCTAGTCGTGAAAATATTACCATTATCGTAACCTAAAATTAGTTGAGGGTTTGTACTTTCTTTAATACTTAAAGTCCCAGTCTGGTAAGTTAAATTCGTACTTTCTGATACATTACCACTACCGTTTTCAAATAAAATTCCACCAGATGACCCACCTGAAATAGCAGTTGTGTTTATTGTTATACCTCCACCAGCAACAGATGACCATGAGGCAGTGGTGCCATTTGTAGTTAAATATTTACCACTGTTACCGGTTTGGTCTGGCAGTATACCTACCACACAGTTTGCAGAACCAGGTGCACATGATGGGTTTAGGGTTTCTCCAGGTGTATAACTAGTAGCAGGAGGAGTTGCAAAAACTTTAACCGCAAATGAGAAGATTAAACAAAATACAAGTACAGAAAAAACCAAGCCGTTTCGTGCGAAAAAATGCCACATTTTTTTTACTTTTCGAATAAGGAAATCTGTGTTCATGTATTTGATAGAAAATCCAATTTCTATATACTTATTATAGCATTTTATAATCAAAAAGAACACAAATATTAATGATTATTTGCTGTGCAAAACTTTTTTATTTTTATGAAGTATTTTAAGTAATTTTTTATATCAAAAAACTATAAAACATACCCTCCGGTTCCTTGGTGTAGTCTTGAATATGCCATAGTGTACAGGTCGGCAGCTTCTTGTTTTGTTAAGGTTTTATCTGGGTGGCGTAAGATTATTCTAACCAAAACATTATCTTGACCTTCTTTTGCCCCTAGTCTTTGTCTTGCAACTTCTGGAAGTTTTTCATATGGTGTTCTATCTAGTATTTTAACTTCTTCCAACATATCTGCATTATTACCAAAGACATTTCTAATTTGTTCACAAATATCTTCCTCTGTATCATACTTACTTACAGTGTAGGACATATCGCGAGTCATTGCTGGTTTGTCTGAAACAGCTTTGAATTTTTCTATATTTGTCATCTGTTTAATTATGCGCGGGTCGGTAGAACGTATTAAGCGTATGTCTGGTAAACTTTTTCTAGCCATTATTAAACGTTCGATACCCATACCTAATGCAAGTCCATTAACACGTTCTGGGTCAAGACCTGAATTTATTAAGACTTGAGGGTTTGCCAAACCAGCTTCTAAGACTTCGATTTGTTTGCCATCGACTTCTGCATAAACTTCTATACCGTCAACAGTGTACGGGTGCTTGGCTTCTAATACAACCATCTTTGCATCTGGGCATGCTGCCTCAAAAACAGTTTTAGCAAGCTTTAACAAATCTTCTCTTCCAGGTTTACCATACTTAGAAACATCTTGTAGTGTCCACACATCTATCTGGTGGAAAACATCTAAGTGCCGAGGGTCGATAACATCTCGACGATATACCAGACCTGGTAATACAAAAGTTATTTTATCTATTTCTTGGCCTTTAAGTTTTTCGTATGTTTGCGGAATCAATGCTGAAGTATGTGTGCGTAACACATGATCTTCGTCTGTGTAACGTGTATATGTAGCAGAACGACCTGGGTTACCTGGGGTAAAAAGCAATTTGTCAAAATTGTCTTTAGCTTCAACAATAGGACTACCACGAACAACAGTAACATTCGGAAAGTCGTTTTGTTTTAACTTTTCTATAACCGAGTCAAAAACTTTACCGATTATATTACGGGTGCTTGGGTCAGCACTTTCTACAGTCAGATCAGTTACTTCTAGAAGTTTATCAATAGTTTCCTTTGGGGTTACCTCGAACTTTAACTTCATTGGTAAATCAGGGTTTTCTTTTAAAACCTCAATTTCCGCCCTTTTTAAAGCAGTATTTTCCATTACCCCAATATACCCCTTTTAATCAATATTTTCAATGCTATAATTAAAACATGAACACAAAAACCAAGTACATGCTAATATTCGCACTAGTGGTACTACTGGCACTTGGTTTTTACCTTGGTTGGTTAGATAATGGTCCAAAACCATTATTTTAAATTACCAACGTTTTTCTAGGTACAGTATCATCGAACGGCGTTTGCCGTGCGATATATGTTTGTGTGACTTTTCTATTTTGTGAATATCAAAATACGGTGCCATTACCCTTTTAACTTCGGCTTCAGTGTAAACATATTCATAAACATTCATTTCTGGGTGTATATATGCACCAGGTTCGTCTGCGGGGTGTTCTTGTAAAAGCTTTTTAACATGCACATCTTCATCTGCTAGAAATGTTTTAAATATATAAAACCCGCCTGGGCGCAACATGCGATAAACTTCTTTAATTAAAACTTCCCTTTCAGTCGCACGTAAAAAATGTGAGACCATCATGTCTAAAACCAAGTCCACGGATTCGTCGACAATATCCGGGTATGTACCACCAACACTACGTACTTCGTAATTTAAATTTAGTTTGGTTTTACCAACAACCGAAGCTTTTTTTGCTTGTGATATAGCTGACTCAGAAATGTCGCACCCATAACCATGCACACCTGCATTTGTCGCAATGTATATTATGTTCCGCCCATTACCACAACCCAGGTCTACAACAAAAGATTTATTATTTAAAACCAGTGGTTCACGTTGTCTTTCGTTCCAGCGGAAAAACTTCAACAAGTCGCCGGAAGGTGTTGTAGAAAGTTTTAAATGTCGTGGGTCAGAATATTCTTTGTCCCAGAATTTTTTATTTATTTTTTTAGATATTTTGGCCATGTTGATATTTCTGTATTTAAATTTATAACTTTCTACCTACCCGAATGACTAGGTCGGGCGTGATTTATAACTTACTTTTATGTGGCAGTGGATGTAAATGCGCAGCAACACCAATTGCTGATGCAATTATAACAAGGTTTTTAATTATGTACTGACCTTCTAAAGTTGGAACCATAAAACCAGACCAGGTTTCTGCGGGTAGTAAAAACAGTGGGCCAAATGTAGTTACCATATGCACAAACAACATTGGTATAACAATACGTTCAAGACCACGAATTAAAAACAGTATGCCTATAATACATTCAAACACTCCAAAACCAACTAAAAAATAATGGAAAGAAACAAAAGGAATAGTGTCTTCAAAAAGCCTTTGTACCAGACCAGAGGCTGGCGAAAGCCCTATAACCTTTAAAAAACCAAACCAAAAAAAGACCACAAATAAACCAAACCGCGCAACGGGCACTGAAACCCTTCGGAAAAAATGTATAAGACGCGCATCAAATATGTCTATTTTCATAAAATTAGTATAACACAAAACACTAAATAATTTACTAGTTAGTATTGGATCAATTCTAATGTTTTCTTAGTTAAATTATTTAAAGTTGAATTTATATCATCTTTTTCTATTTTTACTGAAATTGACTTATTACTTCCGTTTTTATTAAACAATACAACTAATATAGTTTCTTTATTCTGATCAACATCTACAACAATTTTAGTATCTGGACTAACATAGGCCAGTAATTTTTCTTTTGTAGGATTTATAATGCCTTTATCTTGTAATTGCTTTTCTTTTTCTAATGCTGACAAACCTTCAAAACTTCTATCTAAATAAGAGTGTGTTGTGTCATTATTAAACAAAGCAATTTCTAATCGAGAAGTCCAAAAATTTGGATTGTATTCTGGTACAGATATAAAAGTTTTCGGTTTTATAATTTGATCCACAGAATAAACAGCAATCGTTGATTGATTTAATGATTTCAGTTCTTTATTTTTTGCCAGATTTTTTTCAAATGCATCTACTGCATTTTTATATATCTGTAAAATTGAATCATTTTCTAATGTAGAGATTTTGTTAATTTCTTGCCTGTTATTTGTAGTAATATTTGCTTGTGCATCAGCACCAACAATTGCCGTTACCGCAGCAATACCGGTTATTACTTTTTTCATTGGATTCCATTCCATATAATATAAAGTTTACAATATTATAAGAAAAACACCTATTCTAAAATAGGTGTTTTTCTTTATGCGCGGTCGAGCGGACTTGAACCGCCAACCTCCCGCGTGACAGGCGGGTGCTCTAACCAGTTGAGCTACGA
>CAYWWG010000039.1:0-4564 GCA_964461985.1 uncultured Candidatus Saccharibacteria bacterium
GACCCACCATAGAGCACCGAAACATTGTGGGCCTCTAATGGTGTAAACATATCGCTAATAACTTTTCGAATGAACAATACAACTTCAAAACATTCAGCTGGTGTTGCTGGGCGCGAGGCGTCTTTACCTATAGCCCACACTGGTTCATAGGCAATAACTACTTGGCCTAGAACTTTGCGTGGCAAGTTACTAAGTGCACTACTTACTTGTTCTTTTATTGTGTGCCAGAAAAACCCTTGAGTGTCTCGAGACTGTTCTCCAACACAAATAATAGGCACCAATCCATTTACAACTGCTGTTGTAACTTTTGAACGAACTACTATGTCAGATTCGCCACGAGCTCGAACTTCACTGTGGCCAATTATAGTATAAACACATCCAAGTTTTTTAACCATTGTCGCTGACACCAGCCCTGTGTGGGCACCGTCGACAGCCACAGCAATATCCTGCACACCCAACATGCATTTCTTAGTTGCTAATTTCTTAAGCTCAGAAACAAAAACATATGGTACACAAACAACTGTTGAAATATTTTTTAATTTAGCAGAATATTTTTTTATACTCGAAAATATTTTTTTAGCTTCAACTGTAGTCTCGGGGTTTAGTTTCCAGTTAGCGACAATAAGATAATTGTTTTTCATTCTTCTATTCTACCACCTACAGCGACGCGCTTCAATGGACACAGCACGGCACAATTCTAGAGAATCGTCTATAAACCTAAGTCCTCTACTGAGTTTCTTGCCAACTATCGATCGCCCAAGTTCCGCCCGGACTATTTACAAAGTTAACATTTGTCAGACCTGTACTATATATCAGGTCAGAATCTTTATCGATAACTATACCGTAAGCTGTTATTTGTTTTGCGGTTGAATGATTTTTAAGCTTCACAACACCATTGCTAGCATAAAACATAACGGCATCAACGTTTTTACCAACTGAGATTGCATAATTACCATTACAACTTATATCTGAAGGGCAGTTACTGTTACTCAACAGTAATATATAACTACCACTAGTACCTGACCCTTGAAAATCAGCATCATCAGATATAGAAATTCTGCCGTCAACGACAATAACTCCACTACCCCCGCCATAACCAGAACTCAGTTTAACTATAGCATGTTTATCTATAATAAAATTTCCAGTTATCCATAAGGTTCCAGTTATGGTTAAAGTATCACCATCGTCTAAGTGCAAGTCGCCATTTATTTGTTTAGGACCCAAAGAAACAGATTTACCACCAGGTGTATAACCAGGTATCGAACCACCTGTGTCTAGGGCATAGTCTTTCCAGTCTTGAATATTTTGTTCTGAAAGTGGAAGTTCTATCGGCGAAGGATCTGAAGTAAGAGTTGTGCAATATTTATTATTACCAGTTCCTGATTGGCAATATATAGTGCCGACAACTGACGAGTTAGTAACAGTATGAGCAATAGCGTCACCCACACCATTACTACCAATGTCAACATTATTTATAAGTCCATTAATACCACCCAAATAAACTTTAAAGAAAAGATCTGCATTTGAAGGGTTTAGATTGTCCCAGCTTCCATGCTTTTTACCGCCTTGGTCATGGTCGTTACCCATTTTAGCCACACCACCTGCATAGCCAGTATTTGCACCGATTGTATAGTAGTTGCTGTTATTTTCTCCGCCGTCGACAACTAACCAATAAGTATTACCTGAAACAAGTTGCGGATAAGAAGTTAAAGAAACACTTACCCAACCATAAGAAGTAGAAACGGCTGAAGCCGGCATTGTACCTGAAGCAAGGTAGTTGTCGTCTGGAACACCGTTGTTATCATTAACTAAATATACAGTTCGGTTTGAAGGATTGCCGACTTTTTTAATGTATAAATCGATTTTACTAGCAGGCCCAGTTGTAGCCACTGTAAAACTTTGGCCTATGTCTCTGGTTGTTTTATCTTTCGCAAAAACTATATTATAGTCTGGTACACCAGAACCATTTTGTTGGTCTGGGTTCGAAGCTGGTGTGTTAGCCACCGTAACACTTCCAGTAACAGTTGCATGGTTTGTGCCGACAACTGGCCCGTTAGAATAAATACTACCAGTTATAACCGAGTGGTCGCCAATAGTAAAACCACCAGCGCCAACTTGTACGCCGTATTGAAACGAAGCACCCATGCCTAAGTTTGATAAAAGCGAAACTTTTCTCTGGTTAGAATTTGAGTCTCCTAAAGAAATTATTTGTTTCTGTCCAGTTACCAAGTCAGTTATAGTTGTAACCACACTATCGAGGCCAACATTCAAAGTTTCACTTGCGGATATTTTTCGGTTATTTCTTAGACGATAAAAAATATCTTCGTTTCCTGATTCAGCTAAAAAATAAGCTTTTTTAGAATTAAAATTTGCAGAAGCTAATGAAAAATCTCGCGCGGCTGGACTAATAACACTTAGGATTATAGCGAGGGTTATAAACATAAAAAAGAATAATGAAATTATCATTGCCGAGCCTTTATATGTTTTGTGTATTTTTATTATATTCATAAGTTATATTTTAGTATACACCTCTTAATAAATTTGTTACATAAAAATTTTCCGTTCTACCTGTCGGATTGTGCTTTAAAGTTAAAACTGTTTTTACAAACTGGCCCTGGCTAGTACTAAAATTATAAAAAACTAAAGAACTAACACTGATGACACCCCCAGTTAGGTTAGCTGTTGTTGTATTGTTATTTTTTGTCTCAGTTAAACGTAGTTGGTTATTATTAACATCAAAAGTAACAGTACCAGTACTGTTAACTAAAACCAAGCTTCCAGGGCTAGAATTTAGCACGGATGAGCCAGACACACTGGTGGCATTTCTAACTTCGCGACTTATGCGGTCAATAGCTAAAATACCATTTTCTGTAAAATCTCGATTAATACGAACAACCTTGTAAACATTATAACCAGTTACAGTTATTCTAACTAAGGTCAAAGACAATAAACAAAACAAACTCAAGTACACAACTAATTCTACAAGTGTATAACCTTTTTTATTTTTTAAGTGTTTTTTGAACATATTATTAATTAAAAATATCTGTTATATAAAAAACTAAAGACTTGCTAAATGTCGTGCCTTGATCATTAAAACTAACGGTTACAGTAACTTTTTTTGTTCTTGCATCAAGGGTGCCACCAGAAGTAACAATGTCGTCATTAGAATCTCGATTAACCGAACTAAAAACTACTGTTCTAGTAAATATATTATCAACCTTGTTTGGGGTTGTGGACAACATCCAAACATTTTCATTTACATTATAAGGGTAAAAATCCATATAATAGTTTGTATTTAAACTATACCCAGATATTGTGTTCCAGTCATTTTCACGAATGATTTTAACAACTTCTGCCCCTTCTTCTAACAAACTGTTTGTTTGTACGATCCGCAATGCTTTACTTGAAAGAAATGTTGTTTTAGTTAAAACGCTAGTAAACACAGTGCCAACGAGCAAAATAATAGCCGCAGAAACGACTATTTCTACAACTGTAAAACCTTTGTAAATTTTTATAATTTTACTCATACTAATTTGTAGAAACTGAACCAGTTCTTTCGATTGTAATGGTCTTTGTATAAGCACCACTACCTGAAACCTGTACGGTTATTGTACCATAATTATCAGTTGAACCTTTAAGTCTATCAAACAAAACATCGGACCCATTTCCAGCTAAACTTATATTTGAAATAGACACACCTGTATCAAGATTTTTAACAATATTACCTACCCCATTAGCACTATAAGTAGGCCCTGTAAAAAGGGTTACAGCATTGCTTGTAATATGCACACCATAATTATTTGAATTGTATGAAGCCAAAGTCTTAGAACGTGCAGAAACAAGTGTGGAAACTATTTCGTCTACAGAACCATTTAAACTTTGTTTTGATTTTGTTTTTTCTAAGGACGGCACGATTATGGCAACTAAAATACCAATAATAGCAATCGTAACTAAGATAGTAATAACCGTCGTGGCTTTGTATTTTAGATAATTCATATTATTTAACTGTGTCCATTAACGAATACATAGGCGACAACATTGATATTGCAAAGAAGCCAACGGCTGCCCCGATAAAGACCATCAGTACAGGTTCGATAATGGTCGACAAGTCTTTGGTTTTTGTATCAACTTCGTTTTCATAAAACACCGCAACGTCACCAAGCATTTGTGAAAGCTTTCCTGTTTCTTCGCCGACAGTTATCATCTCGCTCATCATTACTGGAAACAAGTTTGGATATTTTTTAAAAACTACAGACAACTGACCACCTTTTTGAACAGCTTCAATAGCTTCATTTAAAACCTCTTTGTAATAATGGTTTTGTAAAACTTCATGGGTTATGGTTAATGTATGAACAATATCAACCCCAGAACCAAGCAAAGAAGATATGGTTCTGGTTGTTCTGGCTGTATTTGTCTCGCGAACTAAATTAGAAATAACAGGTATTTTTAGTAAAAAATAATCAATCTTAGGCTTTGCCGACTTGCTACGTAGTATTGCCGCTATACCAAAGCCGGCCAATACCAAACCGAGTAACAATATCAAAGGGTGGGCAGACATTGTGTC
>CAYWWG010000040.1:0-4373 GCA_964461985.1 uncultured Candidatus Saccharibacteria bacterium
AGGCGCATTTCTGCCAAGGTAACTGGGTGTTTAAACTTTGACACATATGCCATGTCTACACATTGCCATATAACTTTACCAGCATTCCCCGCTTTCGGCTTTATTGCCTTTGGGTCGTAATGTTCATCAGACTTATCAAACTGAGTTTCGTCGGCATGGGCCGGGCTAGCAACACGCGCAACACCGTACACACCCGCAGGTGTTTTGTCTGTACCGAGTGAATGATAGAAAAGTACTTTGTCGCCCACTTGCATAACTGAAACCATAAAGTTCCGGGCTTGGTAGTTACGAACACCTTCCCACGCAGTTTTCTTGTCATATTTCAAGTCGTCGATGCTGTAGCACGACGCCTCGGATTTAATTAGCCAATAGTTCATAATTTATTTATTATTTTTCTTTTCAACACCAATTTTCCACACACCACGCTCTATGAAAGCTTCTATGGTTTGACGTTTAGCTTTGTTTATTAGGTTTGCATGAGAAAGTTTATTTTCCTTTGCGTAATCTACTAAATTCACTATTACTTTATTCTCAAGATACGCCAAACGTTTATGGTAACTATTAGTTAGTGCCTTGGCCACGATATCTTCCATTACTTTAGTAACACCCTTGGTTTGAAATTCTTTAAAAGCATTATAATATGTAGCACGGTCTATAAATTTTATATTTATAGGAACATACCCACCCCTAGTAAGCAAATAATTATTTAAAACTCTTCCGATGCGTCCATTACCGTCACAGAACGGGTGTACATATTCAAAACCTAAATGAAACTTAGCAATTCTTTTTACAATAGATTCAGCTGTATTTGAATTGTATTCAGTTAAAACTTTTTGCAATCTATCTTCAACTTCAAGAGGGTTTGGCGCAATATGGTCACCAACACGAACCCATTCGTCTTTATTACGAAAACGACCAGCTATATCGTCACGTATATTTGATATCAGCATTTTGTGCAGAGATAAAATAATACTAAAATCAAGTTCAGATTCTTTTGATTTTGTTTCAACATAAGTTACCACACGAGCAAGGTTTTTCGCTTCAAAAATTTCTCGTTCTGATATATATCTTTCGAGTTCAATTTGACGCAATATTTTATCTGTTTCTTCAAGCGAAAGAGTGCTATTTTCAATAGCATTCGAGTTATACACCTGATCAGAGACTTCAACTTCATTGATCATTCTAATGAGAGATTCTTTACCTACAACAGCCTTATAGTAGCGTTCTCTCAATTCTTGTATTTTATTATATGCCTTTAATACATTTGCCATATATCTATTATATTTAATATTAACGATAAAGTCAACCAAAACCGTTAAAATCATCAAAATTTATTCAATTTTAACGGTTTTGAGTCAAATTTCAGTTATTTAACCCCAAATTTACGTTTTTTTAACGAATTTAAGCCTTATTTTATATAAAACTAAACTGTTTCTATTTTTGCAACAGTTCGTGTTATTTTTCCGCCTCCTCTACAGCCTGACGGTACGCGCACCAGTCGCAGTGGGCGCTTGGTGCGGGTATGGTAGGACTTTCGAGGCACTTCTTGATATCAAAAAAAGTTTTCTCCACCCAAGAATCGTCGCCCTTGTAGGCGATCAAGTTCACATCAAATTCAATCTTCTTATCGAAAGCCTGCTTGTCCATCTTGCCTGTACAGTATACGAAATACCCTGTATCGGAAACATTGAGCTCATTTTGCCTTAGTAACCACTGATATACCTCCATTTGGCGTTTATAGCCGTCCTGCCAATCTTTATCAAGCTCGGTTACTGCTTCATCTTTGACTGTCGACTTATAGTCCACAACGATATATTCGCCCTTACTATTTATCCACAAGTCATCTATCGCCCCAGATACAAGTAGCCCCGTAGGTTCATGCAAATATTGCACACCGGTAAAGTTGTGCCTCCATTTATCAATGTCTTCATGCTGGGCTGGTATGGCATCGATGCCGTATTCTTCTTGAAACGGGTGCTGTGTTTTATTCACTCGATGGTAGTCGAACTCTTGCTTTAAAAGATGGTCCACCGCACTGTTTATGGAAAAAGGAAACCCAGGAACTCTTTTGACTCCAAGCTTGTTGTCCAAGTAGAAACAATGTGGGCATTCCAAAAACAAATCAATCTTAGACCGACTAAGCTTCCAATTCTTCCCTCCATAATTCCACGACTCTATTCTCTTTGGGTTGTAATATTCAGACATAAATTATTCTTCGTCTAATTGGTTTATCACTTCTTGAACTATACCCTGTACAACATCACCTTCTTCTGGATAAATTGGTTTAAATTCAGGATCTGTACTTTTTGGTAGCAAAACTCTTCTTCCGTCAATTTTGTCATAATATTTAATAGTTACATTTTCACCACCTAGCAAAGCAATAACTCTATCACCAGTCTCACCTTTTTCTGCATATCGACATAAAACAAGGTCACCATCATTTATTCCAACTTTATTCATTGAATTACCAGTAGCTCTGACTATAAAATATTTAGTTCCTGGTTTTAATTTGCTTTTTTCTACCATTATAATATCCTCTGTATTTTCTTCGCTCATAAGTGGTAAGCCACACGGTGCAGACCCAACAAGAGGAATACCCACCATTTCTACTTGATATGGTGACTTTACAGCTTTAGGTGGTAAGATTTCTTTTTGTATTGAAATAGTATCTTCTTTAATTGAAATAGTATTTTTACCAATTCTATCCTTAAAATATAATTCTGTTTCTTTGTCTTTAAAATATACGTAACAACCTTTCATTCCTCGAGTCATAAGTGTTCGATAAGTATTTTTTATTATCGCATCAGCTTTTTCATTTGCATATTCCTTATTTTCTTTTAATGCTTTTTTATAACCTTTTAACGAAGCGTCTGTCTTAGCACGCTTACTCGGATCTGTAACTACCTTGCCATTTCTTACAACAAAATCATCACCAACAATAACACCGACATAATCAACTTCAAGACCTTGACATGTATGAATACAACCAATCTCATTTACAGATTTTGAGGAGATAATCCAAATATTTCCATCACTAGCAAGATTCCATTTCATTGAAAAATTATATTCTGGAAATACAATATCATTAGAATTTTTATTCTTTTTACTAACCCAATTCCAACAATAACCAGCAACGAGTCTCGCTTTATTATTTATTTCATTTTTTTTAAAAATTAATTCTCTCAAAGTTTCTGGTGAATCAACAACTCTGAAATCATATTTTATATCTTCGAGAGTTGTATTTGCTGTATCACTTATCTGAAGAACGTTATCTAGCCAAGACAAATATCCATCTGAGCCATTACAACGAAATTGAGACTCAAGTTTTAGTTCGTGAACTTTTACTCCAAGCTTGTCAGCCCATTTTCGGATTTCATCCTTTTTTCCAATATCATGCCATGTAACTTTCTGATCTTCATCGATGAAAAATACTGAAGATTTTGAGGCTTCTATTATTTCTTTAATTTGATTCTCACCTAGATTCTTAAACATTCCAGATTTCTCATTTAGACGATGGGCTTCATCTACGATAAGACAATCGAATGTATTTGGATCACAACCAATATATGAACCTGAACCTGTGAACATATTTGATATTTCAGTCTTCTTCAAAGTTCCAGTGAGCTTACTCTCAAAAACAGCACGCGGTGCAGCATTCTTTGTTACATATTGAGTATTTAATCCTAATTTCGTAATTGCAACGATTAGATTAATAGCTACAACTGATTTTCCGGTACCTGGACCACCTTCAACAATTAAAACATTTTTATTATTTTTATCAGATTTTCTAGCTATAGATAGAGCGTTTTCATAAACAATTTTTTGATCATCTATCATTACAAACTCCTGATTACCTTTCATCATTGAAACCATACTGTCTGCAAGATTTTTCGATGGTCTAATCTCTCCATTATCAATACGATACATGATATTTGTTTTATCACCATGTTTGATAAATTTTGCAATAAAGTTTTGCAATTTTTCCTTTTCACCTTTGCAAAATACAGGTGCCCTTTTTGTATAATCATCATAAAATGAGTTTTTAATTACATCATTATCAATATGATTGTGTAAGTAAGCACAAGGCTCTAATCCGATTTTTTCATCGTAAACTGTTGCATTAAAACCATTTAGTAGAGCTGAGTATGACCATGCTTGATACGAAGGATGTAGTTCTTCACTTAATCCTTGCTGAAATCTAGTGATAACCATTGCATCCTTATCTGTAATTTGTATGTCAGTCCACTGTTTTAATTCAATTATAATTACTTTATCATTATTATTTTCATCTTGACCAGTTATTATAAAATCAATTCGATTTTTTGTTCTAGGAATTGAATATTCAACCGCAATACCAGAATTATTTGGAATCA
>CAYWWG010000041.1:0-4362 GCA_964461985.1 uncultured Candidatus Saccharibacteria bacterium
GAGCTAAAGCGGCGTATGAATATAATAGCATAATTTAGCATAAATGCAACAATTTAATTGTAGGCTACAGTTTGTAAAAGTTCTACTACAGGGTATAATACACACATGGAAAATGAACAAACTATACATAATGGAACAAATACACCTATAGAAAATAACGAAGGTACAACAAAAAGCACCTCCACAGACCAAAACAATACACCTAGTTTTGGCATACCTCAGGCCATAGTTACAGCTGCAGTTATAATCGGACTAGCTTTAATATTCGTTTTTGCACCATCAAAAGCAATAAGCAAGCCCACTGGAAATAAGATGTACAGCGCAATAGAACTATTTGCTACAAATATGGGTATAAATGCAACTAAATTCGAAGCTTGCATGGATGCAGGCACTATGTCAAAAAAAGTTGTAGACCAAGCTACACTTGCAAAACCATTAGACATTCAAGGCACACCGACATCTATTATAATAATTGCTAGCACAAATCAACAAATACAAGTTGTTGGTGCATTACCTGTAGAAACAATAAACGCAGCTATAGACATGGGTCTTGCAGGAAAAACTGTGCCAATAACAGACGACCAAAAACCAAAGTCACCTACTGTAATACTACCCGGCGATCATATTTTAGGTAATGCGAACGCACCAGTTGTTATAGTAGAATATTCTGATTCTGACTGCCCATACTGCCAAAAATTCCATGCAACTATGCACCAAGTAAAAGATAAATATGGAGACAAAGTCGCCTGGGTTTACCGCCACTACCCACTAGACGGACTACATCCAAAGGCCCGCATGGAAGCCGAAGCTAGTGAATGCGTAGCCAAACTTTCTAACAACGAAACTTTCTGGAAATACTTAGATGCAATGTTTACCATAAACTCTTCAGCATCATAAATACTCGTAACAAAATAGATATGCTCGACGTTCTTCGCAGGCCGACTGGGCCGAGAAAAGCAATTTTCCAGCAGGAAAATATGCGTACCGAGAGTATACTATTTTGTGGAGATTATTTAAATATAAAAAAGCCGCGGCATAAAAACCACGGCTTTACTTTTTACCTTCTCATTTTCACCTGCACCATTGGAAAGTAGTTCCCAGTGCGAACCAACTCAACTCCAGAAATGTTGTTAATTAACATATCTTCATGTGTTAAGTATGGTTTTGAAATCCCTCTGACGGCGTTTATGAAATCTTCATTCACAATTTTGAATTTATCTTCATAATCCAATTTAGGATATTCTTGTGTAAGCGCATTCTTCATCCAAAAACCGACTCCGGAATTAATTTGCATAACAAACGCATCCTTTGTACCTTTGATTGTAACAGTTTCTTGATAAACCTTTTCAGACAACGAACGATTGCCAGTAAATTCAAAATTTGGAAATTCAACACTTTCAGACTTACCTACAACTTTGTATTTATCATAGTCGTCGTATATCATTGCGGCATACCAATTGTTTTTATTATTAAATAAAAAACGGTACAAATCTATTTCATGACCAAAATGGTCTTTTAACAAACTCCGGTCCTTTTTCCATTCATCAGTGACTTCATGATACCAGAAATCAAAATTGAAATCTGTTATAGTACCAAATTTTTCTTTAACCCACCTTTCATCACTCAACTGTTTTTTCAACCAAACAAAAGGATGGTCAAAACGCCGTGGGTGGCAACTGGAAATTACAACATTATTTACACTAGCCAAATCGAGGGCTTTTTGTAAAACATTCTTGTCATCGAAAGTAACCACCATTGGTTTTTCACAGAAGACATGTTTGCCTGATTCAATGCATCTCAACATTTGTACTGCATGATATTTATCAGGAGAACCAATGAATACAACATTGATGCTTTCATCATTCAGAATTTCTTCAAAAGTTGAATCAATGGGTTTTTTAGCCACATCGTTAAAACTTGAGGTATCTACTTTTTCTCCCGGATCAAAATACCGGGCAATTATTACATCTTCAATTTCTAAAAGATGTTTTACATGAGCACGAACCATATGTTCGCCAAGACCTACAATTCCGATTCTAATTGGTTTGTTTTCCATATACTGAGTATTAGTATTAAAAATTGTTATAGAACTTACCTTAGTACAATAACATATTTATATAATATAGTCAAACAAAAAACATAAAAAAAGGCCTTATAAAATAAGGCTATTCTTTATGTATGACTTAATTACATTTTTGCTTTTATTTGTTGTATTTGGTCTTCGTCTACCATTTTATCTAGTTCCCCTACTGCTGTATTTACTTTACCCATCTCTGAGTCAACAAAGTCCATATCATCTGAAAGGTCTTTTTCAATACTGTCTGATGTTGCAGATAAAGTAGAATTTAGACCTTCTAATTCAGATTCGTCTTCTTCTGTAACAAACAAATCTTTGGTTTCTTCATCTATTTCAGCTTGAATTATGTCCTTGATTTCTTCTTTGATCTCAAAAGTTAATTCCTTGCCGTCTAGCAATGCAAGTATTTTTTGTTTTGTTTTATCAGAAAGCGTGCTGTTTTTTATTTTTTCTATGTATTCTTGTGTATTCATATAATATAATTATTAGGCTACCATTTCTAGATCTTGCATTAATTGTGTTTTCTCAATCACTGATTTAGACAATTTATTAAACTTTTCAACTAACATTGGATCTGCATTACCATTTTGTTCAATTTTCTGAAGCATTGAATTAATGCGACGCATACGGAAGTTATTTAAACCTTCACGAAACGATTTTTTGGCTTCGGCAAAGCGGTACTTAGCAGATGCTATTGCGTTTTCACCATATGTTTTAACGTTATTGTATTGTTTAGCAACAGCGTCCTTGGTAGCATTAAAACCTTCAATAGTATTTTCTTTAGCCAGGAAAGCAATCATTTGTGCAATCTGACCACCTGCAACAGCTATATCTTTTGCTTGCTGTGCTTTTTCAATAGTAAAATTTTTAGCTTTTTCTACATTTTTGCCAACTGAGTCTACAAACTGGTCACCAGTTTTTTCGACCCACACACCGACTTGTTCGCCTTTTTGAGCTAAGTAGTCCATACCACTATCCACTGCTTCATATGCAGCCTTACCAGCCATAACGGTACCTTCAACCGCAGCTTTACCTGCTAAAACAGCGCCACCCACTATAACAGCACCTGTATCTAAAGCTACATTACCCACAAACTTGCCGGTTTCTACAGCAGCATGGCCAGCTGCAGCAGCACCTGTGCCTATAGCATGACCAACCTGTTCAGCTTTGTCACCCATCCATTGATCAACTTGCTTTGCTTTTTCTGTGGTTACATCATAAGCTTGTTGTGTTAATTCAGGTGCAGACAAAGTAGCTGCTACTGCATAACCCCCAAAAGTTTTAGCTTTTGAAAAAAACCTAGACATTTTTGCACCAACTGTTGATGTTATTTGACTGGCCTTGTCTTTCATTTTATTAAAAAAACTACCTATTTTATCCATTCTTTCACGCCCCGCTGCAAAAGGGTCTTTTGCAACTTCTTGTTTTTGAATATTTTCGTTAGCTTTTTCTGCAGCTATTGCTTCTTCTGTATCCTTAGGTATTTCCTCTTGATTCTGATTCATAAAATTAACTACATTATTAATAAGTCATACGACTATATGTATTATAACACTCTACTACTTTTAAAGTAAACAAAAAAACCCGTTTTTTCGGGTTTTTTGTTATTTTTAAGATTCAATAAATATTGGTTTTACACCACCTGCACCAGGAGCACAGACACTAAAGTTATAAACTGGTGGGTTAGGTTTTAGTTGTGCAGGGGTGCTATTTACACGCTGTGCTTGTATAGTTACACCTTGGTAACTATTAGCAACCCCTGTAAATAAATCGTTCATATCAGCTAGACTAGAAGCTGTTAATATTAATGTGTCAGCATAACCACCACTATTTGTTTTTACTACAGTGTTACCAGTTGCACCACTAGCCCATTTAACAGATATCTTTGACCATGGTATGGTTGCAGGTTTTAAGAATGTGTAACTAATATCAGAAGTAAAACCAGACTGAGGAGTTATGTTTACTGGTATTTTAGCTACATAAGTTGTACTTGATTTAAATACGACTTTTTGGAATGAGTTGTCTGTTATAACACCATTGTTTCCATTAGGGTTACCATTACATAACATAGAACTATTGATACTAAAGTTTGGTATACATTGTGTTGCATTTACAGAATCATATCCACCAGAAGAATACACACCACTTGTGTCTTTACATGTTAGTACATATTGACCTGGACCATCAGTGAACGTCCAACCACTAGAATAAGTAGGTAGATTTGGAACAGTATTGTTTCCGGGCACAGACATGCTACAACTGTTAGCATTTTGTGAAGACCAAGA
>CAYWWG010000042.1:0-4281 GCA_964461985.1 uncultured Candidatus Saccharibacteria bacterium
AAGAAAGCATTCTCTCTCTTTCGGTTAAGGCATACGGTACACCCACATATGTTTCCACTGTTTCAAAAAGGTATTTTAATCCTGCACCTAAAGTAGACTCGGCAATAATATCAGTAAAAAACATAAATAGAAGCAACTTTGTTTCACACACACACGAAGAAAGTTTTTTTCACCTCATCAAAACGGCTTTTGCTCACAAACGCAAACAACTAGCTGGAAATCTAAAAGAAGGTGGTTACGATTCTAAATGGATAGAAGAACAATTTTCGAAAAACAAACTACCCAAAGACATTCGAGCTGAAGACATACATATTAATGTTTGGTTAAACATGGCAGAACAACTTGCTAATTAGTAAAAGCAAAAGGTATAATATATAAATGAATCGTACTGATATAATTTATATAACATTGAGTGTTTTTATTATTTTTTGTATTGGAGGAATTTATAAAAACTCTTATGCACTTTCAATGCCGACAAAAGCATCTTTGGGTGGTAAAATAGTAACTACATCAGTATACGGAATGACCTGTACATCTCAGTACGCAATAACACATAAAAGCTCTGGTGGTTTTCCAATACCAGCACCCCTAACAATACAAGGTACAAAAGAAAGTATAAACTACGGTTCACAAACACTGGGCTTAATAGACATTGCACCTAATTTTAATACTTGTTACATCACAACCCCTACTGGCCCAATATATATGCCTTCGTGGTCTATAGACACAAAACACTTTAAAACAACAGGTGGTTATGGAGCAAAGAAATAATAATTAAAACAAAATTTATGGATATTAAACAATATTTACCGAGTGATTTATTTAAGAAAAGACTAATATTTTTAGCATTATTAGTAGTGCTAATATTAACAATCCCAAAATTATTTAAATACATAGTAAACCTTGCAGGGAAAACACACCCAGTAACAGCTGAACAAGCTGACATTATTGCCTCGATAGATACAGACAATGATGGTGTTTATGACTGGCAAGAAAAGCTTTGGGGTACAGATCCAACAAAAAAAGCTACTTTTAATGGTATTCCAGATAGTGAATATATAGCTCAAAAACAAGAAGTTTTAAATACTGAGGATGCTCAAAACGATAATAAAACAGATATATTAAGCAAACAGTTATTTGCAACCATAAACGCTATTACTTCTAAAGGTGACCCAAGCACCATGGAAAGCAATTATGCAGAAATAGCAAACAACGTAGCCCAATATGTAACAGAAGACACAACCAAATCTGAATCAATATCTGTAAATGACCTGGTTCTAGTTCCAAACACTAAAGCAAACAAGACCGCATATTTTAAAAACATTGCGTCCATGGCTCCAAGTTTCTTCAATAAAAAAACGGCTGTGGGTATTGGCGATGAATTACCTATAATATATTACGCACTAGAACACGAAGACCCAAGTCATTTACCAGACTTAAATCCGATTATTGTTTCATACAACGACCTGGCAAAAAAACTGACAAACATAAAAGTTCCAGTCGAAATATCTAATGACCACGTTAACCTTATTAATAACCTATACAGTATTGCAAGCGAATTAACTCAAACACAGTCATTGTTTTCAGATAGTGTTGTTGGTATTCGTGGTGTGGTGGGGTATAATAAAACCATTACAGATTTAGATGTGGTTATAGATAAAATACAAACATATGCTTCACAATAAAAAAATAAAAAAAATATTCTCCACAGCTTTTTTATTAATAGGTTTAATATTTTTACCTGCAATAAGTAGCGCTGAGTCAAACATAGCAAAACCAGCAATTAAACCATCACAAGTTGGTTCAACACTAATAGGGTGTATACCAGCAACCAGTAAAATAGGAAGTTTTTTAAATAATTTAGTTAGTAAAAAAGACACAGACAAGGTTGCAACAAAAGATCCAAATAATGATTTTAGACAAACATGTTTAAACAAAATTGGTTATTTAGCTTCACGTATTGCCATACAACAAATTACAAACCGTACAGTAGCATGGATAAACAGTGGTTTTGATGGTAACCCATTTTGGACAACTGACGACCAAAATTTCTATAAAAAAATTCAAAACACCCAGATTAAAGACCTTGTTGCACCATACGCAATTACTAAACAAGGTGGCCAGGCTTTTGCCAAAGAAATTGCAAAGCAATTGATAATGGAAACAAAACAAACCTTTGAACAAAAAACTGCGTACACAGGTCCAGGTAAAGTTTTTACAAACGACTTCCAAAAAGGTGGTGGTTGGACGAGTTGGTATAACTTAACATCAAACCCAGCCAATGACCCACTTGGTTTTGCCTTACTTGTAACTGATCAAAAAGAAAAAGCGGTGCAAAACAAAATTGCAGAAACATCTCGAGAACTCCAAAACAACAAAGGATTTCTTTCACAAAAAAAATGTGTAAACCCTAAAGACTACAAACCTCTATCTGATTTTGAAAAAAAACAAGCCCAAGGCGACAGTACTGTTTTTGTTACGAATGAAAAAGATTTTATTGACAACTACTTTAACAATGCTGGTGTAAACAGATCATTAGTAGTAGACCCAGTAACAAAACAACTTAAAAAAGACCCTAAATATGACGCAACACTAGCGGCTGCAACCAAAGCATATGCATCATTAAAATCTCAAGCTGAAAAAAAGGCTAATGACGCAAAGTCAGCTTTTGATAATTCAACTTGTCTAGAATGGAAAACGGTAACACCAGGCAGTGTCATTTCTGAGCAACTTACAGGTGTATTAGGTTCACCACTACGCCAAGCAGAACTTGCCGACGATATGAACAAATCTTTTTCTGCTGTTTTTGATGCTCTATTAAACCAGCTAGCTCAAAAAGGCTTAGACTCATTGAGTCAAAAATCTGGTTACAACTATAAAGCTATGTACCCAACAGACAACCTTGGCATCAACAGTTCAACTCCGGGTGAACCCCTAGATAGTGGCGATTACTGGCAGGGTCAAGGCCGAGAAGACGATCCATTTAAAGTTCGTAGTATTTTACCTACGACTATAGAAATACAAGACAGCCCATACAACTACTTATCAACAAATTCCTCTGTTGGTTACTTGCAACACATTCAAGCTATGTCTAACGAAATAAGTGTAGTTCAAGAAGATATTGGTGAACTAGATTATTGTGTTCCAGGACCTACCCCTAATTGGCGCGACACTATAGAGAACGACATCAATAAAATCGTGGCTTTCTCTTATGGAGCTCAAGATTCAAAAGACCGCGACCAACTAATGTCATTTATTACTAACAACTTTTTTGTAACACCTTTAAATGACAACCATGCATCAGTCAGTGATGTTAAAGACAAATGGTTAAACGGATCTGTAGATAATAAGGTGTCTAAGATACAAGAAGCTTATGATGGTTACAGTAAAATGATAGCTGACAGATACGAAAACCCTGCCATATACCAATACAGCCCAGTACTAACACCGATGTGGAACATTCGACAGCAACTGATAAAAGAAATGGATCATAGTGAAGAATACACAAACACCCTTTACCAAAACTCTATTCAGTTACGGGCAACAGGCGAGGCAACAGATGCAGTAAAAGCACTACAACCTAAATACGATTCACTATTTACAGAAGTCTGCGACAACATTATCGATGGCGTACCTGTAAACAAAAATAAATTACCTTGTGTCTGTGATAGAAAATACCAGATGTCGAAAAATAATAAAAACGATATCTTTGACATAAATTCAACATACCACAAAGCCTGGTATGTAACATGTCAAAGCCATGGTTATATTCAATAATAAAAAATATTATGGAACAAGATAAAAGAAAAAAAAGAATAATAATCGCTCTAGTAATACTTGCTATTATAGCTATTGTTATGGGCATATGGTGGATAACAAGATCAGGCTCTGCAACAAAAGATTCTACGAAAACCAAAACAGGTGTAGACCTAGGCCAACTTGACCCAAACAACAGACTAAACCCTGACGGAACACCAATAGGCAGTGGAAGTTACGGCAATGAAAATGGTTCTAATAATAGTGACGGAACTGATGGAAAAGGAAATAAATATTCTACTATTGGATACGGTTTTAATGGAACTGACACAAATGGATCAGGTAATGGAAACGGTACGGGGGGTGGTACAGGCGGAAGCGACCTAAATGGAGGCACCGACACAAGCGGCGGAGACCTTGTTGACATTACGGGTGGCGGTGGTAACGGAAACAACACTGGTGGAAACCAAGGTGGCGGGAATGCTGGCACAGACCCATGCGTAAAACCATATGGCGACATGAGTT
>CAYWWG010000043.1:0-4193 GCA_964461985.1 uncultured Candidatus Saccharibacteria bacterium
CAAGGTCTTGCACTTGGGTCCCGTCCCAAGTTCACCCCTTTATAAAAGGGGAGGATAAATTACTCTTCCCCTTACCTTAAGGGGAAGTCGGATGGGGTTATAATGTAATTATGTTTATTCATAACGACCCAAAATTAAAACTGCGTCGTAAAGATTTACGAAATTCTGCTACTAAAGAAGAAAAATTTTTATGGTTGAATTTAAGAAATAATAAGTTAGGTTATAAATTTACGCGTCAATATTCTTTTGGTCCATATATTTTTGATTTCTATTGTACTAAAGCAAAGCTTGCTATTGAGCTTGATGGTTTGCAACATAAAAATAATAAAGAATATGATAAAGAAAGAGATTCCTTTGCCGAAATGCAAGGCATCACCGTTTTGCGTTTTTGGAATAGTGAAGTCATAAACGACATAGAAAATGTAATAAAGAAAATAAAGGTTTGTTTAGAAGTTATTTCATGACCCCTCCACCTAGATTAGGGGGAGGCTGGGTGGGGGTACTGTATTTGACATTTTAAACAAAAAAATGTAATCTTAAAAAAAATTACAGCCATGAACACTAAAAAACAATCAGAAATTGCAAGGTTAGAAGACCTAGTAAAAAACATTAACCCGAACATAATTTCTATAAGCGTTTTGTTTAGAACAAAACACGAAGTAGATAATATTTTCAAAAAGGAGCTTGATGATCAAATTGAACGCTTGAAATATGAAATTTTAATTTTTCTTCAAGGAAAGATATTTGATTTCTCTGCCGATGACCTTAAAAAAATATTTGGTATTTATTTCACCCAAGGTGAAAAAGATGTTGATTTGATGTATTATTTGATACAAGGTTTTGATATTAAGGTGGACGTTACCGGTCAAATCTTTGCACTTGCCAGTTCTGGTTTTACGCCGGCCATTAAAATGGAAAATGTAACCAGAAGGGAGATAGCTAATTCCAAAGAAGAAGTTAAGGATCTTTTAAAAAGAATTTCAACATACTGGAAAGGCTTAGTTGAAATAGACTTCATTGATGTTCCGGAAAATGATAATGAGTTCCGAATAGGGTACGACCTTTCGGGTTTGATAAATGAAAATCCGATCATATAAAAAAGATCAAAAGAAACCCCGATGTTTTTAAAATATTGGGGTTTTATGTTATTCTTTTAATATGTCATTTAACTACATCGACGTGCATTCGCACCTTAACCTAAAACAGTTTGATTCCCGCTCGACCGAGTCATTCGGGCAGGCTGATCGGGAACATGTAATAGAACAAATGAAACAACAACGTATAGCCACTATTACAGTAGGGGTTGATTTTGAAAGTTCTAAAATGGCTGTAGAATTGGCAGATAAAAATGAAAACCTTTTTGCTTGTGTGGGTATGCACCCCGCAGATAATTCTACGGAAGTTTTTAATGTAGAAGAATATAAGAAATTAGCAGAACATAAAAAAGTTGTGGCAATAGGGGAAACAGGTTTAGACTATTTTAGAATAGATGGTGCTGAAGAAGAAATAAACAATACAAAACAAAAACAAAAAGAAGTTTTTATAAAACATATCGAGTTAGCAATAGATGCTAAAAAACCTTTGATGATACACGCCCGTCCATCTAAAGGTACACAAGATGCATATAATGATGTTTTAGATATCTTAGAAACCTATGCGCTTTCCGCTGTACACTCATTACTAAAGTGCAACTTTCATTTCTTTGTCGGTGATGTTCCTGTTGCAAAACGCATTGTCGAGGCGGGGCATACTGTGTCTTTTGATGGGCCGATAACTTTTACAGACGAATACAATGAAGTTATAAAATACCTACCTTTAGAAAACATAATGGCAGAAACCGATGCGCCTTTTGCTGCCCCTGTGCCTTATCGAGGCAAACGTTGTCAGCCTGACTATGTTGTTGAAGTTTATAAAAAAATCGCCGAAATAAAGGGCCTAGACCCAGAAATGGTACGTCTACAGTTGAACGAAAATGCAAAGCGAGTGTTTAGTGTTGTATAATTTTCCGACCCTTTACTAAACCCATTTTATTTGCTATAGTAGCCCGCATAGATCCTATTTGAGTAGAGCGTGCTATATGGCTACTTACACAGTCCGAAGTAGGAACTTTTAATAAATAATAAAAAATATGGAAGATACAAAAACCCAGGTATATGAGTTTTCATACCTTTTGATGCCAACAATTCCGGAAGGAGATGTATCAAAAAAAGTAACTGCATTAAAAGCGTTATTCGAAAAATCAGGCAGTACATTTATATCAGAAGAATACCCAGAATTTATAAGTTTGGCGTATACAATGATCAAAGTTATAAATAATAAACACGAACGTGTAAGCAATGCATATTTTGGATGGTTTAAGATGGAAGCACCCGCAACCATACTTGAATCTATAAAAATGACATTAGACCGCGACGACGACCTAGTTCGTTACTTGCTTATAAAGACAGTAAAAGAAAGTACCTTAGCACCTAAAAAAGTTGCTCCAAAACGTGATTCACGTAAACATGCCCCTACTGATGGCAGTGCCGCTGGTGCAGATCCTATTATTATCGGAGACGAATCAGTTGTAGATGAAATTGCAACTATTGCCGATGAAGCTATAATAGAAGATGTAGCAACAGAAAATACTGACACTATTGAAACAACAAGTTAATTAATTAAAAAACGAATTCTCTATGTATATCAATAAAGCAACAATTATGGGCAACTTGACTCGCGACCCTGAAATGAAAGCCCTACCATCAGGAATGAAGGTAACATCATTTTCATTGGCAACTAACCGTACCTGGAAAGATACAAACGGAGCTAAGAAAGAGGCTGTTGAATACCACAACCTAGTAGCGTTTGGTAAACAAGCAGAACTTATAGCTCAATATTGTAAAAAAGGTGCTTCGTTGTATGTTGAAGGTCGTATCCAAACCAGGTCCTGGGACGACGCTGCGGGTGCTAAAAAATACCGCACAGAAATAATTGTTGACACATTCCAGTTTGGTCCAAAGACAGATGGTAGTGCGGTACGTTCAGCGTCTGCACCTACTACAGATTCTACTCCTGCAAAGGCGTCTCAAGCAGACGACATGGATGCAATCGAATACCCTGAAGAAGATATCAACGTAGAAGACATTCCGTTTTAATCACTACTATTAAAAATATATGAAACAAGACTTTTTTACCTCAAATAACATAAAGTTTATCGACTATAAAGATACTGATATACTTAAGAAATTCCTTGCGCCAAACGCCCGTATGATCGGTCGCCGCCGTTCAGGACTTTCAGCGTCTAATCAACGTAAACTTACTACAGCAGTAAAGCGTGCTCGTTTTATGGGCTTGCTACCGTTCGTAGCTAAATAAAATAAAACCCCCTAAACGGGGGTTTTATTTTTTACCGCGTTCTTATCTAAAAAACTCAGAATGAATCGTTTTTTAGAATTCTTCGCTCTTATCTAAAAAACTCAGAATGAATCGTTTTTTAGAATTCTTCGCTCTTATCTAAAAAACTCAGAATGAATCGTTTTTTAGAATTCTTCGCGAGGCTAATAAAAAAGACCCATAGATGGGTCTTTTTTATTAGCCTCGCTCGACATATTCTCCAGTTTCTGTGTTTACGACAACTTTGTCGCCAGCTTCTAGGAACATTGGTACGTTTATAGTTGCTCCGCCTTCTAGTGTTGCCACTTTGTTGCCACCTGTAGCAGTGCTACCTTTTATTGCCGGTGGAGCTTCTTTTATAACAAATGTCATTTTAATTGGTAATGAAACTCCAATTATTATTTCATTTTCATCTTCATCTTCGTATGTAACCAGGTCAACTATCATGTTTGGTGCTAAGAATTTTGCAGGTGTACCAATTTTTTCTTTCGGAATAGGGAATCTTTTAGCAGGGTCGTTTTCTTCACAGAACATTAGTTCGCCTTTGTTTTCGAAAAGGAATTTAACTTTTCTTTTACCTAGTTCAGCTTCATCTACTTTGTCTGAAACATGAAAAGAAACTTCCGCTACGCGTCCAGTAAGTAGATTTTTAATCTTTGTTGCGTTGACTGGTTTGCGTTGTTGTTTTCGGAAAACCCATGAACTTAATACTTCATACGGTTCGCCTTCGTATATTATTACTTTTCGCTCTTTGATTTCATTGTAGTCTAACATTGCCATAGGTGCATAGTATACCCCCGCACTTATTTTTTTGCAAATAA
>CAYWWG010000044.1:0-2571 GCA_964461985.1 uncultured Candidatus Saccharibacteria bacterium
TAGTTTGGCAGGGCACGTGCTACCAGGTCCCAGAACGCTGGGCCATGGTTCAAATGTTGCAGGTGGCATAGTTCGTGCACTATAAGGTAGTCTACTAGGTGTGGTGGCAGGTGTATTATTTTATAATTAAAATTCAAGTTACGTTTCGACGAGCAACTACCCCACCGGGTTTTCTGATTCTTTATAAATACACGAGAATACGAAAACTGATAGAGCGCGTTCCACTCTATCAGTTTCGCTGTAACAAGAGCACGAGCCACTTCTGTTTGCTGGCGCCGAGCTGCAGATATTTTTTTCTTTGGTCGGCGTTTCCGAACAAAGTATTTTAGTATTTTTGATCTAAACACAAATAAATTTACCTATAACCAAAATTTTTATCATGAACCTGGCGGTTGCCATCTTCAGTTATATCTAAGAAAGAATCTAATGTTAATGCACCTACATACCATACATCGTCTTCTAGCCTCATAGATTCTTTATTTAGAATACCATAACGTTCTGCAATCTTATCACGCTTAGTAATAAAATCTTCGACAGGTGATGTTTTAGGTTTTTCCTGTTCTTCTTTTTTTTCAGGAAATTCTAATGTTATTTGCTTTCCAAATTTATCTTCTGGGTTCATAAATTTTATATATTAGTTAACTGTACCATCGTCTTTTGTGTGCACTAGTGTAGCGCCTTCTTTAACAACAAAATGACCATTTATTTCTAAAACGTCTTCCATACTAACACCTTTTTCTTCAGCAAAGGCTTTTTTCATCGCCAACACATCTTGCTCAGGAGTTGTTTCTGATATCATTTCTCTTGGTAATGATTCTGGGGAACCATCATAGATTTTCTCAATATTATTTTCCATATATTTTAATGTTAGTTAGTAACCCCGACGCTTTGGTCGGGGCCCCGACCAAAGCGTCGGGGTTACTTTTTCTTTTTAGCAACAACTTTTTTAGTTGCTGTCTTTGAAGCTGACTTTTTAGCAACTGCTTTTGGTGCAACTTTTTTCACGACTGGCTTAGATGTAGATTTTTTAGCAGGTTTGTCCATAGCACGGTCAAGCAGTGCCTTTAGTTCAGGGGCATTTGCCACTTTTACTGGGGCGGTTGTCTTTTCCCATGGTTTTACGTTCTCTACTTTAGCTGGTTTTACTACAGCAGTACCTTCCATAAGCTTTATCAAACGATCTAGTTTACTGTTGATAGCTTCCATTTGCTTGTGCATTGGGTCGCCACCTACTGGTGTATGTACTGTTGGACGTGGAGCAAAGTCCATACGTGGACCGCGATCATTTCTCGGCGCTGTACCTGTGTCGCCTTTCTTTTTACCAAAACATTCGTTACAGAAAACAGGTTTGTCGCCCGATGGACGGAAAGGTACTTCACATGTTTTACCACATTCACTACATACCGCCTTAAACATTTCTGTTTGTCTGTCATCGCGACCTCCACGGTCGTTACCACCCCAACGTTTTGGGCCTCCGAAACTTGGGCGTCCACCTCGGTCGCCACCTCTAAAACCTCCTCTATCTCCTCCTTGGTTATATGCCATATATGATTTTCCAAAATTACACTATTAGTGCTTCTGTATTTTATTTATAAATCTATTTCTATTATCTTTTTCTTAGCTGTCTCACCCGAGACAATACGTACACTACTCGGTGCTACGTCAAAATACTTTGCCAGTGCTTTAATAATTGCACGATTCGCTTTACCATCTACTGGTACGGCCTGTACAGACACCTTGTATACCACAGGTTCTGTAACGGGTTCCAGACCCAACGTCGGTTGGGTTACCCTTTCTATACTGTCCGCCTTGGCATTAGTTTTAGCAATGACGGAAATACGCATATATTATTTAAGGATGTGTTTTGAAACAAAACCTGCAATCTTCATCATACCTACTTGTGCTTGGCCATCAAATATTTTCTTTAATGTTTCGTCTGTATTTATAAGGCGCTTGTCTTTAGCATCTTGTAAGTTATGTTTTTTAATGTAAACCCAAATCTTTGAAGTTATTTCAGAACGAGGCATTGGACCTTTACCCACAACTGCTTCTAGTTCAGGAGTAATGTTTTTAGGTTCCATAAATGCACTGTTTGTTTTACCTGCTGCTTTTGTTGTTGCCATGTATTTTTTTCTTCGATCCGCCACCAGGGTGGCTTTTCGTATTAATATTAATATAAGGGCTATTATACCATTAATACCCTCAAATAGCCAGTTTAGACTATTCTGTGGTTACCCCGTCAAACTCTGGGCCATCTGCCTCAGCCATGGCCTTAGTAGCACGTACCACGCCGTCTTTGTGGTGGGCTGGGCTGTATATGGTGTATAGTTTTAACATGTCTGTGTCAGATGTGTTTATAACGTTGTGGTGGGCACCCGATGGAACAATAACCGCGTCGCCGTCAGCTACCATGTATTCTGTGTCGTTTATTATTACCTTACCAGTGCCCGACTCAAAGCGGAAAAACTGGTCGTTTTCAGTATGTACCTCAGCCCCGATTTCTTCGCCTGGTTGTAAGGCCATCAGCACTAACTGACAGTGTTCGCCAGTGTACAAAACATGTCGGAAATC
>CAYWWG010000044.1:2671-3934 GCA_964461985.1 uncultured Candidatus Saccharibacteria bacterium
TTAGACATTTCTACCCAACCAAGTTTTTCGACAAGGTATTCTAAAATATGGGCCAATGTTTTACCTTGTAACGGGTCGTTTTGGTGAGTGTTGTTCATAACATGTATAGTATATCAAAAAGCAAAATATAAAAAACACCTACGGGGAGGTGTTTATGCTATTAAAATAGCTTTGTAAATTTTCTCCGGGTTTAAACAACCGGTGCATAGCTTTACCCTCAGACATCCAGATCACCAGCCTGTTTTCAGTTGCAAAACCATCTTTGTGTTCACGTTTGAAACTTGCCAGGTCAGGTGTATCAAAAGTACATCTTGGATCCATCATTACATTCAGACCGATCAATTCATGTTGTATCGCCTTTTTAAAATTAAAGGTAATACCATGTATATCCTCGATAATGTAAGGTGAGCCACCATAGTCGACAATGCTCTTAAAGAAACTATCTTTCCTGATATCAAACCTGTGGTAAAAAGGTCCGACATAACATTCGCCACCCGCAAAAATTTCTGCCATTTTCTTAACCAACCCTTTGGTGTAACCAGATAAACCGGCATGACATACACCTATTTTTCCGTCTTTCCAAAAAGCTATTATGGCACTGTCTGCACCATACACCACCAGACCAATGTCTGATTCAGTGGTTACCATCGCATCTGCTGGCAACCATATTTCAGTAGAATTCGTTACTTCTGTAACTTCAGATCCGTGGACCTGTTTTTGTATTACTAGTTTCATGACAATAATATTTTTATTTAAAGTACCACAAATATAAATATTATTCAATACCCTACACCTCTGCACAAATCTTAACTATTTTAAATAAATTTTACTTCTTTTAAATTAAAGTTGTTTTCCAAAAATTCGTCTTTTAACTGACTTGGTAAAAGATTTATATCATCACACTTATTCATCCAAAGAATATCAACAAGTTCAAAAGCGTGTGATCTATCTTTACCATCTAGATCAACAAAATCTTTTCCATTTTCGACCATAAAGAAAAATTCGATATTATCTCTATTTTTATGATCTTCATATCTATGAATATAAACGAGTTTTGGGTTTTGAATTGTTACACCCAATTCTTCTTGAATTTCTCTTACTATACATTCTTCGGGGTTTTCTCCTTTTTCTAATTTTCCACCTGGTAATGCATAATAATCATCATCAACTACATGTTTAACCACAAGAAGCTTTTCATCATTTAAAATCAAAGCTCTACACCGTATCTTAATATTATTCTCCATAAATCTATTTTACCACAGT
>CAYWWG010000045.1:0-3332 GCA_964461985.1 uncultured Candidatus Saccharibacteria bacterium
AGAGGTTAGATGAGGTGGAGTTGGTGGTAGAGGCGTTAACGGCAGCGAAGAGAGTGGTTGTACCATTCGTTGCAAAGAAGCGGGTAGCAGTAGCATTCACGAAGTTCGATGAGGTAGCGAAGAGGTTAGATGAGGTGGAGTTGGTGGTAGAGGCGTTAACGGCAGCCAAGAAGGTAGAGGTAGAGTTGGTGAAGATAGCATCTGTTGCGGTAAGAGAAGCAATGAAGGCGTTTGTAAAGGTGAGTCCTGTACCAGAGATACTGGTGGTAGAAGCAGTATTTAAGGTTGTTTGTCCTGAGACGGTAAGAGAGGTAGCGGAAGCGGTAGTAAGGGTGGTTTGTCCTGAGACAGAGAGAGTGGAAGCAGTGGTTGTAGCAAGTGTAGAGGTACCACCAGCAAAAAAGAGTGAAGTATAAACTGTGTTCGTTGAAATCCCTCCTGTTGAAGATGCGTTCGAAAAAGTTACTAAACCTGTATTATTAATTGAGAACAAAGAAACTCCCGAAGACGATGCTACATTAAAAGGGCTCACACCTGGTGCACCTTGTACGTTAAAAGTATATAAAGAAGAAGTGGCATTTACCCCAAGTACAGCACCATTGTCCAAAAGAGTACTCGTGGAAAGAGTATTCGCTGAAATAAATCTAGCAACAAAACCATTAATACCGCCAGTCACCCCACTACCCCCGGTTATACCAAGCGAAGACGTAGAAATCCAAAGGGTGCTGGTTCCTGTAGAAAGTAATACTTGCCCGAACGTTCCTGTAGCATTAGCACCGTCTCGAAGAAATGAATTTATAGAAATATTTTGTAATGAGAGGGAAGAAATTGAAGTGGTTGCCAATGTACTTGTACCCAAAACCACAAAAGACCCTGTTGAAGTTGATTGAGATGTGTTAGATAAAAAATTTGTATTCTCCACCCAGTTTGTTCCATTCCAATACAGAGTGCTGTTCACAAGGGTACCTGAGGCAACGTTGCCCGAACCTGCGCCGACAACATCAATCCATTTTGTAGAAGTTCCAGTCGACGAAAGCACTTGACCAAGAGTTCCAGTTGAACCCATTGAATCAGTTAAGTCGGCATTAAGAATTAAAGATCCGTTAAGTGTTGTTGTTGCAAGGGTGGAAGTGGAACTGACTGAAAACAAACCCGTAATCACAGAATTGCCCGAAAGAGTTGCATTTGTTAAAACCGGACTAAGTAGAGAGAGATTAACTGTATTGAGTTGAGAGGATGGTACAACAAATTGTGGTGATGAGCCTGTAAAGGTATATCCAATTTGCGATCCTGGATAAGTTAAACCTTGTGAATAATTACTTGTTGCACCATCTTTTCCTGGTGGCCCTTGTGGCCCTCTTGGTCCAGGCGTGGAAACATAGCGATTTATATATGTGACTGTACCAGAACTAGAAGAAGCATAAATCAGTTTTTCAATAACTCTTTCTTTGATTACTTCTGTGGTGGTAGCGAGAGTAACGTAATTGACATTATTTAAAGTCAAACTTGAAGGAGTTACTTCTTTTTTGAAACAACTATAATCAACATTCTTTTTAAAATATTCAGATACAGAGCAATATACTATAAGTGATAGTGAGTCTAGGAAGGTTGTTTTGGCTTTAGACATTGTAGTTTCCTGTTGTGCTGAAACATCAGTAAAAAGACTATTATTTAAACTTTGAAGTGTCGAAGTTGTGTTATATAGCAAAGATCTAACTTTTTCAGTAGAAACACTGCCACTCTCTGAAAATGAGTTAATTAAAGTGTACAGACCAGAGGTTGCGGTTATGTCTACTGAAACTTGTGGCGCTGTATCCAAAATATTTTGCGAAATATTTTTATCCAAAGATACCGTACTGTGTAAGTTCGACAATTTAATAAAAAGCAAAAAAAGGACAACGGGTACAAAAAAATATATTGTTCGAGTTCTTATAAAACTAAGGAAGCTGCGAGGCAATGATGCACCCGGCCACGGAATGTTACTATCTCTATCTGGAGCAGAATACGTTGGGGAATATTTAGAAAATGAAAAAGAAACATTTTCTTCAGTTGGAGCAAAAACGCTGTCGTTTAAAATATTTGAACTCAATCTTTCTGAAACCTCATTTTCCTTTGCATCTATTGCAGTATCTGTACTGTGAGAAATAACCAATCTACCAGGTGTCAAATTTTGATCTTCAACAGATTCTTGTGGCGAAATAGCTTGTTGATTATTCAGAACTTTACTTATTTCATTTTTAACTTCTATCACCTGAGGCTTGGAATCAAACTGAACACTCTTTACTTTAGTGGTAAGGTTTCTTTTTAAAATACGATAGATTGTACTTGTATTAACAGAAAGATTGTGTTTTTTAGAAACAGAATCTTTCAAAGCAGATAAAGTAAGATTTTTATTTTGTATGTATTCTTCTATGACAGTCTTTTCGATATCGGGCGAAATTTTGTTATGTGGAACAACAATACGTTTTTTCAAATTTTCTTGCTTCCCTCCATTTTTCTTGTATTCCTTTATCCAATTATAAAAAGTTTGTCGAGAAACACCCAACTCTTCCGCGGCAGATGTCGCGGTTATTTTTTTATCTAGTACTTCTTGGATTTTTAAATTTTTAAGTATCATTAACTAAAAATTTTGTAATATTTTTGCTGCAAAAAATATTCTTTTATTTAAAATAAATTATATATATAAAAGTCTTTAAAAATCTTTATTTTATGGGGATATAAAAGTGTAAAATTTCAGCTGAAATTTTACACTTTTATTTTACAAAAATAGAATTATTTTAGGTGCAAAAAAATTTTTACTAATTTCTTATTTAAATGATTTTTTAAATAATCTATATTTTATATAAAAAATTAAACTATCTGTTTTTCCTAAAAATTATTTTTCTTTAATATTTTAGAATCTAAAATTTAATTTATGAATAAATTTTCATTATTAGTTAAAAAGTTTAAATTTAATCTATTAGGAATAGTATTAATGTTAAAAAATTAATAAATATAAGGATAAAATAATGGTATGTTTATAGAAAAGAAAATTGTTATTTTTAGTTAAATTTTTTATTTTAATTTTAAAATATACTTTAAAATATTTTTTTAACCATAGTATGATTTTGATTTATTATTTACAAAAATAAAATATCATGGTTATTTAGTTATACTAAATTTGAAATAATACTTATCTATCTGGGGGTATTTTGTAGTAAGAAATTAAAAACTTAACTATTTTAAAAAATGGATCTGTTAGTGTTGCTGAAGCGTACTCTGCACCTTTTGGATACGTATGAAAAATGAAAATAATAAACTTTGGATCATAAGCCGGGAAATAACCAAAGAAC
>CAYWWG010000046.1:0-3276 GCA_964461985.1 uncultured Candidatus Saccharibacteria bacterium
ATACCGAACGGGAAGCATTTGAATGGATCAGCAGGATTTACAGAACTACCTGAAGCATTATCAGTACTAAGTGAAATGATGAAATAATATGAAACTCACTAAATTTGAACAATCAGGTTTTATTCTTGAAACAGAGGCAGGCTTTCGCCTCGCTTTTGATATTGGGAACAAAACTCCAGTTGAAAAACTAAATGGAATTACTGTAGATGAAATGTTAGTGTCTCATATTCATGGTGACCACTTCTCTCTTGAACAAATAAAGGCATTGTCTCCAAAGAAACTATATTTAAACGCAGAGTGTATTGAAACACTTGGGGAAGAAGCTTTGACCTCAGAAATTGTATCAGTGAAAGTTGGCGATGAGATCGTGGTGGATAGTATCAAAGTGCAGTTTTTCAATGTAAATCACGGACCAAATGTTTCTGCTCCACTAAAAGAAAACTTTGGATTTCTTATTATTGCTGATAATAAAACAGTGTATTTTGCAGGAGATGTGTTTTATGAGTCTGGTATTGATGTAACAAATCTTGAGGTAGATGTAGCGCTACTACCAGTTGGAACTTTCTATACATTTGGTCCGCAAGAAGCGTTTGACTTTGCAAAGAAATTTAAAAGGATTGGGAAAGTCATACCAATGCATTACGAGAAAACTCCTGAAACTAGAGAGCAGTTTATTAAATTAGCTGTTGCTGAGGGATTTAATACTGATAGCTACATTTTGTAATATGTTGTACTGGGATATTTATCAAGTAAATAGTGCTACAGAAAACCTTATCGGAGTAAAATTCAGAGGTAGTCTTCGGAAGTATGCTATAGAAAATGACTTTGTGCTTTTGGCTGAAAATGCACAAGATGAAGAAAACACAGTACGCTTTGCTTTGATTGAAAATACTTATGAGGAAGAACTACTAGAAAAAATCACAGCTTTCATTAGAACAATTATTTCTGACGGAGAAGTAAAACAAGTCTTAAACAATGTGCCGAACCCAATTTTATCAAAACTAAAAAATAACGACATTAGTCGATACTAAGAATATATGGCAACCTACGACGCAACAACTAAAGATAACAAATGTATTTTCTGCGAAATCGCACAGGGTCGTTTTGATACCCCTGGAATTTTTTGGCAGGATGATGAGCATATGGCATTTCTTTCAATAGATCCAAACACTGAAGGTTTTTCTTGTGTTATCCCGAAAGAACACCACGGAAGCGATGTTATGAAAATGCCAGACGAGGCTTTACAAAAATTAATCATTGTAAGCAAATACGTTGCTGGAATTCTAGAAAATTATTTTGAAGATACAGGACGGGTGGGTGTTATCATGGAGGGAACAGGTATTGACCATGCTCATGTAAAATTGGTTCCTATGCACGGTACTGAGAATCTTAAACGTGGAGAATGGCAACAAGTACTTTCGGGTAAAGAGTTTTGGTTTGATAAATATGAAGGATGGATTTGTTCAGGTGGTGGACCAAAAGCTGATCCTGAAAAGTTAAAAATACTCGCTGAAAAACTTAGACTAAGTCAAAAATAATAATATGCAATCACAAAATGTAAAACTTATTATATTTACACCATTAACTCACACAGACATCGTGCGTGAGACACTTGGTAATGCGGGGGCGGGTAAAATCGGTAATTATGATTTTTGTTCTTTTTCTACTAGGGGCACTGGTCGCTATCGTGGAAATGAGAACTCAAACCCTTCTATTGGTGAATCACTGAGATATGAGGCTGTTGAGGAAGAAAGAATCGAGGTTATAGTTCCTAGAATTATTTTAAAAGAAGTTATCGAGACTGTGAGAAAAGTTCATCCATACGAGGAAATGGCTTTTGATATTTATTCACTTGAAGACTATGAGTAAAGAACTCGACAAGAATATAAAAAGAAAATATTCTCTTTCTGAATATGATCCAAATTGGGTAAATAAATTTAACTCCATTAAAGTTTTTTTGAGTGATGTTTTTAAAAACAAAGCTCTAAAAATAGAGCATATTGGAAGTACTTCCATACCAGGAATGAGAGCAAAACCATTAATTGATATCGTTTTAGTGGTCTCAAAGATGGAAGACTTTAATACTGAAAAAGAGCAAATGATAAAAGCGGGTTATGAATGGGGTGAGAATTATATTGCACCCAATACTCTACTTTTTTTCAAACTAGGTAGTGATGGCGATAAACTCGAAAATATCCATGTATGTGAAGTTGGCGCTCCTAAAGAACGACAATTTATTATTATGCGAGATTACTTTAGGTCACATCCAAACAAAGCAAAAGAGTATTCTGATCTCAAACTAAAAAACACAAAATTATATCCATATGACTATCCTGCATATCGAGCAGCGAAAGCCCCCTTTCTTCAAAAAATGGAAATAGAGGCGTATGAATGGTTTAGTAAAAAGAATCAAATGTGGCATATCAAGATACGAGCAGATAGATTTGTGTATTGGTATAGCAGACTCACTGGAACAAAAGGCAATGCTAAGGCTATGGCTTTTTATCCATTTTTATTTACTACAAGCAAGATACATCCGAAGATGCATGCTTATTTTATTAATCATGAATTAATTCATTTTGCTCAACAAAAAGAATTACTGATTGTTGGAGCATGGATATTTCATATTCTAGAATGGCTTTATATAACCATCATAAAAAGAAAACGAGGTATGGATGCTTATTTATTAAGATCTACTGAACAAGAGGCATACGATAATATGTTCGATCTTGAATATCTAAGCAAAAGAAAGTCTTATTCTGAATTAAATAACTACTGGGAGAATAAACCAGTTGTCTGGAAAGATTATTTAAAGAAAGTATTAGAAACAGAAGGATACCCTATAGTTTACGAATGGGTAGATAAGCCAAACACAGAATATGCTGAACATTCCCATAAAGGAAAAGTTTCGTTTTATGTAATGAAAGGGGCTGTAACTTTTTTAACAGGAATAACAAGAACGCTAAAAGCTGGAGAACGATTTGATGTACCTGTTGGGGTAACTCACACTGCAAAAGTTAGTAATGATGGATGCGAATACATAGTTGGTCAGGAAATAGAGGGAGATGCATAAGTAGAAAAAAGAGAGACATTTGTCTCTCTTTTTTCTACAACATGAAGCTTTGTGGGTCGCACTTAGTACATAACTAAATGGGTCATCAAAACTAACAGGTTGTCAATGCGGAGGCGGTGAGATTCGAACTCACGGACCGCTTTCACAGTCTCTTGTTTTCAAGACAAGTGCCTTCAACCACTCAGCCACACCTCCATTTTATT
>CAYWWG010000047.1:0-3217 GCA_964461985.1 uncultured Candidatus Saccharibacteria bacterium
AAAACCATTATCAACAGTGTTTGTAGTGTTAGCTAGTACCTAGCCAACAGTGTATGTTGTATTGTTACTAACAACTGGTGGGTTTGGACCAACATTTTTCAACGGGCCTGAAGTATAGTAACCCACAGCTTCTAGATCAACCTGGGCACCAAGTCTAAATGTTTTTCTGTCTAAAGCTGACAAAGATGTTGCATTATTAACCGAGTCGATTGGCGTGCCTGTAATCGAAACAGTAACAACTATGTCCCCCCCGGCACCAGCCCCGCTTGGTAAAGCAGAAAAATCAAAATCAACACTACCCTCGCCACCTGGTGGAATATCTAGTAGTTCTTTTGTTTTGTCAGCATTCCAAGTTATAGTTGCTTTCTTTTCATCATAGGAGCCGAAAACACTTTGAACACTTTTTTTATCAAGAGCAGAACCTGAAATAGTAGCAGTTATCGTTGCGTCATGGACGATAGTGTCGGTGTTGTTTTTATAATTAATAACTACCGGTACGCCCGATCCAGAACCTATAGGGTAAACATCGGTATTCATATTGTTATAATTAATACGCGCATCGAGAAATGCTTTATCAATAAGAACTGTTTGTACACTTTGTGCGTATACTGCACCTAAACCATGCACACCACCTTTGTCTTGTTCGCCGATGTAAATATGAAAAACTTTTTCGTCGCCACTTATACCACTTAGGGTACCGGTAATGCTTATTTCTTTTCTAGTACCTTTTACAAGGTCGCCTAGACTCCATAGATTGTTGCCACTAAACGCAGCTGGTTCAGACTTCTGAAATGTAAAGCCAGGCGGAAAGACAACGGACACCGCCATATTTTTTAACAAATCCTCGGTTGTTGGATTAATACTAATTATAAAAGTGTATGGTTGGTTTGCCACTACAGTTGTCGAACCATCGACACCAATACCGATAGATGAACCAGACAATGTTACTTCTTTTTGAACCTGTTTTGTAAACAAAGCATTAGAACCTGCAATATGGTATTCGAGCATAATGCTAATTGGTTTTATACTTCCACTTTCTCCGTAGAGCACCAAAGGAATAACCGTGCGCTTTGTTTCGCCAGGGGCGATAGTGCCTATGTCTTTCTTGGCTCGAAGTTGTTCACCCTTATCACTAGCATCCTTTGGATATGTAACAATAATGTCAGCTAATTGCAGTTCTGTACGATTACGGTTTGTGGTTGCGACTTCTAACGAAAACTGTTCACCGCCTTGGGCAAAAGAATTACCTAAGATAGTTAGATCAATACGGTCGTTTGATATAATATTAGTTTTTTGTTTTACCGAAACGTAAAGAAAAATTACTGCCCCAATAAAAACAAGAAGAGAAAAAACAAAGAAGGTTCGGAAAAGTGTTCTATGAGCCATGATGTTTTTTATCTTTTTCATATTATTGTTTTGTTTCCAGTCATGTTCTACATTATAAGTTTCGCCGTGAAGTATTCCATGGTCTGGCATAGGCATAACTGTGTCAGGTTTTGCCATGTATAAATTGGTTTTTATGTCTTCAATACGATCGTTAGTATTTTTTTCTTCTTCCATATGTGTTTATTATATCACATTACAGTTGTGTTTCGTCTAACAGTGTGTTTATATTCCGAACAATATCTGATCGTTCCATCGACTGCCCATATACACGCAATTCGTCTATAGTGCCCACGATTAACACATCTGTAAATTCGCGGTTCCAATAACCCAAATGAAACAAAACCCGCGCAACTAAAGCTAGTTCAAAAACAACTTCTGCAATATGTGGGTACAGAAACACAATATCGTCGAACAATGGTTCGTTAGGTTCCTCTTCTGGAATAAGTCGTAACAATATCGACGCAATACGAGCAGAAACACGACGAATATCTGCATCGGAAACATCGTGGCTTTGAGTGCTACCAATACGCCACATGGCCTTACCACGCACCATGTCTACCTTAGCAAACTTGTATAAAACTATAGCCAAACGAGCTTTGGAATGCAGTTTACGCACTGCCTGGGCAGTTGCTACAACCATACCTAATTCACGTGTAAACAGCTTATACGCCCGGTTATGCTCGCCTAAAGGCTTCTCAGCACAGACAAATGCAGTTGTGTGGTATATGTGGTGGGCCATAAATAGACCCTTATTATACCAGATAAACACCATCTAAACGACCATAAAAGCTTGTATTTATTAAGGTTTTAGAACTTGACAAATTTAACAAAAAGGTATATAATACACGACAGATAGCACAAACCGCTATTTAAAAAACACATGAATACCCCGACACACACACCGACAAACAACACTGCCCCATCATTTTCAAACTACAGACAGCCACACCGTTGCCTGGTAAGCAACCCGAAAGAAAAAGGTGCCGAGAGTAACTATCTGGTCAAATATATGACCAAAGAAAATCTCGACATGTATTTCTGGATGGACAAAGCCGGCAACCTTCTGAAACTTTCCTGTAAGGAAGAATGGGATGCATGCTGCAAAAACTGGATCCCGAAGCCAACAGCAATACTGTTGCCATCTACACAAATCGCAAACGCGACCAAAATCGAAGCATTCATAAACGAGTGCAAAAAAAAATGGAAACGACGCGACAAACGAAAAGTGGAAAATAATGATTGCTGAAAAAAAGGCGAAAATTGAAGCCACAAAGGCAGAAATCGAAAGACAAGCCGAAAAAAGAGCTCGTATTGAAGCTAAAAAAGCTGAAATCCTGGCCCAGTACGAAAAGCGGATGAAGAAGATCGAATTACGTAAAGAAATCGAAGCCGCTGCTGAGCACAGGAAGAACAACCCTGTAGTGAAAAAACCCGGTTTACGCGAAGTGATCGCCGAAATCAACCACAAAGCTGAGCCTGTAGTTTTTGGAGATGTCTTTGCAGATGTGCTTTCCAAAGTACAGCCGGTCAAGGCTAAAAAAGCGAAGAGAGAGAAAAATGAAGAAGGCGTTGTAAAAAAACCTGCCAAATTCAGAGAAGTAGCACCGAAAAAGAAAACGAGCCTGCGGAAGAAAGTTGCCTAAAAAACAACAACTTCCCAAAGCAAAAGCCGGACGTACCCACGCCCGGCTTTTTTTATTTTTATTAGTAATTATAGGTATCTAAATCTATACGAGTAAAATCAATAAGTTTTTTTGTTTCTAAATTATATTCTGAATTTTGGTATGGATTATTAGTATTATCAAGATTGAAAGGATTCAACTTAAACAAA
>CAYWWG010000048.1:0-3177 GCA_964461985.1 uncultured Candidatus Saccharibacteria bacterium
TAAGATAACTCTCAAGAAACTGGTTCCAATCAATCGGAACCAGTTTTATTTTATTAATATAATTTTTGATTACAACCGAACGCTTTTTAATCCAGATACCGATTCTTTATATCAAGGTGTTTTGGATTTGCTACAAGATTTATCGAGATATAATGAACTTTTTCTAATAAGTAGAAATGAGCCAAGGCGTAGAGATCGTTTGGAAGAATTTGGAATCGCTAAATATTTTAAAAATATTGCTTTTGTTGAGGATAAGACAACGGATATTTTTATTAAACTAGTTGGATCATGTAAAAATGTTTTTGTTGTAGGAGACCGGGTTAGGGAAGAAATAGTTATAGGGAATAAACTTGGTTTTAGAACAATTTGGGTTCGGCAAGGAAAATTCGCCAATGAATTATCTATAAATCCTATCGAACAAGCAATGTTTACAGTAAAAAATATTACTGATATTCAAATTATAATTTCAAAATATGAAAAATAGATTTCAACAATTTGATAATTGGCATTGGTATTACCACAGTAAAATCATTGGGGTTGTTGTATGTGCTTCTTAGTTTAACTAAGGAACTCATCCAGTAGTCTCAAATCATTTGAGACTACAAAACAGCACATTCACAAAAGAAAGGGAGTTAATTATGTATAACAAGCTTATGAACGTCATCTCTGAATCAGGTATTTGGAGCGGTTCTCGGAAGGAATCACATGCATTTCTTCTTTCACCCAATGTGTATCAGATTAATGAAGATCAGTGTCGGGAGCTTTCCAAACTTGGGTTTGCTCTTTATGATTGCATGATGGGTTTATCTCATATTGCAGTTATTGCTTATGATCGTAGTCTAAATTATGGTGGTACTTGGCTTCTTGCTCGCAAGGTCTTCTCAACTGGTGTTCCGAAGATTTATGAAGAGCTTCAAGGTATGAATGTAAGACATATCCCAAAGCTTCTGAAGGTCGACCTAATGCTTGACCAAAATGGTAATTTCAAAATTGCCGAGGTGGACGGTCACAATAAACATGGGGTCGGATACTCAACACTCGGACTCCGTTTGAGGGAAGCACTATATCCCGAAGCAAAAGTATTACCGGGTGTAGTCAAATCTCTAGCTGAGGAAATACAACACCTTAGTCAGAGTGAGATCAAGTTGTTTTTTGCTGATCAAGAACGTTTCTATATTCCTGAATTCGAAGTCGCAAGACAGGAATTTCTTAAATATAGAATAGATTGCAAAGTTGTTTCCGAGATGGAAGCTGATGAAAAGTTTTTGCAAAATGGACTTTTTCTAGATCTTCCGTTCCTCTATCATCGGATTGAACATTATCAGACAATCATCAGAGCTTATCAATCAGGTGATGTTAGCTTCATCATTCCTCCAAAACCGTTCTTGGGTGCCAAAGGCATCCTTGCACTACTTCGGAATGATGGTGGGGATGAACAGCTTGAGGGGTTGCTACGTTCGTTCATCAGGAGACAGTCACTTGAATTGGTACGATGCTACATTCCCGAAACTTTGCTTGTAGGTAAACAGGCAGAAGGTTTTGATTCTATTAAAGACCGGGTATCTCGCAAGAAATACGTTCTTAAAGAATCAATATCGAGTGGCATGAAAGGTACGATCTTTTCTGATGATCCTGATTTTGATAACGTTCTTGCAAGTGCTTCTCGATCAAACATGAACTGGATACTTCAAGAGGAGGTTGTGAATAAACCACAAACTTTCTCTTGGTTTGATAACGTCGGTGGAAGTAATCCTGAACTCAGGACAAATGATGACTGGTATATGCGAGTAACTACCCAGTATGTGAATCGCAAACTTGCCGATGTGATTATAACAGCGCGTCGTAATAAAGCGGTCCATGGAGCAAAAGATTGCCTCCAACTCGGGGCTATTGTTGTTTAAAACACCAGAAGTCAGCAGAAATGCTGGCTTCTTTTTTTGTTCAGAATCACATCTTGCATAGGAGTTTGATTGAAGATTTGGGGGTAGAGGAATCTAGTGCCTGCATGTGGTATCTCGAAACGGGAATAGATATATTATTTTATAAATATAAAAATAATTGGATTATAAAAAATAAAGCAGATCCAAGAAAGATAATTGACAAGAAACTAAATTGGACTAACTCTTTAATATCTTTACCTGAATATGGCTTGTTGTATCTGCGAAGATAAATAATTTTCTTTAGAGTTAGTCTTAGCATAATAAAACCAAGTGTTAATAAACCAGTTAAGATTATAGCTGCATAAATTAGTGTAACCCAAATCGGAAGTCCTTCTGTTAGATGCCAAAAATTACATCTTTTAACTAATTGACCATTATATTCAGCTAGACCACGACAGAATAAATTACCCATGATGGTTACATTATATCATACATAGTGAAAATATTTATGAAGATGCTGGGAATTGGGTAAAAAGAAAGACCTTCGTGAGAAGTACCGTTGAAGGTCAATCTCATGAAGGTCTGCTTCTAGTTTCATCGAAGGCTGTGAGAAGACGCAAGTATTGCTACTGCTTCTTTTTGCATCATACTCAGTCGTCGTTGTGCCTGGTTGCGCACAATAGTGAGTGTGGCAAGTTGGAGAGCCTTGCGTGGATTACGCTCGTCCTCAAATTGCATGGAAGGATTTTTTCCGCGTTTCATAATATACACACCGTGTGCAACGATGTAAGGTGCGGTTCCTGGTTCGAACTTCTTTAGCATTTTTTTCATACTCTTGCTGTTGAAGACCGGTTTAAATCCTGAACCCGCCATACTTGGCATAGGTCTCTGTCTGCATGAATTGCCGTTGTTCCACACTCGGGTAGAACTTACCAGAACCTGGATTGTAGTTCGTATCAACATGAGGCATGTAGACCAGTGATGCCACGAACAGACATAGGACGAACGCTTCAAGAGGATACCTCCTCACTTTTTTGAAGGTACACAGGAGGACAATTTCTTCAATCTTCATGACGAGTCCCATGACGATTGCACCAGCGAGTGTGAAACCGAGTGCGAAAGCGTAAAGCCATACGAACATATGCTCTATCAGTTTTTGTAGAATACCGATAATTCGTTTTTTCATAACTAAATCTTTCTCTGGTCTATGTGATGTTTAAGAACGTTAAAACTACTACAAATAAGGTAGCATAAAATTAGTAGTGTGTCAATGGTGGAGATGGGCGGAATTGAACCG
>CAYWWG010000049.1:0-3171 GCA_964461985.1 uncultured Candidatus Saccharibacteria bacterium
TTAAATGCTATGCATTAAGCATAGCATAAAGTTTTAAAATTATTCTGCTACTGCATCTACGATTGCTTCTGCTTCTTCGTCAGCTGAAACAACTATTCCTTTTTTAGCTGATGTAACAACTGCACGAAGTCGTTTAGCAACTTCCTTTACAGCTTTGTCGCGAATAAAGTAAAGTTTTGCACGACGAGTTTTAGCACGCTTTAATATTTCTACTGAATCTACTGCTGGAGAGTAAAGTGGAAAAATACGTTCTACACCAACACCATTAGAAACTTTACGAACAGTGTATGTTGCACCTGCATCTTTGCCGTGTTTACGAGCAAGCACCAAGCCTTCAAAAGCCTGAAGACGAGTTTTACCTTTTTCGATAATTTTACTCCATACGCGAATAGTGTCGCCAGCTTTGAAGTCTAAAGCCTTGCGTTCTTCGATATTTACCGGAGATTTGATTGTTGCGTTCATAGCCGATACTCTAGCATAAAACACACTAGTCTGCAAGTTGCATCCCTGCTTCTGCAGAAACAAAATCTGCTGGTAAAGGGGCTTCAAATACATGTGTATTTCCAGGCGAAATTGATATTTTCAACTTCATGCTATGCAGAGCAACACGTTCGAAACCAAGAAGTTTGGGTTTTTGGCTGGCATATAGGTAGTCTGAAACTATAGGGTGATTTATGTATACGAAATGTGCCCTTAATTGGTGTGTACGACCCGTCATTGGATAGGCTTCGACATAAGTAAACCTTTCACCTGAAATGTCTTTACCGCGGCTTATAACCCGGTATTGAGTGTTAGCTTCACGCACAGCAGTATGACCTCCACGACCCGCTACCCATTTGCGAATGTCGCCACTGTTACGACCTATTGGTGCATCAATAGTGCCCATGTCTTTAGAAACATGCCCGTATAAAAATGCCCGATAAGTTTTTTGTATTTTATGTTCTAGAAATTGTTTTTTTAAAAAACCAAAACTTCTATCATTTTTAGCCAGTATCATTACACCAGAAGTTTCTTTGTCTAAACGGTGCACTATACCTGGACGCGGAATATGCACGACTTCATTAGTCTTTGGGTCGGTCCATTCCATTGGCTCACCAACATTTATCAACTCTGGGTAGTTTTCGATAACCCAGTCAGCCAAACTATAATAATTGCCTCGACCGTCACCATGCACAACAAGACCCGCAGGTTTGTTAATAACCAAAACATCATCGTTTTCATATAGTACAATTGGCACTAGTTTTTCCATTTAGACACTATACTTTATTTATAATTAAAAAACCATCAAATCAACCATTTGACAATTAGTTGTATAATCTGTAATCTAAATAAAAAACATTACGCACATGAAAAATCAAATACAATACATCAACCAGCTTTTAAAGCAGGTACCTTTGAGGTACATGCCTTTGATATTCTTAATCGTTTATGACGTAAACTAAACTCAAACAGAAGCAGTTAAAAAAGAAATGGTTAAAATAAGAACAATCAGGTTTTTATTCAAACAAATTATTATTTTTGTTATACTACTTTTTACGATTAACCAAAAGTACCTTAATTTTTTCTTTGTTTCTGGAGTTTCTGTACTGATTTTTACAATTATGTTTTACCCGGACTTTGTAAGAAAAAAAATCGAAACTGTTATTCTACAGGTACGAGATTCGACTTACAAAAACGAGTTCATACTAATACACCGTGAAAAGATGTATAAAATGTACACAAGGGAAATACATAAACTTTTATGGTTTTATTGTAATAGAAGCCCATTTGTAAGAGAAAATTTTATTACCCTGGGTATACACCTAGGTCAAATACCACCCAAATACATTAACAATGGTTACAAAAAAATATGTTTAATGTGGTGGCGAAAAATGGAATTTTTCTTAGAGTCCAAACCCGAATGGATTAAAAAGGGGTTACTTGAAAAAGAAAAAGGTGGATTTTCCTGCAAAGGTGTCAGGATTATTAGATCCTGGACAGACACCATGGACCCCGCCCAATGCATGGGCAAGTTCCCTGAAATTTTATTAACATATATTAAAATTCAAGAAGTCTTGATAAATGAAAAAATTGAGGCTTAACTAACAACCCCTGCAAAATAGCAGGGGTTTTCATTTACTTGAAATATATTTAAAATATGCTACTATAAACAAGTTGCGCATATTTACAATGCGCGATTAGCTCAGTTGGTAGAGCAGCGCTTTTACACAGCGAAGGTCGGGGGTTCAAATCCCTCATCGCGCACCAGTACGGAACTAATAGATTCCGAAGAAGCTAATGTATGGGCGTGCCGAAGGCACGCCCATGGCTTTTGCATTTGTTTTGCGGGGGAATTCGGAAAATTCGGCGCGCTGGCGCGCACTGTTTTTTCGCCAAGAGAGAGGTTCGAGCCAAAGATTTCTTTGGCTTTGACCTTTTTTGCAAAAAGGTCAGTATCCCGTGCGATTCCGTCTAGTGTTTGCGCGTCTTTTATCCAATTTTGGACAGGTTCGAGCCAATCATTCTGCTTGTGTGAAAGAGAGGTCATTTCTTCTTCAAGCGACTTCTTTTCGGATAATAGTTTTGCTTTTTGTAAACAGTAATCTGGTTGTTCAATAACTTGGTCTAAATATCCAGTAAGAAGTCGCTCTAGTTTTTGAGAAATGACCAATATTTTCTTTTCTATCTCTTTCACACTAGCAGTCAAAGACGGGGCGGAATTTTTGTAGTCTTGCAAAGCAAGACGATTCAATTCTTCCGCCCAGTCTTTGGGCAAAGAAACTTTTTGAATTAGAGATGATAACTGGCGATCTAATTCGTGTTCTCTAACGGCAGATTCAGGGCATTTGATAGTTTTAGATTTTTTAGAACACCGATAGTAAGTATACTCGTGAACATTCCCATTCTTCTGCCGTTTGAATTTATGTTCGCCAGTTATCATCATTCCGCAAGAAGCACAGGAAATTAACCCACAGAAAGGTCGCGGTTCGTTTTGTGGCTTTCTTTCGGGCTGTCCACGCTTGCGTAGCATTTCCTGCGCTTCATCAAAAAGTTTCTTTGAAATGATTGGCTCGTGCTTACCCTCGTGAAGTTCACCACCGTATTTGAACAAACCAATGTAAAACGGATTTGAGAGGATAAAAGACGCTTTGGTTTTGGAGATTCTCTTTCCTGTCCTTGTAGTAACGCCGG
>CAYWWG010000050.1:0-2953 GCA_964461985.1 uncultured Candidatus Saccharibacteria bacterium
CAAGTATTTTATATTCTTCTGTTCTAGAATTGATAAATTTAATTATATTATTTGATTGTTCAATTCTATCAGCAGAATCAAGTTTATTAATTCCATTCCACAAGCCATGGAAGCTAGCTACTAAATAATTTTTATTATTTTTATTTATAGATACATACTGCACATTACGCCCAAGTGTTGCAGAATCATCATTTTCCATAGCATCTTTCCATCGGTAAACAAAAACATCACCTGTTTCAACCACATCAATGTCATTTTTAACAAATATAGATAAACCTTCTTCGTCACCCTCACTGGCTACAAAATACCCTTTGTGGTTCGGCAATACACCTTGCATATCATTAAATATATTCATGTATTCACCTTGGTATATTGCTCTGGTGGTTTTTCCATTATCAAAAACTTCCTGAAAACAAAAAATATCTACAGATTCTGATTTTTCTTGCAAAAAATTTAAAAGCTTTTCTTTCAATTTTCCACCCCAAATATTCAAATATATTATTTCTAGATTATTAGATTCATTTTGCATAAATTTTATATATTAAAATCTTCTAAAGGATAGATATCAAAAGCCATTTCTTCATATGGGTGTACTAGTTTAACTTTTTCAATAACATCTTTTAATATTTCTCGTGGTACAACAACTTCGATTTTTTCTTCTTCTACTGATTCATATTTACCAGATTCTCCTATTGCAGGATTAGAATTTTCATTACCTCTATAACGTCCGACTCCGCGTGTTGAGAACGAACAAAAATCGTAATTACCGATTTTACCTGCACCAGCTTTACCTAAAGTTTCTCGAACAATATCAGTATGTGACATTGGGGTAAAAATTATTAGTTTTACATTTTTCATAATACCTCGATTATCGCACTTTTTTCGCATTCATGCCAGGTTGCTACAAATCCGAATATATCAAATAAAAAACCGCTGTGTTACATTACATTACACAGCGGGCACAGTACGGGTTTAACCATTATTTTGCTTGATCACGGCTTCCAGTTCAGCAAGACTGTTTTTACTGAACCCTTTGATCTTCAAGAAGTAATCAGGGCCTTTACTGCTCCAAACATCCATCACCTCACCAAGGACATTAAATCCCTGTTTTTTTAAGAGGTTGTAAAGTCGAGGACGAAAATCAAGGTCACTTAAAAGTGTGTTGTAAACCTTTCTTTTTCTACTATACTCAAGAGCAAACTCTTTCATATATGCCTCGGTCTGGAACAGACTCGCAACATCTTCCGTCGGAACCAAAAGTTCCGCAGTCAGCTCAGAATTTGTAACGCTAAGGGTAAGCGAAATATCTGAATTATTGTCAGGAAGTTCTTTCTTGATTTTATCGAGAATTGCCATGAACATTAAATGTTCTATTTCTTGTTTGTTGAAAATAACTTTTTTCATAATTGATTGTGGGTTTTAAATTTTCCACATCATATCATATATAAAAATCTTGTCAACCCTACGCATTCATGCCGGCCACGTACCCTGTAGTCCAACATAACTGCAAAGAAAACCCTCCTGATGGGCGGTTTATGTGCAATAGGTCGCCGATAATAAACACATTGTGGTACAGGCTACTCCGCATGGTTTTCGTATCCATATCAGCCAGAGGCACACCACCGTCGGCTACTACTGCCCTGTCGTAGCCCATTAGGCCAGTTATAGTCATTGGTACGGCCTTTATTAGGGCCACCAGGGCTTTTCGTTGTTCTTTACTGATACTGTGCACCTTAGTGTCTATATCTATACCTAATAGGCTTGTGGACATAGTATTTACCGCGTCAGCCATACCTTCGGGCACAATTTCAGCCATTATATTTTTTAACATTTTGTTTTTATTACTATCAAAAACTTTTACAATGTTTTTATCTAATGTACCTAAGTCTGTGTCGGGGTACATGTCTATAGTGGCAGTAACTTCGCCTTCAATTAAAAGGTCTTTTACTTTACGCGCACTGTTTAATATTAACGGGCCAGACAAACCAAAATGCGTAAATAAAATTTTACCTTTTTTAGAGAAAGACTTTTTCTGGTCTACAAAAAAAGTAACCTTCATAAAGGAAAGTGACACACCAGCAAGTTTATGTATGTATTCTTCGCGTACTGCCAGTGGCACTATAGACGGCGTAGATTCAACTACTTTATGGCCCATACCTTCTAACCATTTAAACCCGTCACCAGTCGAACCTGTCTCTGGGTGTGAAAGCCCACCAGTAGCAAATATAAAACTGTCAGCCGTATATGTAACACCACCGGCAACAACACCAGTAACATTGTGTGGTGTTTTTTCTTTTTCAAATATTATTTTACTTACAGGTGAATTTGTTTTAACAGTTACACCGCTATCAAACAAATATTTTTCTAATGTATGGTACACATCTAATGCACTTTGTGTATGCGGGAATGCACGTTTACGTGCCTCGACAACTAGTGGCAAACCGCGAGAAGTAAAAAATTCAAATGTATTGTCTTTGTTAAACTGCGAAAAAGCTGAAAATAAAAACTGGTCAGTATTGTCTTCATGAACATAGTTTTTTAAAAACAAACGCAGGTTAGATTCATCGTTAGTTATATTACATCGGCCACCACCAGAAATTTTAAGCTTTTCACCCATGTATTTGTTTTTTTCTAAAAGTAAAACACGTTTACCACGAGCGGCAGCAGTACCGGCCGCCATCATACCTGAAGCCCCACCACCAATAACCACTACATCGTAGTGGTTGGTTTTGTTGGTAGAGTTAGGTTTTTCCATCTGTTTAATATAACACACAATTACATTTTTGTCTTTAGTATGCAAATAAAACAAAACGAGCACGTTTGTGTTCGTTTTTTGTTTTACTTCTTAGCTACGACCTTTTTAGGTTTCTTTGCGTTTTTTTGTTGTCTGTTGTTACCTTTTGCCATAATACTTCCCTAACGCAAACACGTCAGGACTTATTTTATAATACCT
>CAYWWG010000051.1:0-2949 GCA_964461985.1 uncultured Candidatus Saccharibacteria bacterium
TCTCAAAGCTTTTTTATCTAACACAACAAAAGAACCCACCGCTACAGGTCCAGCAATGGGTCCTCTTCCTACCTCGTCGATTCCTATGGTGTATGAAGATTTCTGTTTAATCAAAAAGTTTATTTATTTGTTATATCATACCAACAACCATCATTCGTAAAACCATAATCTGGAGCTACAGCTGGTACGTTTTGTAGAGCTGTTGAAGTCTTTCCATTATGTCCAACGCAATAAAATTTTGAATTTGATGATAATCTAGACATAATAGTAAAAGATTGCCCTGCACTTGCAGAAGGAAGGACACCTGAAGATACTGATCCAACATACAATCTATTACCTGTGCCAGTTATCAAGGATTCGATCTTATTACATATCTCAATAGCCTTAGGAGCTCTTGCAGAGCTTGAAAAAGCTCCTGCAGGACAGGATGCTGTATCAGAAACCACCCAACCAGGATTGCCTTGCAAACCGCTATAGGAACCAGTATCAGAATATTCCAAATGCATAAGATTTCTAAGTTGCATAACCTCAGCAATGATAGCTGCATCCTTAGACTTACCTCTAGCACTATTTAGACTAGCCAATATAACACTTGTTAATAATCCCACAATAGAAATCACTACAAGTAATTCTATCAAAGTAAAACCTTTAGTTTTATTTATTTTCATACAAATATATTAACACAATACGATTATATAGGTACAGTGTATAACTTTTGCTATAATAAAAATATGAGTCGTTTTATACACCTACATACACATAGTCACTACTCACTACTTAATGCCCTACCCAAAATCGACGATCTATTGGACGAAGCAAAAAAGAACAATATGTCTGCTCTGGCACTCACAGATGCAGGAAATCTATATGGAGCTATAGAATTCTATAAAACTGCAAAAAAGAAAGGTGTAAAGCCTATTATGGGTGTAGATTTCTACGTAGCGGTTAGAACAAGGAAAGACATGCAGGCTGGAATAGACAATAGACGTACTCGTCTAGTCTTATTAGCAAAGAACCATGATGGTTTTAAAAATCTAATCAAATTAGTTACTGATTCATACTTTGAGGGTTTCTATTATAAGCCACGTATAGACAAAGAACTTATAGAAAAATACAATAATAATCTTATCTGTATTGCACCTTCTTTTTCAAGTGATATTTCGATTGCATTAAAAAATAAAAATGTAGAAAAAGCAAAAGAATGCATTGATTTTTATAAAAAAGTATACGGTGATGAAAATTTCTTTATTGAAATTACCAGACATCCAGAAATACAGGGGCATGAGGGGCTTATGCAACAACTGATAAAACTTTCAAAAGAAACAAATACACAGATTGTCGCAGCTCACGATGTTTACTATATAAATCAAGACGATAAATCTGCTAGAGACATGCTTCAATTAGTAAATACTTCTGGCGATATGTCTGATAAGAATACATCTGGATCTATGGAAGGTTCTGATGAAGAAGATTTTTCTTTTATAAACGAAGAAAGAGCACTAGAGCTTTTCCACGATATTCCAGAAGCAATTGAAAATACAGTGAAGATAGCAGATATGTGCAATGTCGATATTGTTTTAGGTAAATGGTATTTCCCCGATTTCAAAGTGGCAAGTGGACTTACTCATGATGAGGAATTGAGAAGAATTGCATATGAAGGTATACCAAAACGAGGATTAGAATTGACAAAAGAAGTCACGGATAGATTAGATTATGAATTAAAAGTAATCAAGGATAAAGGTTACGCTCAATATTTTCTTGTGGTATCTGACTTACTTAGATACGCACATGAAAATAAAATTCTAACAAACATTCGAGGATCAGTTGCGGGATCACTTACAACATATGTCACAAGAATTACAAATGTTGATCCAATAGCTTATAAACTTCCCTTCGAAAGATTCCTCAATCCTGAAAGACCATCTGCACCCGATATCGACATGGACTTTGCCGATAATCGTAGAGATGAGGTTATCGATTATGCAAGAAAAAAATACGGCTACGATAAAGTAGCACAGATAGGTACATTCGGTACTATGATGGCAAAAGGTGCAGTGAGAGACATAGCAAGAGCTATGGGTTTTCCATATGATACAGCAGATAGGATATCGAAATTGATCCCTATGGGTGCGCAAGGTTTTCCAATGACAATTGATAAAGCAATAGCGGAAGTACCAGAACTAAAACAAGCATATGAAAGCGAGCCTGATACAAAAAAGATTATAGACATGGCAAAAAAAATCGAAGGCTGCGCAAGACACATCTCCGTACACGCCGCTGGAGTTGTTATTTCTCCCGATGCACTTACCGAACATGTACCACTTCAATACGATACAAAGAATAAAGAGGATGCAAATGGTAATCCAATAAGAAAAATTATTACTCAATACGATATGCATGCAGTTGGTGAAGATGGGGTTGGATTGTTGAAATTCGACTTCCTTGGAATTAAAAACCTATCGATCCTTGCTGATGCTGTTGATCGCGTTAAAAAGATCGAGGGTATTGATATTGATATAGAAAATATTCCAAGAGACGATAAAAAAACTTTCGAAATGTTAGCGCGTGGTGAGACAATAGGCCTTTTCCAATTGAATGGAAGTGGAATGACAAAGTTTCTTGTAGAACTAAAACCTTCAAGAATACACGATATAAACGCTATGGTTGCTCTCTACAGACCCGGACCTCTAGAATCTATCCCACAATATATAGAAAGAAAACACGATCCTTCTAAAGTTGAATACCTAGATCCAAGAATGAAGGATATTCTTGATATGTCTTATGGCGTTATAACATATCAAGATGATGTTATGATGATCGCCATTAAACTTGCTGGGTATTCTTGGCTTGAAGCAGACAAACTACGAAAAGCTATGGGTAAAAAAATTCCAAAAGAAATGGAAGAACAAAAAGAAAAACTTCTAACCGGCTTCGTAAAACACGGTATGG
>CAYWWG010000052.1:0-2929 GCA_964461985.1 uncultured Candidatus Saccharibacteria bacterium
AAATCAATACTTTTTGTGTCGCCGAAACCTGCCATTTTGAATGCACCTTTTACTAAACCATTTTCTCGAACATCGAATTTGTTTTTAGATAAATTAGCCAGTCCACCGCTTGTTTTTGTTGCTGCGTCTGCTACAAGATTGTTAAATCTTTTTGAAATAAAGTTACTACCCGCGCCTGCACGACCGCTAAGACTTTTAAGTACGCCCGAATTCGACATTTTAGATGCCAACCCACCGACAGTTCTTGCTGCCATTGGTGCCACTGCCGCGCCTGCTGCAAGTAAACCAACCTTAGCTACTGTGCCGGTAACACTTTTTATGGCTTCTGTTGCTGTGTTTGCTATGACAGTTGCCATAGATATAGATTGTTTTTTAGCGGTTTGAAGTAAAGTATATATAATTAGAAAAGGAATAATAATACTTAGGAAAAAAGCAATACCTCCACTTACCCCGTCAATTTTTACATTAATTATACCAAGCTTTGCAAATATTAATGTTAAATAAAGGAAAAATGCAAAAACAGTAACCTGGATAGACTGTTTAAATGTTGTAGATAACCATGATTCATATCCGCCGCCGCCAGCTATAGCTGGTATCTTAAGAAAAGGAACAGCAGAGGCTAAAAATGCAATAGGTGCTAATATTAATTGCATCCAGAGACCTACAATACGGCCAATAAATACAAATGCTAATTCTAAGAATAATTTACACAATATAAACAGCATAAAAATACTCATAAGTGTAAGTATAATAATACTTATAGCACTTACTTCACCACTGTCTCTACCTGTTACTTTATTAAAATTACTAGCACCATTTTGAATGAGGTTTTGAGGATCAAAAGAATCCATCAATGCTCCAGATATACTGCCTTGGGTACCGTCAGCATTTTTTAGACTTACTAGGTCGGATTTATACAACAGTCTTGCACTTGCGTTACCTACATCTATAATAGCCCGTCCAAAGAAAAGACTAAAGTTTATAACCAAAGCAACTAGAATAACTTTTGGCAAGATTGTTTTATAGTTTGCTCTTCCTGTTTGGTTTAAAACAGTCATGATAGCAATATAAAGTAATATAAAAATAAACGAAGCGTTACAAAGATCACGAACAAATGTCCAACATGTTTCTATAAATATATTTTTATACGGTTCTGCTGATATTGTATACATAAATACAAAATCAAATAATTGGCCTACTAATGCAACAGCCCATACTATAACCGGATAAACAACGTCCTTTAGTAACATTGCAATACAGTTGGCAGGATTAAAAAAAATAGTAGCACTAAGTTGTAATTCAAAACACGCACCAACCGCAGCCTGCCCCACAGGTTTACCTTGGTTTATGATACTGTTACTACTGCTTATTTTTTTGTAGTCTGGGTTATTTGTGCAAGATTCAGTGTCTATGTCTGTGTTGTCTTTGGCTTGTTCTGTTGCGACCTTCTTACAACTTTCTTTATCAGTAGCACTTTCTGCAATATAGTAAGTGCCTTTTTCTTTAGTCTTAAAATACCAAAGTTCTGTTAGTGGGTCTGTGTCGTTGTAATCAATAGAAACTAATCTAAATAAATTGTCATTACTACAATATGTGCCAGTACATTCATAACCTAAGTAGCCTCTTTGGTTTATGCGCTCTGGATTGTCAGTGTCAAATATTTTTACATCCTTACCGTTATCTTTTTTATATATTTCGATAAATAACTTACAGTCATCATTTCTTCCGTTTGCATCACAATTGTCTTCACCTGGGTATATGGTTATAGCGGTAGTACTTAGACCACCACCTTGTTCTATGGGTGTAAATCCTACATAATTACCAATAATCGTATTTACACCTGTATTTTTATTATTCTCTATTTGAGCGTATTCATTATCAGATTCGCCTAATATTTTTAATTGTAAAGGAACACCAATACAATTTGATGTTCTTACTTTAATTATTATTTTTTCTTGACTCTCTGGTATGTTTCCATTACTGTCACGACCTAAATAAAATCTTGCCTCATTTGTAGTATCACTATTACCTGTACTAGACGGGTTAAATACCGCATTTTCTACTTTACAATCTGCTGTCTGTGCTTGAGCTAGGACCGGATTGATTTGTATTTCAGAATTTTGAGTTTGTTTTTTAGAATTAAAAGTTGCAGTTATAGGTGCAAACAAAAACATTGCCATTACCCATACGGTAACTATTTTCATTAGTCGCATATACCTATTTGATGCCTGTTTCATTAAACATATTATACCCCGTAGTAAAATTTTAAACAATATAAAAACACTATGTTGTGCATAGTGTTTTTATATTGTTAGTATATTTCAAACAATTCTTCTAGTTGTCGCCAGTCTATAGGGTCTGCTTTACCTGTAGAAACTGTTCCATTAGAATCTTGAGTAACATATCTTTCTGATGTAAATGTTCCTCTGTCCCACCAAGCTTTTATCATGTTGTTTTTGGTTGAATCGTCTGCTCCTGCTGATTTGTGTATCTTGTCTTCAAGCCATGTTGTAAAACTAGCCCCACCTCTATGACTAAATGGATCACCATTGTCTTTGTAGTAAGTTAGATAATAGTAAGGGTTTGGGTTATATGGGTAGTTGCCAGTAATTGGGTCTTTGGTGTTAGGTGCTATGCCATATGGCATTTGACCTAATACTACTGGGCGCCATACTGGGTTTCCGCTAGTTCTGTTTGTTCCTGGTGTGTAACCATTCTTTGGATTACCTCTATAAAATGTTCTACCTAATATTCCGTAATTACCAGCAACTCTTTGAAAATCAGGGTCATCTATTAATGTTTGACATTGCCATATAAGTTTAGAAATTTTTCGGTGTGTTTCTAAGTAGTCTTTTGTTTGGTCTTTGAATTCATCAACTATATCTGGACTGGCTAGTAGGGGTGCGTTTCTGTAGAAAATTCTATTTAA
>CAYWWG010000053.1:0-2916 GCA_964461985.1 uncultured Candidatus Saccharibacteria bacterium
CCTTCGGCACGCCCATACATTAGCTTCTTCGGAATCCATTAGTTCCGTTCTAGTGCCGGAGAAGGGACTTGAACCCTTAACCCTTGCGAGACGCGATTTTGAGTCGCGCGCGTATACCAATTCCGCCACTCCGGCATATGAAGTATATTACTTAAATTCTAGTCAAAATGCAATTCCGGCTCCGCCCTCACCCCTGACCCCTCTCCAGCAAAGCTGGAGAGGGGAAGAATAAAATTAAACTTTCCTCCCTTCTCCATTGTTTATGGAGAAGGGTCGGGTATGAGGGCAAGGGTGTTATATTTTATCCTTTTTAATTTTTATGCTAAAATTGTTTTATGTCACAACTATATTCAAATTCAATTTTCTGGATAGATATCGATAAGATAGTACCAAACCCATACCAACCACGTCGTGAATTCGAAGAAGTTAAATTAAAAGACTTGGCAGATTCTATACGTATGTATGGCATACTTCAGCCTTTAACTGTGTCACGCATTGAACATGAAAAGCCTGACGGTGGTCTGGTTGTAGAATACGAACTTATAGCCGGCGAACGTCGTTTACGCGCATCTAAGTTGGCAGGACTAACCCAAGTACCTGTTGTTATACGTGTTGGCGACGACAACCTAATGAAGCTCGAATTGGCTATAATCGAAAACTTACAACGTGAAGACCTGAACGCTGTTGAACGCGCACGAGCTTTCCATCGTTTTGTAAATGAATTTAAATACACTCATGCACAGATCGGTACTAAAATGGGCAAGAGTCGTGAATATGTTTCTAACACATTGCGTCTACTGCAACTACCTGAAGAAATTTTAAATGCATTATCAGAAGGTAAAATTACCGAAGGTCACACTCGACCTATAATGATGCTACAGGACCGACCTGAAGAACAGATGGTTTTGTTTAAAGAAATTTTATATAAGAAAATCACTGTTCGTGAAGCTGAAAAAATTGCACGTAAAATAGCTTTTGACCGTGTTCGTAAGGTAGAATACATGCCTGACCCAGAAATAAACGAACTAGAAAGTATGTTGCAAGAAAAACTTGGTACACGTGTACATATAGAACGTGACTCGGTTGGTGGCCATATACAGATAGATTATTTTACTAACGAAGATCTTCGAGGAATTATCGACATCATTCAAAGTACAGAAAAATCTATGAACGACCAAATGGCTTCATTGAAAGCCCACGAAGCTAAAATGCGGGCATTAGAATTACAGAAAATGGCTGCTAAAGAAGACGAAAGAATTGTGTTTGCAGATACAGTTGTAAGTACAAACCCAGACGCAGTAACCGAAGTGGTAATAACTGAAGAAGAAAAACAAAACAGTCCGACAGCAGAAACAGAACCAGACATAGACCTATTAGACGACAGATCAAATGAAGAAAAGAAAAACTCTGAAGACGATTTGTATAATATAAATAATTTTAGTTTGTAAAAATCTTTAAAAATATGTGTAAAAATAACCAGGGATCACTCCTTGGTTATTTTTACGCACATATGTTTTTATTCTTTTGTTTTCTTTTGAAAACCTTTTGGTTTTTTAGGTTGGGCGAGTATTGCTAATGCTTCGGGTAGGGTAATGGTGTACGGGTCCAGAGGTTTCTTTATAGAACGGAAGTCGCGTTCGTGGCCTACATATGGCCCAAAACGGCCTATATTGGCTATAACATCTATGCCTGTGTCTGGGTGGGTGCCAAGAGTACGTGGTAAAGAAAGGTATGTTAATGCCATAGGTAGCGTAACTGTTTCTAATGGTATGGTTTTAGGTATGCTTGCCCGACGGCCGTTTCTGGGTGAAATATTATCTGTGGATAAAATAGGGGTTGGACCGCTGGAAACTGAGGGACTAGAGGTTGTACCTCTTTCAGATGCTAGAGGTCCAACCTCTGAGGAGTTATTTTTTTCTGTGTTACCTTCAGATTTCTTAGCTTTTTTACTTACTTTTTTCTTCGCTACCTTTTTTACTTTTTTAACAACTTCACCGATTTGTACATATGGTCCGAAACGTCCGTTTAAGACAAATATAGGTAAACCACTTTCTGGGTCCATACCAATTGGTTCGTCTTTTTTTATTTCTACACCGTCTATCATTAGCGCACCGTCGCAGTCAGGGTATTTGTCGCAAGATAGAAACTTGCCGCCTCGGCCAAGTTTAACAACCATGCCCGAACCACATTTAGGGCATTTAAACTTTGCATCAGCTGTTTCTATATTTGTTATTTTTGCTATTGTGTCTTTGTCTTTTATGTCTTTAGAAAATGGTCCGTAAAAGTCTTTCAAAGTTTTTACATAGTCACGTGTGCCTTCGGCTATTTCGTCAAGTTCGTTTTCCATTTCTGCTGTGAATGTATCAGAAATGTATTCCATAAAGTTTGCTTCAAGGAAATCTGAAACAACTTCGCCTGTATCTGTTGGCTTCAAAGCTTTACCAGTTGGTGGTGGGTATTTTTCTACGTAACCACGATCAATAATGGTTTTAATAATAGATGCATATGTAGAAGGCCGACCTATGCCGCGACTTTCAAGTTCTTTAACTAAACCAGCTTCAGAATAGCGGTTAGGTGGTTGTGTTTGTTTTTCTAGTGAACCAAGTTCGATAACTGTAATGTTTTCTCCAACTGATACTTTTGGTAGTTCAACATCTTCGCCTCGGGCGTCGGGGTCGGCTATTAACCAACCTGGGAAAACAACTCGTGACCCATTTGCAGAAAAATCAGGAATTTCCCCTCCTGCCTGAGGAGGGGTGCCCGATAGTGCGGGGTGGTGGGAGATGTTTGCACTAATTTTTGTTTTTAAAACTTTTGCATCGACCATTTGTGAAGAAATAGTTCTTTCCCAAATTAGTTGGTATAAGCGTTTTTGTTCTTCATTACTGCCGACTGAAAGTTTTTCCACATGTGTTG
>CAYWWG010000054.1:0-2884 GCA_964461985.1 uncultured Candidatus Saccharibacteria bacterium
CACAACTACTTTCAAATTTATCTTTAGAATTGTAGAGAGGTGCATTGCATTGCCTACAAACATACACACCATGAGCTTTATTATTTACATACTCACCCACAAAAGGCGCTTCAGTGCCCTTGTCGATAATTACACGCTTTTCTTCCGGAGTTAAAGGATTGAGATTCATGGGTTTATTTTAGCATTTTTTCCATTATCCCAGTAACGGGCTTGAAAAGTCTTTTGATATGTAAAAGTCTTTAGCTATTCTTTTGAACAGTTTCTTTGCCAAGTTGTGTTTTTTTCTAATAGTAATTTTCACTTTGCATGTATACAATCCACTATCAATGACTTTTTGTATTAACTGATCACCGTCGCTCGATTCGTTAAATATCTGGTTCAATTTTTTACCCACAGAATCTAACATTACAAATTCCACGACATAATCATTAAATACATTGAGGTAATAACCCGCAGGAAAATCAAATGTATTTCCTACTGAAATTTGAAGATTTCCAGAAGCCTGAACCGCTTTATATGTTGAGTTGTGTTTATTTTTTTGTCCAATAGCAAACAGTGTGAGTTTATCAGCATTAATTGCAGTTTTTGCCCATTCTAGATCTTCGGGTTTTCTGATTATAGAAGTCCACTCATTAGCACTATACAATACAGCTATTTGCTTTGACTGAAGACTATCGAGAAGAATCTGATGTATATGCATCCAAAAGATAGCCGCACGATTGAGACTATTAAACTCATAACTATCTTTGTCACCTTCTTGCATACTCTGCAAATCAAGCAAAGTTGATCGAATTTCTGGTAATTGCGAGAATTGATTTATACGTTTTAACCATACATAGTTAAGGCTATAAAGCGTACCCTTCTTTAAAATGACTTCTTCTTCAATAAGCTTTTTCAAAGCGTTATACACAGCTTGACTAGATATCTTGATTCCCCGAGAAGCAAGACGAATACGCAACTCTTTTCCTTTTAATTCTTTCTCTCTCAACAGAGACACAATCGCCTCATTTACTCTTTCTAAAGCGCATAACATAATATTTTTTATCAAGTTTTTCTTGAATAATAGCCTAAAAGTATCAAATAATTTGAAATTTGTCAAAGGGTAATTAAAAATGAACTCACCATGAAAAAATACAAATTTTCCAAAGGAGAATTAACGAGCTTTGATGATGCTTTATTACTACGGCTTACAAGACTTCTTGCTTCTACAAAAAAGGATTGGAGATATATTCTTCCTACTACTCTCAAAAAAGATATCGAAAAAGGTAAAGATTATTATTTACTTGATACGAGACGACCGCATGATTTTAGAGAATGTCACATAGAAGGTGCAATAAATATATTTTGGCTTGATATCTTAAGGAAGGAAAACCTCTCTAAACTTCCAAAAAACAAGCACATTATTATATGTTGTTACGTTGGACACACCGCCAGCCAAGTTCTCATCATGCTTGCACTATTAGGATATAAAGTTTCGGTCCTTAAGTTTGGCATGGGTAAACCACCAGTTATCGGTGTTCCTGTGGCTGGCTGGCTAAACTACGGTTTTGATGTAGTAAAAAATTAACATGAATATTCTGAACAGAAACCAATCAATCGATAAGATTGTAGATGATATGCGCATATGTAAGTCATCTTTTAGAAATATCCGAGCGGCAAAAAAACGCAAAGTGGTCTTCATTATTGGTTCAGGTTTAAGTAACGCTTCGGCTGGTTTACCCCTAGGAGTAGATATGGCAAAAAATCTTGTGAAAGAATTTGTAAGTACAGAAAAAAATAGACAACGACGCTTTAAAGAGGAAATCAGTCATTTAGTATCAACACACAACCTTCTGCCCCATGACTTCAAAACTGTATTATTTTCACTTTACAAAATTTTTAATCAAAAAATTGTTGATGAAGTAACGACTAAGCTAGACATCAAATCCATCCCAGAGATTGATTTTAACATTCACGAAATTTTAGTATCATTACTTAGAGAAAACTACAGCGACGGAATTATTAATTTCAATTTTGATGAAATACTTGAACATGTAATAGTAAAAAATAATGACCACAAAAATATAGCTAGAATAATTAACAATAAAGATGCAAAAAGTCATTCATACACATATGACATTCGATCAAAACGATTCAAAACGCCGATTCATCTTAAACCACACGGTTCAATATCAACACCATCTTCACTACGCTTCGCACGAAAGGATTTCTATCGAATTGAACCACTTGTAGGTGATGTCCTTTTCAAATTGCTTGGAGAAATGCCTGTCACTATTGTACTCATTGGTTTTTGCATAAAGAATCTGGATTTTACAGAACAAATTTCGAATCATTTACAACTTGGGTCTTCGATCTATGTAATTGATAAAAAAAAGAACGTAATCGGTCCATCACTTGAAAAGTTTTATAAAGGATTTATCAAAATTGATAAAAATAATTCCTTACAGATGGTCATGAAGAATATTAAAAAGAAGATTGATAATTAAACCTATCTCAATTCTTCTTCCTACGAATCTTCACATAATCAAAACCCTTACCGTCTAACATATTTCCTTGAGAAAGATTATCTGCGTGAACGCCACCAACAATTACAATAATAGGTTTTCTCGTCAATGTTAAATAATGGAATGTCGTATCTTTAATCTGTTCATCACGATAAGGCATTATCAGTGAATGTGCAGGAGTAATAATTTCATCAGGATTTGATTTACTTAGTAAACCCAAAAAATATTCATATTTATCGGGATTTTCTCTAGCAATTTCTCTTTCCAACATATCCAATTCAAAAAATGTTATATCACAACCGACGATTGTTGCCCCAACTTTCTGTGCGGCATCCAAAACAGGCTTATCTACGCTTTCCAAACCAAGATTTTCCTCATCA
>CAYWWG010000055.1:0-2766 GCA_964461985.1 uncultured Candidatus Saccharibacteria bacterium
TATATGCAAAGTGTTTTTTTCATTAGCAAGTTTCCTAGACCACTCAGATACAAGTGGTGTAGTAGAAGAAAGATCTCCTTGTTTCGGAGTCCACGTTACTAAAAAAGAGTCAATTGATGGGGTATGCGATGTATCAGATGTCTCAACTATAAAACGAATCTTTATCGCAGAAGATTTGTTTTCATAACCATAAAGTTGGCCAGCTATACCATTAGCAACTGATGATAACTGACTAATATCAATAACCTGAGACCCGTTAACAATATTAAAGCCAGCTGAATTTCCAGGCAAAGCAGAGTCAGGAAAAGCTAACTCTGCTCCATCAGGATTAACCCATACCTGCATCTTTATGGTTGTATTAATTGGAATGTTAGCATTAATTATAACATTCCCCCACTTAGCGACAGAGATTGGCTTTATAACTGAGCTTAGAGCATAACCAGAATTAGCATAAGGCGCATTAAAACTTGTATTAGTTGCGTTTGTAAGCTGAAGCACACCACTATTTATATTAGTGTTAGATTTCAAAGAAATACCAGATACATCAGAAAAATCTTCTGTGTAGGAACCAAGTGTTTGATCATAAATTTGAGCAGCTTTTAAACTGTTAAATATAGAACAAAAGGTAAAACTTATTAACAAAAAACGTACTATGTATACCATAGTATTAGTATAACTAAAAATTAAAATAAAATACACTATAGGCATTAAACTTTATCTAAATATTTCAGCTATTAAAGTCTTCCTGAGAGCAACTCTAAAATCTTAGACCATGTCTTGTTCGCTACTACACCACTTACTGGATATATATTATACTTCTTTTGAAACTTTTTAATAGCTAGAAATGTAGCTGTACCGAAATAACCAGTAAGAGGAGTGCTTTTAGATAAAAATCCTTCTTTTTGTAAAGCTTTTTGAATCTTAATCACCAAGCCCCCAGAATCACCAAACTTTAAAGTTTTATAATTTATGTTTAGAGAACTATTGGTAGCGGTAGTTGGTGTTGTGCTCAATGTATTCAAAGTACTCAATGTTGAGGTTGTGTAAGTTAAGCCTGACTTAACACCTATATTACTATCAGAACTAAATAATACAGCATTTTCTTGAACCTTATATGAAGCTGTAATAAAAATACCTGTATTACTAGACTCCAAAACTGGATCATCAAAATGAGTTTGCGTGTCAGTGGTTAAATATGTCTGAGAAGCCTCTACTTTATATGTATGCACTCCTAGAGGGTAGCCGCTGGGAACAACATATGACCCTGTCCAGATGGTAGACCTCATTCCATCTGACCCACTATAAATTAAAGGTATTTTTTCTCCTGTGTCCAATACCACCTGTACTGCATTATTACCTCCAAATAAAGGATTTACTTGCTTCATGCTAGTAACAGCAGAAAAACTTATCGTAGACCCAGGCGACACAGTATCAGAGTTTGTTGAAATAGACAGATACCAAGGCGCGAGAGCAAAGTGAGTTATAGACGTGTCAGAATTTGTATAAGGCAAATCTTCTGCTTGCTTAGCAAGTGTACCATAAACCCAACCACGAGAATCTCCAATTAAAGAAGAGTTCTTTAATCCACCTGAATAGTTATAAACACTAAACGTCTCACCTTTTAATGGATACTCGATACCAAAACTTAAATATTCTGGATCGCGTATACCACCGTCATTGAACGGATGTCTTATTTGCCACTTATTGTTATAATTCTTATCCTCGTAAGATAAAACAGTGTGCCAATCACTGTTACCGGGGCCTCTATCTGAACTAGATATATACAAACCATCATTTTTGTCTGTAAAAGCAATCTCTGGGCCCGTTAATTGTCTAGAAGAGACCAAGGAACCAGTTTGAGAATTTATATACTGTACACTAGATGTAGCAGAAGTAAAACTAAAATTATAATCAAAAATATTATACCTAGCCGCAACAATTATACCATCTGCCCTCAAAGAAAAAGAACTACAATACCCTAGATCGTTATCTAAATTTGGATTAGATTCCCATTTTAGAGTTCCGTCTTGATTAAAGGCGTAAAGTTTTTTACCTGACTGATTATGTAGAGAACAACCGCCAACATATACAGTTCCATCTGGCCCCATAATAGGAGCTGAAAACAAAGATCCTGTATTGTAATCCCACAAAAAAGTTTTAGTTTTAGTATCAAATGCATACAATTTTCCTGAATCGGAGTTATCTTTTGTGCCAAAATAAAGAACCCCACTTTTATCAGCCAGAAAACCTGTTGAATCAGTACCTACACCTATAGATCTAGTGTAAGCTATAGTCCCGTCAGGATTAAAAGCATACAAAGTCAAAACTGGCCCTCTTATTGTATAAAGCATACCATCCTCACCGATAGCTATATCACCATTTGAGTGTCCACCAGAAAAATTATAAGTCCATTTAACTGTTTGATTACTTAGGTCTACAACCTTTAAAACATCGTTACCGTCTTCAGTTTGATAAAGGGTGCCATTTGTTCCTATGGTAAAACCTGTACCCATGGAAGTAAACGGCATTTGCCAATTAAATATGCCACTCTCCATATTAATGCTGTATATTTTATCCAGACCCTCATCACATATACCAGTTGCACCTATAAGATTTTGATTATAGATCAGTAAGTGCGTAGGGTATTGACAATTCTGTCTCTCAGAAGTAGACCATTGAAAGGCGGGGTAAATGTATGGGTTATAGCCGTCTATATGCAAAGTGTTTTTTTCATTAGCAAGTTTCCTAGACCACTCAGATACAAGT
>CAYWWG010000056.1:0-2647 GCA_964461985.1 uncultured Candidatus Saccharibacteria bacterium
TCTAACATTGCCATAGGTGCATAGTATACCCCCGCACTTATTTTTTTGCAAATAATATTTGTAGGGTTTTTAGTTGGGGTTTATTCGTAGACTACCAAACATTATTGTGGTATACTACATGAAACTATAATTCTTTTTTACCCATGAAAAACACACTTTATCTGATCCTTGAGATTGTGGCCTACACAGGCTCAATCGCATTGTTTGTGGGTCTGTTTTGGGCATACAGACATGAATGGAAGCCTGTTATCGCAAAATTACGTTCAGTACCAAGGAAAATATCAGCAAAATTTTTTCAAATTATGCTGGTTCTATTGTTACTTTCCGTAAATGTTTTATTCTTTTTGGAATGGGCTAAAAACCATTTTCAGTTGATAAGACACAAAGTAGGTATGTTCGTAAGAACTCGGCCAATAACAGCAAACCTAATCATTGGGGCAGTACTATGTACTATACCCAAATTCACTAGGTTGCTGTATGCATTTATATAGCACCTAAAAATACCCCGCACGGATTAGTTCTGGCGGGGTATTGACTTTTATTTATTATTTTGTATAATAACCTTAGAAATAAACAATTTTTTAAGTATTTATATGAAGCAGATAATAGTCTTTTTATTCGCCATTTTCATGGCCACTTCGAGTGTGGTTAACGCTCAAACCAGTAACCAAAAAGAAGATACAACCAAAAAGGAAGTGCCCACTGCCTGGACAGACGTAAGTTTGTTTGACATCGACAAGATCAAAGAGTCTACCACGACACCTTTGATTTGGTACACCCATGACAATGGTAAGTATTATATCGAGAGCCGGGTCAATTTTGACTGGGCTATGACAGCTGGGGTATTTGCCGGGAAGACCTTCTCTAAGAACGATAAGTTCTGGATAACACCTAAATTTGGCTGTCTTTTTTCCTTTAACAAGGAGGGTTACAACGGTCTTAGTCCTGAATTTAATTTCGGAGGTAGTGTCGGTAAATTCCGTTATTTTACGATGAGCCAGTGTGCTGTATCTTTAAATCCGGAAAAAAACCCTTCATACCTTTACGGGTATTATGAAGCGGGGTATCAGTTGCCGTATGTAAAAATAGGGTATGCATCCCAGTTTTTCCATCCGACTGATCAGTCTAAAACTTGGACTGACCAAGGACCCTTTATGGTAATTTCCTATAAGGAATTTTACCTAAAACCATGGTACACATGGGATCCGTCAAGGAATGTCCAAAAGTTTATAGTAGGCTTGGGTTATCATTATTAATCTATCGCCTTCGTAACCAAAAAGCGATGTGCTTTACACATCGCTTTTTTTTTATTCTGCAGATTCCAGGAGGTAGTGGGGTATAAAGTCTCCTTTTTCTATACTGTTTTCTGTTTGTGGTTCTTTTATCGGGGCACTATTTTGCTCCACCTCTTCTTTTTTGAGTTCATTTTGTTTTGGTGTTTGCTCAATCTTTTCTATCTCATCAGCGCTTTTACGCGCGGGGTACTGATTGTTTTCAAATTCAAATTTGTTCATATATGATTTTATAGTTTTTTGTATAAAATATCGACTATTCGCTACCGGTTTCCATGACCACTTCTTTCATGCGCTTTCTTATTACCTTTAGTATTTCGTCGCGGAGTTTTGGGTTTTCTTTCATAAATGTTCGGGTTGCATCGTATCCACGGCCTAGTTTTATACCTTCGCCTTCGGTAGGGGTTTCATTTTCATTTTCAGAACCTTTCTTGCCAGCTTTCTTTTCTTTTGTTTCAGGTATGTAACTGTACGATGTGCCGGACTTAACTATAACACCTAATTTTTCGCCCAAGGCTATAAGTTCGCCCTCTAGAGAAATACCTTCGCCGTATATAATATCAAATTCTGTTTGTTTAAATGGGGCAGCGACTTTGTTTTTAACAACTTTAACGCGTGTACGGCTACCTACTACTTCTTCGCCTTTTTTAATCTGAGCAATACGACGTATATCTAAACGTACAGATGTGTAGAATTTTAAAGCCTTGCCACCTGGGGTTGTTTCAGGGTTGCCGAACATAACACCGATCTGCATACGAATCTGGTTTATAAATATAACCACTGTTTTAGATCTAGCAACAATACTGGTTAGTTTGCGAAGTGCTTGTGACATCAAACGAGCTTGTTTACCCATATGTTGTTGACCCATGTCGCCCTCGATTTCATCCTTGGGGGTTAGAGCAGCCACAGAGTCTACAACTACCACGTCTATTTTACCTGAGCGTACCAAACTTTCAGTTATCTCTAAACCTTGTTCACCCGTATCAGGTTGTGATATTAGTAATTCATTTATCTTTACTCCAAGTTTACCAGCATAGTCAGGGTCCATCGCATGTTCGGCATCAATATATGCACAAACACCTCCCATTTTTTGAGCTTCAGCAACAATATGTAGTGCTAGGGTAGTTTTACCAGAAGATTCAGGTCCAAAAATTTCGATAATACGTCCACGAGGCATACCACCGACGCCGAGAGCAATGTCCAGACCAATGGAACCTGTTGGTATAACATTAATGTCTACCTTAGGTGAATCGCCAAGTTTCATAATGGCACCTTCGCCGAACTTGGTTTGTATTGCTTTTATTGTGTCTTCGATGTTTACACTACCGAGTTCACTTTTTGCTACTTTAACTTTT
>CAYWWG010000057.1:0-2610 GCA_964461985.1 uncultured Candidatus Saccharibacteria bacterium
AAATGCAGTTGCGTTGTGTAACTGAACACAGAAACCTAAAAAGTGGGGTTGTAATTTACTTCAAAGATGGTCAACGTGTTAGCCGTGAAACGGCCCGTCAATACTTCACCGCTTCGGGTTTGGAAGGCAAAAAAACCACTTCGGGGCGTGGTGCAATGAGTGAGGAAACCGATTTTAACTTCTTCACTTTGGGATTGACAAAAATACACTCAATCACAATGAATAAAACTCGATACATCATCGAGGATTAAGATAGGCAAAGGGAGGGCGAAAGTTCTCCCTTTCTTTTTATTCTTTTTTTGAAACTCTCCCTATATTGGTATGGAAACACACACACTACCTGAGGGCTACATTTTTCTAGGAAACAATATGTTTGGTCAACCAATTTATTTGGAGGTTGCTACGGGTAAACGTTTATTCGGACACCTATTTTAAAAATATTCTTTTCCTCAATCTCTCCCTATAATAGCATAACCAAAACAAACACACCATGAAAAAATCAGTTAAAAACTTTATCCTCCTCTCCCTAGCAATAACCTTAATTAGCACAGCTTTGTTTGAGGGTGCTTGTATCTTATTCGGTGCTGACGTGGTATATACATTTTGCGTTGGCGTGGTTCTTATCGTTGGTTTGCCTTTGATGGCTGCAAGTCGTAAGCCTAAGCCGTATTGGGAGCGCAATTAAAATATTCTTTTTTGGAATCTCTCCCTATAATATCAGAAGCGGAGCGAGATGCCTTACTAAGCAGAAGCCACCCCCGAAACGAAGGGCAGGGTTAATCCACACCTGCCCGAAACTTTCGTCCACCCCTATTAAAATGTTAAATTCGTGAAATAGTGAAACTTTTTCAGTGTTTATGCGTATAATTTCACAGGAAATAGAAACAAATATTCTTTTTTTGTAAACGTCCCTATAATAGTATAAACCAATAAAAAACAAAACAAATGGCACACAATCTCGAAAACCGTAATGGAAAAACAAGTTTCGCCTCAACTCAAGTTGCATGGCATGGACTTGGGCAAATTGTAAAAGAAGCAATGACCTCAAAGCAAGCTATTGAATTGGCTGGCTTGGGGTATGAAGTTATCAAAGTACCAATGAACGCTGAAGTGGCTGGTGTTGGTCAATTTCCTGTACCAGACAAATTCGCAACAGTGCGCACAGATAACAATGAAGTGTTGGGCGTGGTTGGTACAAAGTACACAATTGTACAAAACAAAGATGCATTTTTGTTCTTTGATTCTATTGTAGGACAAGGGCAAGCAATTTTTGAAACTGCTGGGGTATTGGGACGTGGTGAACGTATTTTTGTAAGCGCAAAAATGCCTAACTATATTCGTATTGCAGGAACTGATGATTTAACAGAAGTGTATGTAATCCTTACAAGCTCACACGATGGTTCAGGTTCTGTTATAGCAGCCGTAACCCCCATAAGAATTGTCTGTGCTAATACTTTGCGCCTTGGTTTACAAAACGCTGTAAATAAGGTTGCAATCCGTCACACTGCAAATGCTGAAAACAATTTGATGCAAGCCCACAAGGTTTTGGATATTACCAACAAATACACTTTACAATTAAATGAAATGTTTAACCAACTCTCCCTAAAACGTGTAAGCGACCAACAGGTTAAAGAATTGGTTGGCGAATTATTCAAAGGTTCAAAAGAAGAAGAAAGTACAAGAGCCAAAAACATTCAGGAGTCTGTGTTAACCTCTTACTACACTGGTATTGGTCAAGAAAAAATTTTGGGAACTGCTTGGGGTGTATTAAATGGGATTACTCACTTTACCAGCCATGCTAAAGATTACAAAAATCAGGACGCTAAAATGGAAAGTCTTGTAATGGATGGCACTGCTTCAAAAATTAATGATGAAGCCTTTAAAATGCTTGTAGCACTTTAACAAACAAAAAGGGAGGGGCAAAAATAAGCCTCTCCCTTTATTCTTTTTTACAAAGTTTCCCTATATATTTGTGTTCTTTGAGTGATTGATATAAGCCTGACACATTAAGGCGAAGTTGTTTTCACCAAATGTATTTAAAGCAATGTTCACAATGGTGCAAACCAAACGAACATCAGATGATGTTTCTGTAATCATTGCCGACAAAGATGGAGTTGAAATGCAGCCGACCTATTCAATGGGAGGTTATCGTGGGAGTCGTTTTGAACTGATTGAAATTATCTTAAACTAATATGGAAAAAGCAAGCTATTCAGTAGAGGTACGTGAAGTCACTAGAGGTGGCGATGACTACCAAGAAAATCATTATGACTGCGAAACACCTGAGGAGGTTAAAAAAGTGATTGCTGGGCTTTCTGAAGAGGAGCGTGTTCATTCGGTACTTTATTATGCCGCTGGGCAAACAAGCAACCCACGAGATGTGACCAGCCAATTTGTTCAAAGGAAACGCATCAAATTCTAAAATATTCTTTTTTCCAATTCATCCCTATATATTCGGATCGAGCGAGATGCCTTACTAAGCAGAAGCTACCTCCGAAAGGGCAGGGTTAATCCACCCCTGCCTTATATTTTTTTTTGTTAAAATTCGGGGTAATCGGGGGTAATTACTTCCGAATATTCTTTTTTGTAGTTTGTCCCTATAATGGTATGAA
>CAYWWG010000058.1:0-2548 GCA_964461985.1 uncultured Candidatus Saccharibacteria bacterium
AAAAATCACCTTGATTTGCAAAGTGATTTTAAGGGCTCCGAACCTGGGATGATGTACGGAAAGCAATAATGAAAGAAAATGACACGATTTAGCACTTTAAAAACTATTTTTGAGTAAAAAATAACACCTAATCTACTGAATAAGTGTTATTTCCAAAGAGTAAACAATTAAGAATGAGTTTAACCTCTACTCAAAGTATCCTGTTTTGACTTGCTGTATAGATATTTCTGAAAATTAAAGAAAAGTGAACGAATAGAAGTAGTGTCTCCTAGTGCCTCTTGAGCATCAGTAAGCGACTGATATTTATTTACAAGAAGTAATGATAGTTTTTCTTCACTTAACTCCTCGACACCTGTTTCAACGTATCTATCAAGCACGAAATCAATAAACTCTTTTTGCTTCTCTGTTAAGCTATCCATAATCTCATCGTGAGCAGAATTAACACGATTTTCTCTTGATATTGGCTTAATGTCGCTATTGAATACGTATTCCAATACATCAAAGATATCACTCTTTTCTGCATCAATAAGTTTTTGTAAAGATAAAAGCTCATCTTTACCATAACCAGCCTCTTCAAGCTTTTCAAGCAATTTTACGCGGGTTAGAGGGTTACCCCATATCTCCCTAAGTTCATCTTCAGAAGTGAAGAATTGAGGTAGTACACCAAAGAGGTTTTGTAGGAATTCTTCTGCTGAAACAGGTTTTCCGTCTGCACCCCAAAATGATGTAGCAACCATATGTTGAATTTCCATCTCTTTACCGTTTCTTAGTTTAATTTTTACCTTTTTAGGCACTGCATTCTCGTCATACTCTTTTGGTTGTTGCTCTTTAGGTTCTTTCTCTTTTTTAATCTTTAGTGGTTCATTTTCATCGATTATTTCACCATCATCTGCAATAGGTTCACCGTCCCATTCTGGGTCCGCAAAGTGATGATACGCATCAACAAAATCATAGATAGTAAAGAATTCTTTTCCATCAAACAAACGTGTACCACGACCCACAATTTGCTTAAATTCAATCATAGAATTTACAGGGCGCATTAGGACCACATTGCGTATATTACGTGCATCAACGCCCGTAGAGAGCTTCTGAGAGGTTGTTAGGATGGTTGGTATGAACTTCTCATTATCTTGAAATTCTCGCAAAAATTGCTCACCAATTTCACCATCATTAGCGGTAACACGAACACAATAATGTGGGTCCGTACTTCTTGCATACTGATTTACCAAGTCACGAACGACTGCGGCGTGGGTTTGGTTAGCACAGAATATAATTGCTTTTTCGTTTTGGTTGGCATCATCTAAAAAGATTTGAACACGCTTTGCTTCACGTTCACGAATTTCAATAGTTCGGTTAAAATCTTTTTCTTGATACAGTTTTCCTGCTTCGATTTCACCTTCAACTACTTGGTCGTCACTTGTGTAGATATAGTCATCAAGTGTTGTTTTAATACGCTTAACCTTAAACGGGGTCAAAAATCCATCATCAATACCTTCTTTGAGAGAGTATACATAGACTGGCTCACCAAAATATTTGTACGTATCAACATTATCTTTTCTTTTTGGTGTGGCTGTAAGTCCAAGCTGTACCGCAGGTGAAAAATATTCCAAAATACCTCGCCAGTTACTCTCGTCATTTGCACCTCCTCGGTGACATTCATCAATAATGATAAAGTCAAAATAGTCTGGGGGATATTCACCAAAATATGGAGCAGGGTTACCTTCGCTATCTGTTCCACTCATAAAGGTTTGGAAAATAGTAAAGAATATACTTCCGTTTGTTGGGACCCTGCCACCTTTTCGAATTTCATTTGGGCTAATGCGAACAAGTGCATCTTCAGGAAAAGCAGAAAAGGCATTGAACGCTTGGTCAGCTAATATGTTTCTATCGGCAAGGAAAAGAATACGTGGACGACGATTACCACCATCTGATAAATTCCATCGTGTTTGGAATAGTTTCCAAGCAATTTGAAACGATATAGCAGTTTTACCAGTACCCGTTGCAAGGGTGAGCAATATTCTATTTTTACCATTTGCAACAGCCTCTAGGGTGTTTTTTACCGCAAGCTCTTGATAATAACGAGGAGACCACGAACCACTTTTATCCTCGAAAGGAACAGATGAGAACTTTTCTCGCCACTGGTTTTGGACCTCAAAGGTTTTATTCCAAAGCTCATCAGGTGACATAAAATTACCGACAGAACCTTCAGTAGCATTGATAGTATCAATTTCATAAATATCCTTACCATTGGTTGCATACGTAGTGCGAATACCTAGTTTGAGCGCATACTGCTTTGCTTGAGCAACGCCCTCTGATACATCGAGTTTTACTGATTTTGCTTCAATAACAGCCAATTTTACGCCTTTGTATACCAGTACGTAGTCAGCAATCATTGGCTTACCTCGTTTTTCTCCAACTTTAATTCTACCAGCTGTGATATTGTATTCGCGGAGTACCTTAGAACCATCAACAACACCCCATCCGCTAGCGGTGAGTGTTGGGTCTATGATTTCTGGTCTTGTTTCTGCTGCGTTCATATAGATGTGTT
>CAYWWG010000059.1:0-2544 GCA_964461985.1 uncultured Candidatus Saccharibacteria bacterium
GTCTAAGGCCATGATTATAGTATATAGCGAAAAGTGAAAAGCGTACAGGGAAAACAACTATATAATTTAAATTATTCCCTATGCCCTTCACTCTGTCCGCTAATCACTTCTTATCTAGCACATCTAAACTCCAAGTTAGTTCCCGAAGTTTTTCTGGAGTTAGTACTTTTTCAGCTTCTTCTACCATGTTTTGTTTGGTTAGTTCTTGTTGCTTACTCTGTACGGCTTTTTTATTTGGGTCTTGTTTTGGTTGACGCCAGATATAGAGTTTTTTACTTAACAGATATATTATCATTGATTGAAATATGTTAATAAATGGTCTGTCGTTGACTTTATAGAACGTTAAAAGTAAAGATAGTGTTACAAAAGGTGCCACTATAATTAGGGCAAGGAAAAAATTCGAGACTATTTTAAATGTTAATATACAAACCCCCGCCCCACCAGCTAGGTAGACAAATTCTTTCCAAGAAAAAGGACCGACAACCTTGTCTTCGACATCGATAAATTGTGGAACCTGAAATTGCATATATACATTATACCCCGTAGTGAAATTTTAACAAATAATGTAATGTGGTTTTTTATATAATGTTTAATTTATTACCGGGCAGGTAGTGAATAGGTCGCGCTTCAATGGTCAGTTGCGCGACATGATTTTTTAGAAAATCAAGTGCACAGTGGACAGTATAAAGAAAAACGTATCATAGATACGTTTTTCTTGTATTTTTTCTGTAAACTATAAACTGTTCACTGAAAACTTAAACTATGGGTTCCAGATACAAATCCTTTTTAGGTGGTTTGGGTATTACTTTACCAGGAACCACAGGGTCTGTTTTTGTAATCTTAGGTATAACATGGTTACTGTCTGTATGCATGCTTGTTGTGGGTTGAGAGAAGCCCATTTTAATAAAATCTAAACTACTGTCTGATTTTTCTGCAATTGGTGCCCCTTCTACTACTATGCCGGCTTTTTGTAGTGTTTTGTGCTCGTCTTCTGATATTGAGTTTTCAGAATTTGTTTGTTCGTTATCTATGTCTTCTTCGTCTGGTATTTCTTCTAGGTCGTCTACATATACACCCTCGGCTCGTAGATTTTCTATGTCTTCTTCTGTGTATATTTCTTCATCTGGTTCATTTTGCCAAAATTCTGGTTTGTCGGATTCAAGATCTAGTTCTTCTGCAGAAAGTGTTGGTTCTAATGGTTCATCTACGTCTTTTTGGTTTTGAACTTCTTTTTGTATAGGTATAGCAATGGTGTTGTTTATTGTGTCTACAATATGTGACAACACTGGTTGCAACTTGGGTATCTGTGTTGTTATTTGTTGTGCTAATTCAGACGCTTGTAGTGCCCCATATATATACATGTCTACGATGTGTGACAATGTCTCTGTCTCTGTTTCTGTAAGACCTGCTGTAGAGGCAATAGACATAACTTTCTGTTCAGGTTGGACATCATTAATAGCCAAAACCAGTTCGCTTGGTGCTTGTTCTAATTTTGTTATGTATATATCTTCGTAGTTCATAGTTTTATGTTGTGCCTAACTCTTTTGTTTTCTTTCTTCGTTGTGATTGTAATCCACTTCTTTTATCCATTTCTTTTTCTATCGATCCTTCTTTTTTATCAACTTTTTCTATCTGTTTTTTAACAGTGGAGGTTTCGGCTTCAATTGTCGCATAACTTTTTTGTTTAATTTCATATTCTTTTTTGTAACGGTTGTAATCAGGATCTGTCTTGTCATTTTTTACCATATCAAACTTTCTTTTCGCCTCATCTCTAGCTTTTATTGCATCTTCTAAAGGTTTTTCGAATTGTTTATTGTATGCATCAGCTGTTGCTTTACGTATATCTTTTTCTAATTGTTTTACAGCAGGGTGATCTGATGGATAACCAGATAAAGATGTGGTTCTTGTTGCAAAAATCGGATCAGCTCTCTTTTTGTCTAATAATTCTTTATACGAATCAAGCGATGGTACAATTTTACTTCTAGTGCTATTGTTATCTAAGCTTGTTACGAGATTATTTATTTCTGATGTTAGTTTGTCTATATTTTTTTGAACACTAATTTCTTGTTTCGCTATTTTTTCTAAGTCACTGTTAAGCACATCCTTTTTTCTGATTTGTTTTGCTCGTGCTTTTTTAATGTCTTTCGCAAATTTTTTCTGCGATTTTTTATTAGGGTCTTCAGTTGTATTTAACTTATCTTTTATTTTTTTCTTAGCATCTGCATAACTTTGTGCAGATTTTTGTCCAAAAAGACCAGCAGCTCTTTCATCTAATGTAGGAGAGTTGGCGTCGCGTTCCATCCTGCGAGCAAAACGGTGTTCTATTTGTTTATTTAGTCCACTCGCAATAATTTTAGCGTCTTTGGTAGATGCGCTAGCTTCGTAATTTAATTTAGGTTTTGCATTTGCTGCTTCGTATTTTGTTTTCCAATCCTTTTCGTCAAAAGTTGTACCTGCAGCTTTAGCTGCTTCGCGGTCAGCGTTCATGGCCTTGCGTTGTGTTGCCATCCATTCCGCAAGTTTCTTACGGTCGTCTTTAACCTT
>CAYWWG010000060.1:0-2491 GCA_964461985.1 uncultured Candidatus Saccharibacteria bacterium
TTATTCTACTTCTTAAATCAGTCTTCGATAGAAATTACTCTCTCAAGTTCATCTAACGAAGTGATTCCATTCAAAACTTTCAGTATCCCATCTTGTTTTAGAGTGAGTATTCCTTGGTTTGCAGATGCTTTTTCTATTTCTTCTTCACTCGGATTTAAATCAATAGCACTATTTACTTCTGGAGTAATTTTCATCCCTTCATATATACCAATTCTACCTTTGTATCCAGTTTGATTACACTTTTCACATGCACCAGCAGTAAAAATATTTGAAGGCATAGGAGGAATTTCTGTTTTATCAAAAATAGTTTCTAGAACTTTATCAATTTCAATTTTTACATTACCTTCAATATTTTGAGTTTTTTTACAGTTTTCACAAAGTTTTCTAACAAGTCTTTGAGCCAATACCATGTTTATCGCTGAACTCATAATTCTAGAATTAATACCAAGATCGATGAGTCTCGGGAAAGATCCAGCAGCACTATTTGTGTGTAGGGTAGAGAATACCAAGTGACCAGTCAAAGCTGAATTTACCGCAATAGCAGCAGTCTCGCTATCTCGAATTTCACCAACCATGATTATGTCAGGGTCTTGTCTTAAAGCTGCACGTAGACCATCCGCAAAACTATAACCTTTGTCATTTACCTGTGTCTGAACGATTCCCGCCAAGTGATATTCTATAGGGTCCTCTATAGTGATAATCTTAACTGAAGGGCTATGTGTCTTTTTTAAAAATGCATAAAGAGTTGTTGTTTTTCCGGAACCAGTAGGTCCTGTTGTTAGAAGCATTCCATTTGGTTTATCAATTTCTTTTAATATAATTGATAGAAGCTTTTTGGGTATCCCTAATTCTTCTAGTGGAACTCCGATAGATTTTGGATTTAGAATACGCATTACGATAGATTCATTGTATGCACCTGGAAGTATAGATGTTCTTATTTCAATATCAGTATCTTGTATATGGATACTGAAACGTCCATCCTGAGAATCTGCTTTAATGTTTAATTTTAAACCAGAAAGAAGTTTTATTCTTGATAACAATAGACTATAGGTATCTTTATCAAAATCTAATGCTTTAACAAGCACTCCATCAAGACGGTATCTTAAAGTTATGTATTCTTCTTCTGGTTCAATGTGTACGTCAGAAGCGCCAACCCCTATAGCTCCAGCTAATATCGTTTCTAATATTCTAGATATTCTGTAACTTTTTTTCATTGATAGTATATTCTCGAGTATTGAAGCAATACTAGGTATACTCTTTGCTTTATCAATAATTTCATCAATTTCTTCACTAGCTATCTCTAATGATCCCGCTTTGCTTTCATAAGCAAAAGACAGATCCTTGTATGAATTCCATGCTTTTTCTAGACTTTGCATAGAACAAATGTATAGGGTAGGAATATATCCTTTTGATTTTAAATCTTCTAAAATCTTTTTTGTGCTTTCATCATTTGGATTTCTCGATGCAACTTTTACCTTTTTATCAATTAAGGAAAACGAAACAATTTTGTTCTCTCGCGGTCTTTTCGTCTATTAATCTTAATGCATCTGTGTTAATTAATGTGATTGATAGATCAATATATCCAACAGAGTATTTTGCTGAAAGTAATTGAACAAGATCCTCTTCCTCTTTTTTAAGTAGATCACTTATTTTTCTTTTTTGTTTATCTTCATCAAATTCGATCATAATTTAAATGTTTATTTGTATATATTATATATTACAAGGTAAATTTGGCTTCTATTGACTTTACCCTCAAATATGATATAATATTAAAAGATATGAAACATACGATTATTACGGTTTTGCTCCTTGTCAGTTTTGTCACCACCTTCACTGCTTCGGCTAAAGACCGATGGGTGAAGGATCAGGGAGTTGGTTCGATTGAAGTTGTGGTAGTTCAAAAGACACCTTCGACTCCGGCGCCGGTCATGGTGATTGCAACAAATGCAACCACCATACCTGTTACTGTCACAACCAATAAGGCATCAACTAATGTGGTTTTGTATAGCCAAACAAACTGGCCTGTGAAGGTCAATACAACTGCCAGCTTCGAAAAGCCGTTTGAGTATCAAGCGACGAAAGTTGCTCAACAGGAACCTCGACAAAAGAAACCCGGTTTCTTCGGAAGGTTCTTCGGACCTTCGCAACCGATGATGACTGATGCAGTTAGTCAATCATCACTTCCTGCGAATCCTGTTCGCAGACGGTCGCTCGACTTCACCATGATGAATGGTTCATATAACTATCATCATTCTCAGGGCACAGACACTTATGCCGAGAAATCATGGGATGATTATGGACCACGTGAAGTGGTACATCAATCAACTTACGTTAACACCTCCGAGTCTTACTACCCAGAAAGACGCCGGTGGGTGGCACCAACCTACTATGATTACTCAGGTGCTCAGCCAAAAACTGTCACTTGGCCTTAGGTCGAAATTTCAGACTGTCACAGTCCTCCGGGATTGTGACAGTTTTTTCTTTTATATGT
>CAYWWG010000061.1:0-2448 GCA_964461985.1 uncultured Candidatus Saccharibacteria bacterium
GAAATAGCTATTTGCAATCGTAAGTAACTATTCCAGAGCTAAGATTTCTTGGCTCTATACAACGTTCATTGAGTTGATTTCAAAGTAACTGGAGTGGTAGAAGGGTTCCAGTATAAAAAAGAGGTGTAAGCCACGAAATGTAACCGCGTCTCCGCATTTCGTACCAGAAAAGCTTACATCAACTATCCGCGAGATACATTAGAAACTTTCCTTGGTTATCTGGTTTTATAACACCAAGTCAAACTTATACGGCGACCGCTATAGGTGATGCTCCGAAAGGGGTAGATAGAGAGAAATCAACAAAGTGAACTACATAGGTTATTGAAATGTTCCCGAACAACGTTTGTATGCTCGGAAGCCTTTCCATACCAGCTCCCGCTTAGGTGATGTTTTGATTTGTTTAGTAAAAATACTTATTAAGTTTAACTTATAAGTCTGATTTGAAAACAAATTTTAAGAAACAAAACAAAAACAGGAAGTAAGTTGAGTGGATTTACGGAGCGCCGCGCTGGGGGTATGGGGGCAATCGCTATGTCTCAATATCAAAAATGTGCTACACTAGCACTGCTACACCATTGGAATTATAAAAATGCTTTCCCTTATTTAAAACTCTTGTTTCTTAAGCATTTTTTGTAAATAAAAACGAGGTAATGACTTTTCCTTTGGTGTAGCAACTATAAGAAATCAAGTCGTTACCTCATTTTTGTTTATATATGAATTACACACAATTAGATTTTACAAAACTAAAGCCAGTGCTTTACGCGAGAAAGTCTTCGGAAAGTGAAGATAAACAAATGCTTTCAATTGTTTCCCAAATTGAGGAGGCTGAACGCATCGCGCAGTACTACAAATTACCGAGTTTTATTAAGGTGTTCCAAGAAGCAAAATCAGCAAAGAAAGAGTTTGTGAGAGCTGGTTTTAGTGAGCTGATACAGATGATAAAAAACGGTTCCGTTGATGCAATTACCTGTTGGAAATTAGACCGCTTGGCACGCAATATGACCGAAGGTGGAATGCTCATAGATTTACTGAGCTCTGGGGTACTGAAGGCAATCATAACTCACGATAAAGTATATTATCCTAGCGATAACGTGTTGTTGATGGCTGTTGAATTTGGACAAGGGAAACAGTTCGTTAAAGACCTTTCTGTGAACGTTAAGCGTGGACAAACCAAGAAGGCTACGCTGGGTATACCTCATGGAGTAGCGGCGCTTGGCTTCCTTAATGATAAATCAGAGGAAAAAGGAAATCGAAAATGGTTAGCAGACCAATCAAGACTTGATGCAATCAAAATTTTACTGGATATGTTTCTGACTGGTACATATTCTGCTGGGAAATTACACAAGTATGCTACAGAAGTTTTGAAACTGACCACTCCTATGCACAAAAAATGTGGTGGCAATCTCATAACACTATCGCGCATTTATGAAATACTAAAAGACCCTATTTATGCTGGATTTTTCTTCTACGATGGCGAAAGATATACGTTAGATAAAAACCTACCACGCCTGATTACAGAAGCACAACACGAAAAGATTAAACAAATTTTAGGCAAAAGACATATTCCTAAAACACAAAATCACACAACAACTTATGCTGGCTTTATCAAATCAGAAACCAATGACTTTATCGGGCAAGATGTTACTATGCAAGTAATTTGTGATTGTAAACATAAGTTTGCACACAGGTCAAAAACCCACTGTCCTAAATGTGGTGTTGCGATTGACCAAATGACAAATCCAAAATATCTGAACTACGTTCACTATTACAACGTGCGAAAAAAGAAGGCAAAGATACCCTATGTAAGTATTGAAGCTAATGAGGTTGATAATGAAATCAAAAGCCTCTTTTTGGAAAATATCGCCTTCTCGCAAACACTTCTTGATTGGTCAGTAAAACATATTCATGAAATGAAAGACTATGAGGTTGCAAAGAAGATAACCATATCACAGAGAAAAGAAGAACGAGCCAATGAACTTGCTATGAAAAAAGCAAAAATCCGAGCTCTGTTAAGAGATGGGAAAATTACGTCAGAAGAATATGATGAGGACATTAAAATTGTTGAAACTGAGTACGCGGATATTCATCAACCGACTGAAAATGTAGATTGGTATAGCAGATTAAATGAAGTAAAAGATATTACCGCTGAAATAATTAATGTTTTTGAAAGTGACGATGTACAAGCAAAAAGAAACATACTTTCAAAACTTGGTTCGAACCTAGTATGGAATGATGAAAAACTCTTAATTTACAACACTGATGAGATAAACGCTCTCATAAATGGAGTAAAATCAATAAAGATGAAATATCCAGAGTTCGAACCTAAAAATTATGCTGTAAATAAAGACGGAAATGAAAAAATCCCGTCCGAAAACGAGATTTTTTCTATGATGCTCCGATTGGTCGTTTTTGTTCAAAATTACCAAATTTCATAAAATTATACTTTTA
>CAYWWG010000062.1:0-2417 GCA_964461985.1 uncultured Candidatus Saccharibacteria bacterium
AAAATGTATACCTTGCAGGTAATAGCTACGGTGGATACCTTGCACTTCGCACTGTTACTGAACATCCTCAATCTCTCAGTGGAGTGATGTCAATCAACGGAGTTACGGATTGGGAAAGCCTGCTTGTAAAAATGAAAACATCAATATTTAATACTGAATTTAACGGATTACCAATGGAAAGTAACCGAGCACTTTATGATCAGGCATCTATATATAATAGAATCGCAAACATTGGAAATCAAAAAATAAGCATTATTGCTGGAGTTAGCGACAGAACAATCCCTATATGGCAAGCAACAGATCTGTACACAAAACTAAAAGACGCAAATAAAAACGTATCAATAGTACAATACCCTGGCGAGGACCATGTGTACAAGAGCAAAAAAACAATTCAAAACCTCTGCGGACAGATGTTTAATTTCGTCGGATTACTAATAGATAAAGAGTGTAAAATTTAATCTATCTATTGTTTGGAATTAGTATCAAGAGGTTTCGTTGTTATTGAATCAATCGGAGTAGGAATAATACGAACAAGCTTTGCCTCGATCTGACCATCCGTAGTCGGTGAACCAATCACAACGACAAAGCTATCGACGGCAAGGTTTGTAACGGTACCATCTCCATCTGGCGTGCGTATTTTTGTATCTTCATTAATAAGGACTATTTTTTCTGTCCCATCTTTATCAAGCACAATAATACTAGAAGACTCTGCTTTTATGATTCTACCGATCGCACCATGTGCATTCGGAAGACGATCATACATACCAAATGCTTGTCCGCCAGGGCCTCTATGCATCATGCCAAAATTCTTTTCATAATTATTCTCCCAATTGTGTCCAAATGATGCTTTATGAAATCCGACAAACACTCCGGCTTGAAAAATAAGAGAAGCAATTACTAAGACAACAAATACATAAATAATACTCTTCAGTGATGTCGAGTCAGATACTTTTTTTATTTTGTTTTTTATTTCTTCTGTATTCATATATATTACGATGCTAATGATAATTGATTTCTAAATTGGCGTGTTCCTCTTTGCACAGAAACAAACAGTACCAGTATTGTACCAAGAGAAAAAACAATACTTGTAACAGGAAGTGAATCAGCAAGAGAAAGCATAAACTCTTTCCAATACATACTAATCGAACCAATGTCAGAAAATGCTAGAGACGCATATTCGTATAGTCCTGATGCGCTTATTTTTGTTACTAAATCACGAACAGATATTATACAAACAATAAGTGATATTAATCCGACAAAAGTATACCCCCATGATTTAATCTTATATTCTCTTGATTCCCGAGCAACAATAGCACACCAAATAGAATCAGACAGTGTCTCGTTGGGACATTTTCTTATTTCTTTAAAAATTTTATCGACATTCTGCTCCATAGTGGTATATACGCTCTTTGAACTATTTTTGGTGCACAGTATCTATCATGGCACGCAACTGTTGAAGTGCTCTTCGGTGATGACTTTTAACGGTATTGAGAGGTTTGCCAGTTGCCCTACCAATCTGATCAAATGTCATATCTTCTTGATAGTACATCACAAGCACTTCTTGATAGTGCTGTGGTAACTTCGCAACAAGTGTGTCCAAAAATTCTTTGTCTTGAATCTTTTGAATAACTTCATCAGGCAAAAGCACTTCATCTACTACCATATCTGAGAATAATTCTTCTTCTTTATCAAGATCAGTAAATTGAATTTGTTTCTTTTTTCTTAGGTAATCTGTGACAGTATTGCGAGTGATTGTAAAAATCCATGTTTTAAAATGAGATTTAGATACATCGAACTTCTTAAGGTTTTTCCATACCTTAATAAAAACTTCTTGAACAACATCCGGCGCATTCGTAGTACCAACAAAACGCACAACGAAGTTGTATATAATCGGAGTATACCGATCAATAAGCGCTTTCAAGGCTTGCGGACTGCCATCCATATATTGATTGATCAGATCTTCGTCGGTATCTATCATAGATACACTATACTACGAAAACTGACTTCACATACAATAGCACTACCCTAATATCCCTCGTACGTTTTTTATATCTTGATCGATCCCCATTGCAAGATCCTCAGCACTATCAAATTTTTTTACTTCTCGAAGATATTCTACGATATCAATTTCGATAGGAAGATTTTCCGTCTCTGGTACCGTATCATCGGTAATATCAAGAAGATGTACTTCCATTGTTTTTTCTTTTTGATGGAATGTTGGAATAGATCCATAGTGTAGCGCTCCCTTATAGACAACATGTTGTATCGTAACCCACACAGCATAAACACCATCATCAAGAACGAGGTCTTCTGGAATGCTAAGATTGATGGTTGGAAATCCTACTTGATGTCCACGACCCTTGCCTTTAATTTGTTTTGAGTGAAGTATCATAAGATTGTAATTGCGATATTTTATA
>CAYWWG010000063.1:0-2295 GCA_964461985.1 uncultured Candidatus Saccharibacteria bacterium
TTTCTGTAGCAGGTCCGAATACTCTTCGCCTAAACGATGCAATGACCGGAACTGAGAGAAACTTCCAGCCAAGTATTAAAATGTCGTACATGAAAAGTATTGCAGGAGATTACAATGGAAAGTCGATTGCGATTTCATCTGTCGGATCAAATGGTGTTGCTTATTTAATTGACCGTGTTACTGGTAAAGCAGATACTCTGTTTGTTTTTAAAAGCTCTTTTCCATTTTATGCTGCCGAAGATCCTTTGTCTTATGTCCAAACATTGAGTAATGATCCAACTAAGGTATATTTTACCGGCTGCTTCGATTCAATCGTTGGTGTGTCTAACACTCCAAAATTTTTGGTGCGTTATGACATGGTTACAGGTGTACTGTCACAGGTTATTCCTGAGCAAGACTATGCTGTTGAATATTTAATGATGTTTAAGGACATGTATTATTTCAAAGTTAGTTTTGCTAAAGATGGAAGAAATCAGTATGACTGGTTCCGTTGGAACCCTGTTGTAAACAAGTTTGAGGTTGTATTTGATAGAATGCATGGGTTTCCGGGCTGTGGTTTATTTACCAACGGCACAACTTGCTTGATGTATACCAATACTATCAGACAAGATAACCCTTCAATGTTTAAATACGATGAAGTCACAAACAAATTTACGAAATTGTACTCTAACGTTTATAGTATTGCTTGTTTCAAAAACGAGTTTTACTTAAAGGTTGATACTAATATTGTGAATGCGAAGAATGAAACGATTCAAACAAGTGGTTTTCTGAAGTACAATGCTGAAGACGACAAACTTTATGGTTTTGAAAACCTAGTTTACGACAAAGGAAGTGTTGATTTTAACAACATGGTTGAAGGGAAAGATTTCTTAATCTTTCCTGGAGCACAGAATTTAAAATTAATGGCCCACTCTGGTACCGGAATTGTCGGACATGAAAATGCTTTAGCATTAAATGTTCCTAACCCTATGCCTTGCTTTTACACTTTTCAAGTACCTAACGACTATGTCGGAAGTGTATTTACAATCACTAGCCTTAATGGCCAAGTGTTGCTGAAAAAGAAATTGCAAAACGAGGAATTGGAGATTAACCTCCAAGCCGGTATTTACATCATGGAAATCCGAAACGAAAAAACTTATACTTATAAGAAAATAATCGTTCGGTAAAAAAATTACCCCGTCATTCACGAATGACGGGGTTTTTGATTGCCCCAGCAATCATGTCGCGTAATGTCCATTGAAACGCGACGAATATATTGTTTAAAGTTTTGCTTCGGGGTATAATATATTTATGAAAAACTTTAAACAAGTTATTGCACCGCTAACATTAGCTATTTGTGTAGCTGGTGTGTCGGTTTATGTAAATGCAGCATGGAGTGACCCAACGTGTGACAATGGGGCTTCAAGTTGTAATAAACCTATTGTTGTAAACAAAAGTGTAGAAAACCAAGTTAAAACAGGTGAATACTTTAGTACTGGTTATATTAATATGGTTACAAACCAAGCTATAAACCATACTGGTTTTATTGCTTCACTGACAAATGTAGAAGCTGGTAGTGATGTTACGGTTGGTGCTGTAAAAGATATGGCTAATATAGATTCAACTAATGACTATATGTATGGGGCTGCAGATTTTCGTGTGGTAAAAGGCTTTTCTTGGTTCAAAGATACAGTTAATATTGGGGCGTCAGATTTAACCGCCACAAATACACCGACCACAAACTATACATTACAACTACAAGGTACAACAAACCTTGGTATAGGTGACTACTGCACGATACCTGCCTATCAACTTACAAACACTGGTACTTCTGCATGTCCAGGTTCTGGTACATTTGGTCCATCACTGATGACATATTACAACCCTGCTGCAACAAGCACGCAAGTTGCAGTACGTTGTGGTAAGATTGCCCCAACTTCTAGTTCTAACCCTGCAAACCTTGGTTCATGTTATACCACACCTCCGCCTTCACCATCTGCACCTTCATATACACATACTGGTACAAACGATGTTTGTGATACTGAAGATAACTACCACCTAACCACAAATGTTACAGATGGTGTACCTCAGGTAACATTACAATGGCAGTCTCGCGAATCTACAGTAGGTAGTAGCACATCATGGGCAAATATATCTTCACCAGATATTGTTATTGAAAAACATGGATATGTTCCATTTAGCCCAAACACACCGCGTTCATTCCAATACCGTGTTATTGCAACAGATAGTATAAATCAGACAACAACATCAAACCCAACAACTATTAACAGTGTAAATCGACCTACTAGTGGGCCA
>CAYWWG010000064.1:0-2278 GCA_964461985.1 uncultured Candidatus Saccharibacteria bacterium
ACTAAAAAATATCAACAAAAGAAGCGCGATGCGCTTCTTTTGTTTTAGTATCCTTTTGATTCGTTATCTTTTTTTAATTTATCAATATCTGCGTTATTTTTATATACACTTACAAGATCATTCATTTGGGTAAAAAGATCCCTCATTTTTTCCTCAATTTCATTCCGTTTATCCAGATTAGGATTTTTATTCGCAGACCTTATGAGATCAGTTCTGGCTTTTTCATATTCAACATCAGAAGAATAATCATCTCTTTTAATAGATTTTAATTTTTCACCTAAAGCCCTATTTTCCTCCAAACTAGCACTTCCATCAAGATCATCTGTCTTAGATGAAAAAATATCCATCTGCACTGTTTTCCAGTCATTAAGCGCTTGTTCAAATGCATTTATAAGTTCTTGCTTCTTCTGTTCAAAATTTTGCATAAAAAATTAAAAGTTAGCTAATAAATTAACACCCGTTAATTATACATAAATTAAATACAAAATACCATGTCAAGTTAAATAGACAACCCTTTACTGATTTATTGCTAAATATTTTTTTTCTAAAAAAGCAGTTATTCTGTTGATTTCTAGGCGACTTTTTTCAACAAACTCTTTTCGCTGTTCTTCATTAAAATTGTGATACTCGGGATTTAAATTTGGTCTACCATTTTTTATCTCCATTTGAATTGCTTGGGTCGGTTTTAATTCTGGTAAATAATTATCAAAATACCTTATATCATAATCGAAACCACTACTTCCATTTTTTTGATAAAATTCTTCTAAAATAGACTTTATTCGTTGTCCGAGTTGTTTGTTTTTCTCACCAATATTATCATGCAGTTCTTCCCATTTATTATACTCAGGAAAATCATTTATGGAATGATTTTTATTTTCTTGCTGAAATTTAGCGAGCTCCTCATTTATTTTTTTATATTCAATCGCAGTTTTATCATCTTCAAGATTTTCTTCAAAATCAATCCAAGCAAAAGGCATTTCCTTTCTTGCTGTTTTTTCAATATGACCCTCACACGATTGTCGTGTACTGTACCCCATTGCATTAAAAACAACAACGGAATTTAAGATTCCTTTTTCAATGTGTTTACCAAGCCTATCAGTTTCAAGTTCAAATTCTTTTTTAATTTTATCTAACTTTTCTTTTTGCGTTTCAATGGGAGCAATTTTTTCTTGTGTGATATTATATTCAAAATTTTTCATAAAAAGAAAAACTATATCCAACTTGCATGGGGATTGTTTTTTATTTTTTCTAATTCCTCTGCTGTTTCTTTTTCTGACCAACCTTTTTCAGCTCCTTCTTTTTTGAATTGTGTTTGGTATTTTTCCCAATTTACTGGATTGTGCCCAATATGTTCATTCATACCTGTAACAGTATTTTCGTAGTTATCCCAAAATTCTTTATTTGCTTTTTCCTTAGCTCTTTTACTTCCATCTGGATCATTAATATTATTAATTTCATTTTGAATATCAATATCTTCTTGAGTTCTACTATTTTGTTTTACATATTCACCATTTGCAAAATAGTCGTTTATTTCTTTCGCTTTTTTATCGGAATCTTTCCTTTGCTCATCAAAACTTTTTCTGTCTTCTGGAATTTTATCTGCTGAGCTTCTTACTTTTTCATTCCCAGTTATTTTTGATGGCGTTATATTGTCACGTGACGCTTTTTGTTTTTCCCAAGAATTCTGCATGTCACGACTACTCTTTTCCCACATTAAATTAGCTTTTGTTGCAATTTTATGTCCCATATGGGTTTTGTCTTCAAAAACACCTTCCAAATTATTAATAGAGTAAGTATCATCTTCTAATATGGTGTTGTGCATTTCGGAATATTCTTTACCCAAAGAGGCTAATTTTTCTTTATTAGCTTTCATAGAAACAGTGTCTTCAGTCTGATGATCTAAACCCAGTGCTTGTCTAATTTTATTCAGATGTTCCGCATCACTCTGTATTTTTTCTTTCAATAACTTTGATTGTTCTATATTAGTTTTAAGCCTCTTAGTCAAATCTTCATGAGACTCTGGTTTTTTAGATTCAAAAGTTTCTGTTTTTATTGTATTATTTGACTCAACTGTATTTGAAGTCATTTCTTGTTTTAATTTTTGTTCAAAATTTTGCATAACTATATTATACCATTTTGTCTAAAAATTAGTAAATCGAGCCTATTGTTATTTTAGGGAGCAAAATTTGTGCGCGAATGGGATAGTGGGTCAAGCACAATGCTAAATGTTGCATCTCGGCTTCGCCGAGATTTCAATATTATGTATTTTCTGTTTTAA
>CAYWWG010000065.1:0-2268 GCA_964461985.1 uncultured Candidatus Saccharibacteria bacterium
TTGGGTTTTTTACACTCAAATCAAAGGTGCTTTGGTCAATGTCTGATATATCTACCGACCAAGAGTTATTACTATCTGCAAAGGTTTTTTGTAGTTCAACAAATTCTGCCAAGTCTTGCTCATTGAGCGGGTTAGTCTTTCCAAGATTGCGGTCCAGATTTAATTGATAAAACCACACCTTGCGTGTAGGTGTTCCTTTTTGGAAAAAGAGCACTACTGTTTTAACACCAGCACCTGTAAAGGTCCCACCTGGCAAATCAAGCACTGTATGAAGGTTGCAATTTTCAAGCAACTGTTTACGCAGGGCAATACTCGCGTTGTCGGTATTACTGAGAAATGTGTTTTTAATAACCACACCAGCTTTACCACCAGCTTTTAGTATTTTGATAAAGTGTTGTAAAAATAGTGATGCAGTTTCGCCAGTTTTAATAGGAAAATTCTGCTGGACCTCTGCGCGCTCTTTACCACCAAAAGGAGGATTAGCTAATACTATATCGTAACGGTCTTTTTCCTGAATATCGGCAAGGTTTTCTGCCAGCGTATTGGTATGAATAATATTTGGTGCTTCAATACCGTGCAAAATCATATTCATAATACCAATGATGTATGCAAGAGACTTCTTTTCTTTTCCGTAAAAAGTATTTTTCTGTAAAATGTCCATTTCCTTTGTAGTGAGTTTTTTACTATTTTTTAAATACTCAAAGGCTTCACATAGAAAGCCCGCACTACCCACAGCACCATCATAAATCTTGTCCCCAATTTTGGGACCAACTACACGCACGATTGTTGTGATAAGAGGTCGTGGAGTATAATATTCACCACCATTACGCCCTGCATTACCCATATTCTGAATTTTAGCTTCATAGAGGTGGCTCATTTCGTGTTTTTCTGTATGTGTGCGAAAACGTAATGTATCTATGAGATTTATAACCTCGCGAAGGTTATAACCACTTTGTATATTGTTACGAAGTTCACTAAATATTTCACCAATTTTATACTCTAGCGTATCAGCATTTTCTGCGTTTGTTTTGAACTTTTTGAGATATGGAAATAGCTTGTGGTCCACGAACTCTTTGAGGTCGTCACCTGTTAGGGCATTGTGGTCAATTTTGCCATCGGCGAGTTTTGGTGTCGCCCAAACACTCCAACTAAATTCTGGTTTAATAATAGGAGTGTATGTTTTACCATCAAGCAGTGCGGCGCTGATTTTATCTTTTTCTAAGTCATCTAAATACTTCAAAAACAAAACCCACGATGTTTGCTCTACGTAGTCTAACTCACTTCCACAGCCAGCATCCTTGTGTAAAATATCATCAATATTTTTGAAGGTTTGTTCGAACATAATGTACTTATTTTAACACAAAAACCATTATTTTACTACAAAATAATGGTTTTATGGTTTGTTAGACTACTTATTACAAAGACCAATTTAGATAAACTTCGGAAACACTTTTTGAAACTTTTCCGCTTTTTCTTGCATCCATTCAAAGTACTTCACCCAGTCTGTTTGATTATCAAAGTCGCCAGTACACGAAATCTTAATTCTACTCGCTTTCTTTTCTGGTAGTTCCATCCATTCTAATTGCTCACCGAGTACACTTTCAATATCTGACCTTTTTTCGAGAAACTGTTTATATAGCTCTTTATTATTAGGAATATATACTTCACACCCAAATTGTTTATCACGTGAATTGATAGTGAGCGATATGTGACAGTCACTACTTCCCATAGATATATTAGTCCAGTGTTGAGGGTAGCTCTTTTGGAAACGAAGTGAGGTATTGTTTTGTTTAGCAAATGCCTTAAAGGCATCCCAGAATTCAAGTTGTTTGATTTTTGTGTCAGTAAGTTCCGTGCTTTCACTAGCACTTTTGATTGCTTTTGCCCAGTCGTTTGGCTTACAAATCATTTCAAACTTTGGAGCTGGTAGTGAGTTTTCTATTTGCCATAGCTCAATCTTAAGAAGATAAAACCCAATTTCTTCATTGGTATTTTCATTCAACCAATCAATTGCATTTCGGTGTTCTTCTCGAACATCCTTTACTACCCAAATAATTACTTTTGCATTATATCCCGAAGCATAGGTGATGACTTTGCCTAAATGGTCGTGGTCAGATACTTCGAGCTGGTTTTCAATGATTACTTTATTGCCTGTATTTTCTTCTTCAGCAAGAATATCTACATTAAAACTACCTACACGCGCTTCGGTCTGTATGAGTTTTATATCAAAGCCAATTTCATTTCCTAGGAGTGCTAGGTTTTCTTCTA
>CAYWWG010000066.1:0-2227 GCA_964461985.1 uncultured Candidatus Saccharibacteria bacterium
TTTTGCCATAATACTTCCCTAACGCAAACACGTCAGGACTTATTTTATAATACCTATATTATACACAAACATATTATAAAATTATAATGTTTTTGTATTACCATAAAAAGTAAAACTGTTTACAACGTCATCTAAAACTTTTTGAACTGCATCTTTGTCGTAGGCATTTATGCCCTGGTCTGTTGGGTAGTTACCAATATTCATGGAATGTACTGTAGTTTCTATGTTGTAACATTTATTTTTATATACCGTTCTGTACGAAGTTATATCATACAAATTTCCAGCTCCAGCATCTGTAGAACTAATAATACTGAAATTTACACCATTTATATTTGTGCTGCCTATTGCTATCTGACCGGCATTTGGTTGCGGTGAAGTACAACTTAATATTGCAATTTTATCTGAACTAACACCTACGTTTACAGTAGCTTCGCCAAAGTTAGTTTTGGGTTGGAAAGCTCGTGGTATATACACAGTTGCTAAAACACTACCTTTTACTGTGGCACCTGACATCCATTGTTGTGTTGGAACTTTTGCATTCTTTGCACCACCAGCAACTAATATAAAGTCCTTAGGGTGTGTTATGGAAAAAGTTTTGGCACTATCAGTAAAGGTGCTCTCGGTTAATGTTTGCAACCCCTTACAATCGACTTGGGGCATCGACTGATATGTTAAGTTTTCTTTATCTTTGTATATGTATGTTCCGTCACCGTTATCCATCATACCTCCAAAAGCCACACTAGCTTCTGCACCTTTTTCAGACTTAGCTAATGCAATACGAAGCTCTTCTTTTTGTAATGTACCTTCGGCATTTGCGTTCCACCACAAGTCGCTGTAACCTGTCATGCTTGTAGTTACTAAACTACCTATGTCACCACCAAAAGAACCGACCTTTATGTCTTTATCTGCAGGCAGTATGTGTAGTTCGCCTGTAACATTTTTGCCTGTAGTCGTAAGTTTAAGCCACATTATATCTTTCAGGTTTTTCGTTGTTGAGGTTTCTTTGTAGAAACAAAAGTCTTGGGGCTGTACCACTACCGGCACAGGTGCTGGTGTTTGCACAACAGGTTCAGTAACTGGTGGTATTTCTTTTTTACTTTGTGTAAAGTAAGCTATACTACCCGCGACAAATAATATAACAACGCCAAAAAGTATAAAAGTATTTTTTCTCATTGCTGTAGTATAACACAAAATTAGCTTACAAAAAATTTCTTACTAATGGCTTTTACCTCCTAGAGATTTATATAATTTCCCAGTTATCAGTAAGACAACAACACCAGCAAACATCAACACACCAGGGTGTGCAACAAAATACGGCACTTCATGTACCAAGTCTTTAAAACCCTGGGTTATAGCCGCAGCACTAAATGTAATTAAAAATAAAAACAACAATGGGTAGCGGTGCAACACCGGCTGAGTAAACTTACCAGCAGTGTCATGCAGTTCCTTTATCATATGTTCAATATTTTCTACAGGGTCTTTTTTCATTCTTATATTATAACCCGCTCAACCACATTTATAAAAATTGACTATTACATAATACTATGTTACTATAAATATAAACATAATTTAACTGCACCATGAAGCGACAAATAACTTACAAACTTTCTTACAAAGAAATTGAAGGCATTATTCGAGAAAATCTTGATAAACGAGGTTTCAAAAACATAGACGAAATAACTTTCGAATTAGACAATACCAGACCAATACTGAAAGATGAAATTCAATGCATGTTCATAGCAGACGAAGAAGACCTTGGAGAAAATTATTCACTTCTACCAAAAACAAGATCCCCTGTTGAAGTAATGCAAGAAAAACTTCTAGCAACACCTCTTGAAGATTTGGATTTATCTGCAAGAGCTTTTAATTGTATGAATTACAGTGGGATAAAAACATTGGGAGACATTATGGAAAAATACAAAGAGGGTGGCAATAGCATGCGTGAACTTATGAAATTCAGAAGTTTTGGAAAAAAGGTATCGGATGAAACAAAAGCTCTACTCAAAGAAAAAGGGTTAATCTAAAGAATAAACCGATGCTGGTTTTCGCAAGAAAACCAGCATTTTTAGTTGTATATATTTACTTGGAAGTCCGACTTCCAAGTTACTAGGCAATAACTAGTCGTTTTATCGTGGCATTGGAAATGCATGCAGTTCAGCGCGCAGTTCGGCGTAGTTTGGCAGGGCACGTGCTACCAGGTCCCAGAACGCTGGGCCATGGTTCAAAT
>CAYWWG010000067.1:0-2084 GCA_964461985.1 uncultured Candidatus Saccharibacteria bacterium
TATACCAAAGCCAGGGCTAAAAACGCAAGAAAACCCCTTTTAAAAGGGGTTTTCTCAACTAAAGTGAATCATCCGGGTCGCATTTGGCCGAGCGGGCTTTTGTTTAAATGCTCCTCCTTGGTCTGAAAAGTTCTGGTGGAACTTTTCAGACACCTACGGAACTGTTGATTAAATTAAGCTTCGCTTATTTTAATTCAACAGTTCCTCCGGCTTCTTCGATTTGCTTCTTAAGTGTGTCTGCGTCAGCCTTTTTCATGCCTTCTTTCAAAGTTGCTGGTGCACCATCTACGATGTCCTTAGCTTCTTTAAGACCTAAACCAAGAGCTTCCTTAACTACTTTCATAACAGCAATCTTAGCTTCACCTGCTGATGTTAATACAACAGTAAATGCATCTTTTTCTTCTGCTGCTGGACCTGCTGCTACTGCTGGACCAGCTACCGCAGCTGCTGATACACCGAATTTCTTTTCAAATGTCTTTACTAGTTCGTTAAGTTCTAGAACTGACATTTTTTCGATTTCTGCAACGATACTTGCGAACTTTGCAGGTACTTCAAAATTTGTTTCTTCCATATATTTTTTAAATTAATTATAAAGTTAAAAGTTGAAAGTTATAAAGTGAGTTAAAAGTTGAAAGTATTTCTACTTTATAACTTTATACTTTACACTTTCTACTTGTTATTACTGCTTCTTAGCTGCAATTTGATCAAGTGCTATAACAAAACGCTGTATTGGCGAATTGATAACATTTGCAAACATACCACGTAGGGTTTGCATACCTGGAATCATAGCTATTTCCATCATTTCTGCTTGTGTTTTATATTCTCCTTCAAAAACTCCACCAATAATACTTATATTGTCTTTGTGTGTCTTTTGGAATTCATATACTCCACGTGCTGGTGCTATTTCGTCTGTTCCATATGCAACGGCAACCTGGTTGTCCAGTTCAGGCATTTCGCCTTTATAGTTATTAGCAGTCAAAACACGCTTTAGAAGTGTCTTTTTGGCTACTTTATACCCTACTTGCTCGTTACGTAGTTCACTACGAAGTGCATTCACATCTTTAACAGTTAGTTTGTCGAATTTAACGAATACAAGAGTTTTTACATCCTTGATTAGGTTCGCTAATTGGTCAACAACTTCTACTTTTTTGTTTTTAGTTAAAGCCATTTTCTAGTGATAAGTAAAAAGTGATTAGCATACAGGGAAATCCCCAACATTCTTATCAGAATTACTCATCAGTTTAGTTTATAAATAACGACCGAAAACCCATATAAATACAGGTGTAATGCAAAATAGGACTCTTCTATATCTTTTACTTATACAAAGCCCAGTGGGGCTTGTATGCGTAACAATCTAGTTTTGTACCTCGGCAGGGCTTATGAGAATGAAGCTGTTTACTATTAGCTTTTTGGTTTTAGGATTACCTTCTACCAGCAATAAAACACCTTACTACTCACCTGCTGTCTTTAGCGTTACCCAAACACACTACCACAAAACCCGTCTCCCCGCAACCCTGTGGATAACTTAGGGGTCCAACCCCTAAGTTATCCACAGGCATTTAAAAAACACCTTGTTTTAAAAGGTGTTTTTAGCACATACCCTATTTCCCCTTTGCTTTGAGCTCCTTTTCCGCCATTTTTTTCTGAATGAAATTTCTAACCTCTAACAGGGCCAGCACAAAAATTGCTATAAAATATGCTGTTATTAAATATAGTGGCCGATCATCAAAATTACATAAAATTCCACTACAAACATTACTAGAACCAAATATATTATTGGTTGAAGGTATGAAATTAATTAAATAAAGAGAAACTATCAAAACAGGAACAAGTGTGCGCCAAATTTTAAATCTTTTTCCATGCAAAATAATTGAAGGAATAAAAAACACAACAAAACAAAAAATAAATGTACCAATATCATTTATTAAACTTTTATCCAAAACAAAAACTATTGACAAATAAATCACTCCTAAAATAATTTTTTTATAAATTTCTTTCATGTATTAATTAAATAAACCTTTTAAATATATCCACAAATCAAAATCTGTTGCATTTCCTACACTTGCTGTCATTGGTATTACTGA
>CAYWWG010000068.1:0-2049 GCA_964461985.1 uncultured Candidatus Saccharibacteria bacterium
AGACTGGTAAAAAAGTTATGACTCTCAGCCTGTTCGACGATAACTCAGTCAAATCTTTCAGTGATGAGTTTATAAAGATATTAAGAGGGACGGAATAGTTTTGGTATGCACTTTCCATTTGATTTTGTAATGTTTGGGTTAAATTTGCATGTGCATTTTATAACTGATGTATTGTCGACATTGATAGGTATGCAGTTTTATTACAGATCAAAAGTTGCGGACAACGTATCAGAGTCAAAAAGAGTGTGGATTTTGATAGGTGCAATATTCGGAGCCTTAATAGGATCTAGAATGTTAGCAGCAATGGAAAATCCTGACATGTTTTTAAATCCACCAAGTATTTTGTATTTCTACGTAAATAAAACAATAATAGGTGGCATAGCTGGAGGTATAATAGGTATTGAGATAGCAAAGAAGTTATTGTTCATAAAAAACAGAACAGGGGATAGGGTTGTTGTGCCGTTGATGGTTGCTATTTTGATTGGTAGGGCTGGGTGTTTTTTGACTGGTGTTACAGATGGGACAGTTGGTAATGTTTGCAATTATTTTTGGTGTTTTGACCAGGGTGATGGAATGTCGAGGCACCCTACATCTTTATATGAGATATTTTTTCTTTTGATTTTGTTGCCGATCTTTTATTTTAACATACAAAGAAAAAGATTTTTACCAGGCGTATATTTTAGGATTTTTATAATTTTATATTTTAGTTTTAGATTTTTTATTGAGTTTTTAAAGCCCGCCATGCCTGTTTTTCTTAATTTGTCAGCAATACAAATAGTATGTATTTCTTTTGTTTTGTATTATATATTTGATATAATTAAAACATGGGAAATCCACAAACTCAAAATATAAAAAAGCCTTTAAGTCCTATGGCCAAATTGTTACTAACTATTACAGGCCTGTTTGCTATACCTAGTGTTATAGGTTTTATACCTGGTATGGTGACAATAACCGTGACTTGGTTCTGTGTTGTTGGTGGATTGTTTCTTGTGCTTTTGATATTACTTATTACTTCTATTGTTAAAACACTTAAAAAAGAACCATTTATTTTTACACCAGGTCAAATAGTTTTAGCATTTTTGTTTATGCTTTTAATAGGATTTGGTTCTTGTTTGGTTAATCTACAAGCTGGTGCATTAAACAATATATAATTGTTACTTGGGCTAATTTTTGTTAGTATTGCCTAAGGCTGATTTAGCTTTTCTATGGAGGCCTTATGGCTAACGATAACGTCGCTCTTCAGGTTGTTCCTTATGCAATAGCATGTTGTGAGGTAAAGCCAACACTAAACCACTTTTGTGGTAATGGCTCTTTGATAGAGTCAGGGAAGACCTCAAAATGTAATCAGTGCGGTGGCTTGGTCCCAGCAGAAGTATGGAAGTCAAATGATGAACCGCCACGTGTGTATATGAGGGCATACTGCCCAAAGCACGGCGTGACATCGAGCCCTATTTCTAGTGACGCAAGGTTTTACCATGTCGTTGCTGATGGGCAAGCTTGTTGCGCTGGAGGAAGTTGTTCTACCTCACCACTCGGGTCAAATGTCAAAGGTGAGGCGGTACCTTTCTCCGATCTCCACACATGTACTCTAGTAGTGGAGATAGTCGCGGGGTGTAACTTGGCATGTCCGACCTGCTATGCAGATAGTCCAAAGGCCATGAATGATCATCAAGGTCTTAACCCTATGCCGCTTAAGGTTTTCAAAGAGCGCATCACAGCTGCAGTGGCAAGACAAAAAGACGGGCTGGATATTGTCCAGCTCAGTGGTGGTGAACCAACTTTGCATCCGCAGCTTTTTGAAATCATTTCTTGGCTGGGGCAGCAATCTGGCATTGGTGATATTCTGCTCAACACCAACGGTACAAAGCTCAGCAAGGATTTTGTTGCCGAGCTTGTGAAGCATATTCCAACCGGACGCTTTGGTGTCTATTTGCAATATGATGGGACAGAAGAAGCTGGCCAAGTTGATTTGCGTGCTGGTGATTTTCGTCAAGTTCGGGAGCACGCTCTTTCAAATTTGGCAGAGGTCGGTATCCCTGTTGCGTTAGT
>CAYWWG010000069.1:0-2033 GCA_964461985.1 uncultured Candidatus Saccharibacteria bacterium
TTCGTGTTCGTCTACGTTAATATCTGGAGTTACCAATACAGTAATATCTGCAAATAAAGATTCACGGTCATTAAAGATTTCAACTGCCTGTTGTAAAGCTTCGTAGTCTTTAGAGTTTGAATCACCCCATGTTCTATCTTCATATACATTCCACCCGTCAAAACCACCATAGAAACATACTGTATATTTTAAACGAGATTTATCTGTTTGCGCATCACCTGTAAATTGTTCTTTAGGGTTGTTGTTTGAGTCTAACTGTGTAAGGATTTCTACAGGAGCAACAGCAAATAATGCTGTGTCTGCAAGTTCGTTTAAGTGGAAACCTTTACCTACATAGTTATCACTTGTAAATACATTTCTGTATGATAACTGATTAGGAGTAACTGCTTTAAACATATTCACATTATTGTTAGCTAAACCTAATGTTTGACGCGCAAAGTTTTGTGATAAGTTATATTCTGTTGTCCATACAATATCTTCCATTACAACACCTGTTGAATTTGGATAACCCTCAACACCGTAAGGTAATTCTGATGTTAATACTTCCGCATCATATTGGTCTTGCATTTCGATAAGCAAATACTTAGAATGTAATTCTTCGTCGTTACCGTCACCTATTTGCTTAAAGATATAGTTGTCATTTGTTGGGTCCATAGACAAATCTGTCCAAGCTTCAAGTATTGCTCTCTGACCATCTTCAGTTACTGTATAAGGTTTTACAAAAATATCAAATGTACCTGTACCACCATTAGCGTTAGGATTAATGTTTGCTATTTCAACCTTAATTTCTGTATTTGCAGATTCACCATCTGAGATACTCCATAAACGGAACAATCTTTTAAACTCACCGTTTGAGTCTATATTAGAAACAAACCATGGAGTTACCGGTGTTTGATATTGTGTATCTGCGAAGTCTAACAATTCTTTTTCCCATGTTGCAACATAGTTTCTACGGAAAGTTCCAGAAGAACCTGTCCATGCACCGTTACCTACTGCTGGGACTGTAAGTGCTGAGTCTTCGTATAATTCAAATGAAGTTGCGTTTACTACTGAAATATACCAAACACCATTTGCTGCGGTGTTACCTGTTACACCAGTAATTACTACTGTTTCGCCTGTTGATAAGTTATGGTTACCTGTCGTTGTAATAACGATTGGTGTCGCATTCGATACGCCTGATACAGTTAAAGGAGCATATAAGAAATCAGTGTCGATATTAATAACACCTGTTTTTACATCAAGTGCTGGTAAAGGAACATCATCTCCTGGATAGTAGTAAGCTTTTGGAGCTGTAATTGATGTAACAGCTTGTATTTTCTTTTCTACAGAAGGGATAATAAAGTCTACCCATACTGGAACCGTTACACCAAATAATTTATTTTTTGATTTAGGGTCAGTACCAAATAATTTAGGCAAATATTCTCTTGATTCTGGTCTTAATGAACATACTACATCAATAGTAGTATCATCATCAAATAAGAAGTGAAGTACAAATTTGTTATCAGTTGCTGATACAACGTTTGTTTGTGGGTCTGTATAATCTTGTACTGTTACTGTAACAATTTCTTTAGACAAACCTCTACGTGGTTTAAGTATTGCTGCTACTGATTGTGCGCTTGCTTGGAATGGAGCAGTTACAACGTTATTACCGTCAACAGTTGCTGCTGTTACACCCGCTATATCATAAGCGATTGCAAACGCCTTTGTATCTTTAAAGCCTTCTAAACCAAGTAATCTAATTTCTTTATAGTTAGAAGCTTGTTCGAGATATTGTTTTGCGAAATAAGACCCAGGATATTTTGGGTTTAAGTTTCCGAACCATTCTGTACGTTCAGAGAATGTACTGCTAGGAATGATTTCAAAAGCTGGCCCTTTCTCTGCTGTCATAATAGCACCACCGGCAAAAGTACCGATTGCTTGTGTTACAACTGATAAGTCTGTTTCTCTGTCATATATACCTGAGCTAAAGTATCCTACTTTTCTTGCCATTTATTTATAGATTTTTAATATTAAATATTAAAGAAAAAGTATTT
>CAYWWG010000070.1:0-551 GCA_964461985.1 uncultured Candidatus Saccharibacteria bacterium
ACTCCATTTTAATTGGCTTAACGTCCTTAGCACCTTTTGTGAATTGGTAGTAAGTTGTGCCGTTAATGTAGCTTGCTGACTCAGTTCCTGTTACTTCACGCCATTTGTCAATTGCTGGTGCATAAATATTGCTACCCGTGTGCCATAAAACAGCTCCATCTTTTAAAATAAGATAGTATGTATAAGTTCCAGCGTAGCATTGATAAAACTCGTACAATTTACCTTTGATTTTAAAGGCCTCATTTAGTTTGAAACTTGATTTGAATTCATTGAACACTGAAAGAACATTTGCGTCTCTTTGTTCAATTGGATGCGAATAAAACGCATTTGAAATGTAAACGTGTGGTTTTAGCTTTGTTGTTGTCATAATCTTATAGGGATTAAAACAAAAAAAGAATATTTTAATACTCAAAAACGTATGAGGCAAACTCACCGATAAATTCGTCTTGATTGTCAAATTTGTCCCCGACAAAGAAATCGTTTTCTTCAAACTTGAACTGGTAATAGAACGTATTGCAACGTACATAAAAGTACTCTGAGCCCCTTTTGTG
>CAYWWG010000070.1:651-1976 GCA_964461985.1 uncultured Candidatus Saccharibacteria bacterium
CTCAAGACCATTGTTGGGGTACTCAACTTGATATTCACGCTTATAACCGTTTTTTACCACGGTTAAAACCCCTTTAATAAGGGAAACGGACCAACCTTTGTAAAAGTACTCTGAGCCCCTTTTGTGCTCAAGACCATTGTTGGGGTACTCAACTTGATATTCACGCTTATAACCGTTTTTTTACCACGGTTAAAACCCCTTTAATAAGGGAAACGGACCAACCTTTGTAGTTGATCCGTTGTTTCTTAGCTTTTGGTTTGGTCATACCTATATAGGGAGAGATACAAAAAAAGAATATTATGCTCCAACCAATTTGTTTTGTTCAACCAACTGAGTGTTGGCATTAACAACATCTTTAAGACTAAGATACAGGTTCCAATTTACCCACCTGTCTGAACTTGTGGCACCGATGCATTTAACCCATCTTTCAAAGCAAATAAACTTCTCTTTCTTGTTAATTTGAAAGTGGTGAATGTACCCTCTTTGTTTGTCAACAATTTGGAGTGTTTTGCCGTTGCGCAACTTGTCGACAACGTTTTGCTTGATCGCTTTTTTATGTGCTTCGGTTAACATATTCATATAGGGAGAGTTTTAAAAAAAGAATAAAGGGGCATTGAGCCCCTTTGCGTTAATCTACATCGTAACCGATAAAATTTTCGTCATTGATAAGTAGGTAATAGTACCCATTGCCGCACCCTTTGTATTCCAATGAAAGGAAGCCCCTCCAACCTGCAACCTCGTTGTATTCAAAGCTAATTGAGCAATCATAGCCCCTCCAACGGTGCGAACCTGAACGCCATACAGTTTTGTTTTTAATTGCCTCAGTCATTTGATTGCGTTCATAAGGAAAATCTTTCAAATAAGACTCCACAGAAATAACTTTGCCAGTAATTTTGCAACCAGTTGTTACGCCCAATTCATACGCACTCTTTTTTCCTTCTGCAACCCATTGTTCAAATGTAGCAGGCAAGGCAAGGCAATTTTTGATAAACTCATTGGTAAAACTTGCCTTCTGAGACATTTTACGAAACTTGGCAATTGTTTTGTATTCGGCTTGGTCTTTGTCAACCTCAGTGGCAACTTTTGCGCCATTGAAAGATACAAGGGCATCAAAATCGTGTTCATAAAATGGATACCCACGACGGCTGCTACCCTTTTTGAAATAGCAAAGGTATCCATGATTGTCGGCAATAAAGAAACGCCAAACTTTGCCGTTTTTATCTTTGGCTGACTTAATTTCACCCGCTTTTACAGAGGCTACTAATTCTTGGTATGTGGTTGGTTTGTTCATACCATTATAGGGACAAACTACAAAAAAGAATATT
>CAYWWG010000071.1:0-1962 GCA_964461985.1 uncultured Candidatus Saccharibacteria bacterium
TAGATAGTTATCCAAAAGGTTCGGTGCTGACCAAATAGCTCAGCAAACAATCTATTTTGAGTAAAACCCAGCTCCAATTGCTGGGTTTTTGTATGATATAATAAGTTTACATGTCTTCACCGTCCAAAAATATTTTATGGCTATCAGTGTCCAGGATTGCCTCACTGGCACTTTTGTTTTTTGCTTATACTCAGTTATTTCGCTATCTCGGTCCGTATCAATCTGGTCAATTCCAGTTTGTATTATCGTATGTCACCTTATTTGGGGTGGTGATTGATTTTGGGATCCAACAGTACATTATTAAAAAGATTAGCGAAGATCGTTCTCAGGCAAAAAAATATTTCCACAACTTTTTAGCTGTAGAAGTTGTTTTGACAGCTCTTGTCTATGGTTCTATGGTGGGCGTCGCGTACATAAACCAGTATGAGCCAATGGTGATTAAAGCAATATTGATTGCTGGTTTTGGCGTTGCTTTGCATGGTTTGACATACCCATTCTTAGCTGTTATCACAGCTTTTTACGATTTAAAAAAAGCGGCTTTTTTAAATTTTTTAGCTTCAGTCATCAATGTGTCAGTGATTTTTTTGACTATTTGGGTGTCGGGTAGTTTTGTAATGCTGACAATTCAGCAGGTGATATATGCGACTTTAGCAATTGTGATTTATTATTTTTTTGTACAAAAACATATTGGCAAACCTGAAGTACTCAAAGGCATCAGTAGTTTACATTGGCCATTAGTGAAGACGATGTTCAAGGCAGCCTTACCATTTGCTATGTTGGTCGGGTTTAGTACTGTCTATAATCGAATAGATATTGTGTTAGTAACCAACTATTTAGGGTATGCACAAACTGGTTTGTATACTGCAGCATATAAATTTTTTGACTTACTCGCGTTTTTCCCAGCAGTAGTATCGCATGCTTTGTATCCATTATTTGCGTCATTAATGGCAAGCGGGCAAAAGATAGAGATTCGTCAGATTCTAGAAAAATATTTAAGGTTTATGATTGTGATTGCTTTACCCATTGCAGTCGGTGGCATGATCATGGCTCGACCAATAGTGGTATTGCTGGCAGGTGCAGAATTTGCTGATGCCGCACCAGTCTTAGCAATTTTGGTGTGGGCACCAGCAATTCTGTTTGTGTATATTTTGATGAATTCAATTGTGATTTCACAACTAACCAAATTTGCTATGATTATTACTGGTGTGAATGTCGTGGTAAATATTGCGGGTAACATGATTTTATTGCCACGTGTTGGCATAGTTGGCGCTGCGATTATGACGTTAACCTCAGAAGCTTTGCAAGGGATCTTTTATTTTTATTTTGTGAAGAAACACATCACTAATTTCCGTTTTTTTGTTTTAACGATAAAACCAATAATAGCAGGATTGATTATGGGCGTAGTTGTTTGGCAAATCAAGTCCATGAATTTGTTTTTCGTTATCGTTGTTGGCGCGGCAGTATATATTTTGACTTTAGTTATTTTACGCTTCTTCAAGCGTGATGATCTGGAATTTATTAGCACAATGCTAGGCAAGCCTAGTAGGCTGGTGAGTTATGAAGAATAACCAATCTGTACGCATTATGGTTTTTGGTACTTTTGATATAATTCACGAAGGCCATAAGAATTTTTTTAAACAAGCGCGTGGTTTAGCCGGGCGGTTGAGTCCGTATCTGATTGTTTCATTGGCCCGCGCTCAAAACGTCAAGCTCATCAAAGGTGTTGTTCCAGATACTTCTGAGCAAAAACGGTTAGCACAAATCAAAAAATTACCAGAAGTTGATAGAGTTGTTCTTGGTGCGTTAGGAGACCACATTCCTCATATTGTGAAAGAAAAACCAGACATAATAGCGTTAGGATATGACCAAAAGGCTTACACTCATGGGTTACGATTACAGCTGCGCCACGCAGGCTTAGATTGCCAAGTGATCAGGCTCAAATCATATAAACCCCGTCAGTAC
>CAYWWG010000072.1:0-1873 GCA_964461985.1 uncultured Candidatus Saccharibacteria bacterium
CCATTTTTTATGTTTAGTTTAGAAATTTCCTAAGTCCGTGAGCGCAATTTTCAATACTTGCCGCTCTTTGTTCGAGTGATGTAATTTGTGATCTTATTTCGGCTTTATCGTAGCTTACATAATACCCATTGCTGGTCGCTATCAATGGCAGAATACCATTAACCCGGATGTAGTTTACCAGCTTTCTAAGCCTCGCAGGTGTAAGCCTATGCCCAGGGTTTCGATCGTTGAAATTAGCCACTATTTGCGGCTCTTTTATAGGGTTGTTTTTTTGGTAATGTAAAAACCCTGTGACCATAACTGGGAGTATCGCTTTTTCGGCATCGGTTAACTCGTATGTTATCGCTTCAAAATTTTCTACCATGACGGCAAATTTATTGTTAATTAATTAAGTTGTCAATAGCCTGATCTTATTTAGATTTAGTCTTAATACAAATTATTGTAATAATGGTTCTTTAGGATCAGCGACCTTACAAACTCCGAAAAGTTGAAATTTTGGTCTGCTTTCTGTTTTTTTCTGATTATGACTTTCACTGGTTCAGTGATTACTACGTTTACCCGGCTGGTTCCTGTTCTGTCGAATAATGATTCTTTGGGCATTGGTTTTGTTTTTTAATGAATTATCAGATACATGATTTATAAAAGATACTAATATAGCTTCCCGTGTAACTTTGGACGACTTTCGTTATAGCGGACTTTAGCGTTAATATGCTTCTCCAAATCAATCCCTAATCCTGCTGACAAGTCAAGTAAACGAATTACTGCATCTGCAATTTCATCTTCAAAAGTGTCTTTTATGTGTGCCTTGAAGTTCGCATCCCATTCTCCACCAATCCGAACATTTTTTTCTGCTTGTTCAAATTCGGCAAACCTTCCTTTTCTGTGCGCTTCCATTGCTTCTCCAAGTTCAGACGTGACAAGCATAAGCAACTCGCCTATGTTTCTTTCGTTATCCCAAAAACCTTTTGCTTTGTTGTTTTGGAAAATAATTTGAGCAGACTTATTAAGCCCATCGCATAACATAATTTGACTATCTTTACTCATGTCAACATAGTTTTTTTTACCGTTGGTTTTTTCTTTTCACCCCCCCCTGGTGGCAGTCCCAAGGACGGGTTGTTTTGCCCACTGCCGGGCATTACATACATTTTATTTTTGAATAATGAACCTTGTACTTACCTGCAAGGTCTTTGTATTCCTGGACGTTTGGGATGTAGCGGTCAATAGTGTGTTTGTCATTATCATGGCCATATACCACATCGGTACGGCCTTCTTTAAACCAGTTGTAAGCCATGCCAAACGCCTGTGTTTTACTTCTGGCCAAAACTCTTACGGCAATATCCTCTGTTTTTTGGGCTTTAGTTCCTCTCATGTGTACGATGTACTGTTTCATTTTATTTGGTTTTTTTTGGTTAAATAATATCGAGTTTACATATTGAAGTGTTGCCTATGGTAGCATAGGTTCCGATATTTATTTCATTAAACATATTACTCAATATCCATGTAGGAATTGTAATTGTATTTTGATTGATAACGACTTGAGATTTTGGGAACCACTTAGTTACTATGTTTTCATAAGCTCCCTTAGTATAACATACTTCTACTGCAATAGCTTTATCAGTTTCTTTTTTTGCGATTGCTTCTACTGTTATCGTTTTCATTGTGTATTATTTTTTCGTGTTTGATAACACAAAGATACTACACCGTTGCGCATTGCGCAATACCTAAAGTACGGTATTTTTAATATATTTTTATTTGTAATATGTTATTAACAAAAAAAGGGAGCATTTGCCCCCTCTATTGTGCCGTCAAGTGTAAGCGGAGATAATAACCCGCCCTTGTGGCCTGTTGTGTAAGTAATCGTTACGGCCTTACA
>CAYWWG010000073.1:0-1764 GCA_964461985.1 uncultured Candidatus Saccharibacteria bacterium
CAGCGTTGCATTGCCGTAGCACCGCACATTCTATGCAAAGCACCCGTTACTTTTTAGCGCCATTACAAGTTAGACACAGTAGGGGCAAGAAACCAAACTATTTTTTTATGTTCTGTTTCAGATACTATATCGCACTCGCGTATGTTTTTGCAACGTTGATATATGTCCCAAACCGTGCTATTTTAAAAGAAAAATACACACAAATGCAGTACATTATTCAGAAACAAATCAGTGGTTCATCTATCAATATAGTAGACCGCAACACACCTCAGTGGCAACATGCTGACGCTATGCTAACAACCGAGGAAAACCTTGCCTTAGTAACATTTGGTGCAGATTGTTCCATTATTGCTTTTTGGAAGGGTAACACCATCGGTGTTTGTCACGCGGGCTGGCAGGGGTATTCGCAGGGTTTGATTAAAAAAATGGCAAACCAATTTGCCGGGGGCAATTGTTTTATAGGTCCGTTCCTGCACTCTTTTGAAATAAAAAAAGACCATGCGTATAAGGCTATCACAGACTATTCGGGTACCAGTTTTATTAATGAAACTGAAAAAGGAATTTTCTTTGATTTTCAAAAGGCTGTGCGGAATGAGATTTTTGAAATGCAAGTAACAGAAGACCTGCGTTGTACTTTCGACTACCCTGATCTGGCTAGTCGTCGACGCGACGGTCCAGATGCCAGCAAGATTCAAAACAAAGTTACGATTTGGCGTATCGGCGACGAAGTTTACACAAAACTTTTTTGTCCTGCCGAAAGTCACAAAGATTACTTTGCCAAAATTTAGTAACAAAACACCTCAGTAATGGGGTGTTTTTTTATTTCATTTCAAATGCTGTATAATGTATACATGACTATATTAACTTTATTTATTTTATTTGCTGGTTTTATTATTGGACTCGGTGCGGTTACAGTTATCGACTTGCACGGTTTCCTTGGGCGCAAATCTGCATACTGGACAGAAGCCACCACCCGCACACACAAAGTTACTAAACCACTGATATGGGCCGGTATGGTCTTGGTTATCATCGGTGGGGCACTGCTGTACCGTGGTGTACCTTTTACTGGGTTGTTAATTTTCCATTTGTATTCTGTACCGGTAATGTTACTAAACGGGGTATTCCTTTCTTTCTCTGTCAGTCCATTTTTACTTAACCGCGAAAAACAAGGTCTATCCAGCCAGCTACTACCTATGTCGTGGCAGTATAAAATAACCGCCAGCTTTATTATTTCTTTTGTATCATGGTGGGGTAACTTGTTTGTGGTGTGTTGGTATATAGCCAGCCATATGGTTTAGAAGAAACATTTTGTTGACATTTTGTATGTGGTAATGTATTGTGTATAAAAATCTTTTCACTCATGAATATACTAATAGCAATCATCATTATTTTTTGTATGGCCCTTTTTCTTTTTTATGGCATAAAGTCTAAAAACCGCAGAATAGATTCTATAAACAAGGAAAATCAAAAACAAGAACAAGAAATTCAGGAACAAAATCAGAAAAACGTAGAATACGTTGTCAAGATCATCAACGGTTCTTACAACGAACTTTCAGAAGAACAACAGTCTATGTACATTAATGCCTTTGATAAATGGCAGAAATATTGTAAAGAAATTTTTGCAAAGGCCACCACGTCTCAGAAAAATAAAATTGTTTACAATTTAAATAACTGGGAACATCTAAACTTCAAAGGTGTGTATTCAAGTAAAGAGCCTGAAGCAAACTACGAACTTTTTTTAGAAAACTGCTTTACCGAGCCTTT
>CAYWWG010000074.1:0-1705 GCA_964461985.1 uncultured Candidatus Saccharibacteria bacterium
TCTAACATTGCCATAGGTGCATAGTATACCCCCGCACTTATTTTTTTGCAAATAAATAGGTGTGGGGGTATACCCCTTAATTGGTTTTATTTCAAGGTACAATACAGAGTATGGACTTTTACACTGTGTTATGGTATATTATATATAAGAGTACAAAAGCTCGATTTGAAAATGAAAAAATATTCACTGATATCGCTCGTTTTATTTTTAAGTACAGTCATGTTTGTAATATACTGGGAAGATTTTGAAGAATTCCTCAAAAAAACAATTTTTCCACTTTTAAAGAGTGTAAGAAATATAGGGGAAACATCCTTCCATATTCTAGTTTTTATAGTAATTTTTACTGCATTTTCAATAAAAAAGTTTTCGAACTTTTTTTCTAGAATTTATGACAAAACATTTCATACCCTGCACGGACATTAGTTCTGGCAGGGTATTGACTTTTTAAGTAAAAATGGTATTCTTTTTAAAAATCCTTTACTATATGAAACCATTAGTAATGTCATTTGTTTGTGCCCTTGTATGGGGTATTTGGCCCGTATTAACCAATGTGTCTAAGGCTTCGGCTTCATACATATCAATGATGCTAAGTGTATCAACAGCTGTTTTTATTGTTGTATACATACTTTTTCGTTCAGAAGTGTATGTTTCTATTTCAGATGCATATAGTGCTCCGGAACAGAAAACATTTTGGCTTCCAGTATTAGCAGGTATGTTAAATGCTGTCGGAATTATTTTGTACAGTATGCTTTTATCTAAAGATTCTGGTTTTGATGCATCAAAGTATGTGATCATTGTAACAGCTTTATTACCTGTGATAGTTTTGATAACTAGTTATTTGTTAATTGGGACACAAATAAGTTACCAAAAAATAATAGGGATACTTTTTATTTGTTTTGGAATTTATTATATTAATAAATAAATTCTGAAAAATACAACCAAAAAGCGATGTGTACAAATGCATCGCTTTTTTTATTCTGCAGATTCCAGTAAATAGCGGGGTATAAAGTCTCCTTTTTCTATACTGTTTTCTGTTTGTGAAAGTGATTCTTCCGTAGTGCTGTGTTGCTCTACTTCTTCTTTTTTAGGTTCATTTTGTTCTGGTGTTTGTTCAATTTTTTGTATGTCATCAGCGTCTTTGCGCGCGGGGTATGGGTTATTTTCGAAATTGTTCATATGGTTTACAGTTTTTATGTGTATAAAATGTCGACTATTCGCTACCAGTTTCCATGACCACTTCTTTCATGCGCTTTCTTATTACCTTTAGTATTTCATCGCGGAGTTTTGGGTTTTCTTTCATAAATGTACGGGTTGCATCGTAACCACGGCCGAGTTTAATGTTTCCATTTTCATCTGTGTTTGATTCTTCGCCTTTTTTACTGCCGGTTTTCTTTTCTTTAACTTCAGGAACATAAGAATACGATGTTCCGGATTTTGTTATAACACCAAGTTTTTCCCCTAAGGCAATAAGTTCACCTTCTAGACTGATACCTTCACCATATATAATATCAAATTCTGTTTGTTTAAATGGGGCAGCGACTTTGTTCTTAACTACCTTTACACGTGTACGACTGCCTACTACTTCTTCACCTTTTTTAATCTGGGCAATACGACGTATATCTAAACGTACAGAAGTGTAAAACTTCAAAGCTTTTCCACCTGGGGTAGTTTCAGGGTTACCAAACATAACGCCGATCTGCATACG
>CAYWWG010000075.1:0-1696 GCA_964461985.1 uncultured Candidatus Saccharibacteria bacterium
TATTTTAAGACACTCGTCAGACTAAATTGAGAAAAAACTGTTAAATATAATAAAGGATTATGATAACTACTTAGCAAGTCAGAGTACTTTGTATTGGGCGTGGAGAGCGCTGTATACGGACCTGGAGGATGGTGCTAGCGACAGGTTCGATGAGGAGGCAAAAGAACCTAGAATAAGAATTGAGGAAATAAAAAAACGTTTTACTGCTTTGCTAAATAAGTAAGTTGCCCCAGGGCAAATGCTCGATAAATAAGGCACAAAATGGTAAAATGTATTTACTATGGTCTCAGAGTTGGAATTCAAAATTAAATTTGTTTTGGAGTATTTAAGGAATCAAATACAGGATGAGAATCAGCCTGAAACTTTTGAAATTGACCAACAAAAATTTGATTTTGATAATAGTCGTGGTGGCATCATTCCTAAGAATGCAGAGGTTAGAGATATTGTTCGGCAAATTACCTCAGGGAATGAACTGGGTGAAATACTTGATCACATATCAGATATAACTAATGGAGAATTTAAGTTAGTATCGATTGCGCCAATAAGAAAGGTTGATTCAAGAGATCCAATAGAACTTGATTTTGGTACCAAAAAGTTGAAAGTAGCACCAGCCCATACTCAGTGGTCTAGTGGATACAATGCTTGGACCGTTGAATACCACCCAGAAAAGAAACATTTACAAAAGAAAATCCTATCCAATAAGCAGGTTTTTAATTTTTACATAAACAAGGATCGAGAACTTACCCAAGTGCTACCAGATAGACCTGAAAAAACAATTAAAATTACTAAAAAACAGTACGCATTTTTTGAATTACTCGTTGAATATGACCACTCCTATGTACCAGCAAAAGACATTGCGGAAACCATTAAAAGCCCTACGAAGTATGTTCAAAATTTAGCACAACTACTTAAAAAGGAAATAGATAAAAACTTTGTTGGTATTACAGGAAAAGAATTCATTGAATCAGATGAGGGGTATAGGATAGGTAGAAAAGTGAAACTCATATTGAGGTAGTGCACAAAAATAAATTGTGGATAAGTAGAAAAAGCACAGGAAAATAAACCTGTGTTTTTTCTATTTTGTGCACCACTTCTGGTATTTATTGTGCACATTACTAACTCCTAGAATGAGTCATAGGAGTTGGATCCAACCTACAAACGTTCGCTTTGGTCCCAACTCCCAAGGCGAATTTTTGTTTTTCAGGAATCCGCCACTGAACAGAAATGTTCACGTCACCGAACTCTTCGTACAAGAGAACCTAATGACGAAAATTGATAGGTGGCATGTACGCCAATACGGATACCTCATCAACGTGCAGAGGAAGCGGTGTCTGAGTGGAGCAGTAACCTCCACCACCTCTCCCAGCAAACAGTACCTAGAAAACACAAGCGAGAAAGTTGAAGTGAGTCGTGGATACCAAAAGTAACTACTTCCTACTGCAATTGAAAGGAATACGGCTTGGGGGGTTCGGGCATTGCAATGGCAATAGCAAATACTATGCGAGACAAACATTATCCAAATAGGTCGATAAGACTCTCAGACGAAGTGTGGGAAACATTCAAAAGCCAAGTAAAGCACTCTGGGAAGTCTTGGAATTTGTTTGTACGAAATTTGTTAGCCAAAAACAAAGACAAGCAAAAGAAATAGGTTTTATGATTAGTCAGCAAACATTACAAAAATTCAAAGAGATCTTTG
>CAYWWG010000076.1:0-1602 GCA_964461985.1 uncultured Candidatus Saccharibacteria bacterium
TCTAAATTAAAAAATGTTTCAACGGTTGTTTGTCCGCCTTATATTTTTGTACCTGAGTTAAAAAAGATTACTTCAAAAAAATGCATGTTGGGTGTGCAGGACATTGCTGTGGCTACTGATGGTGCACATACCGGTTTAGTATCCGCCCAAATGGTTAAAAGGTTTGGTGTTGCTTATACTATAGTTGGTCACAGTGAAGTTCGTACTAGAGGTGAAACAGACGCAGTGGTGCGTGCCAAAGTCACGACAGCAGTAACAAGCGGCCTAATTCCGATAGTGTGTGTCGGAGAACAATTACGCGATACTCAGGGTTTTTTTTGGCACACAATAAAAGAACAAGTAACAACGGCTATCGGTAATTTGCCACGTAAAGCACTAGAAAATGTTGTCATAGCTTATGAACCAGTGTGGGCTATAGGTAAAGACGCCGCGCGACCAGCAACACCAGCTGAATGTTTTGAAGTTGTTCTTTTTATACGCAAAGTTATAAGCGACATATTTAGCCCAACAGATGCACATAATGTACAGGTACTATATGGTGGGTCTGTAACACCGAAAGACGCATTGGGTTTTATAGAACATGGTGGTGTCGACGGGTATCTGGTAGGGCACGAATCACTACTTCCAAAACATTTTGATACAATATTAATTAACACTGAAAACTATGCAAACACTCAAAAAAATAAAACAAATAAAAAATAAAGTAGCAATAGTTAGACTAGATTGGAATGTTCCAATCGTAGATGGTGTAGTCGGTGATGGTTTTCGTATTACTGCATCACTGCCAACAATACAAACCCTAACCGAAAAAGGTGCCAAGGTTGTTGTTTTGGCACATGCTGGTGACGATGGTAAGCAAACCTTGTTACCTATGGTTAATTACCTTAAAACATTAATACCTAACACGGTTATAACATTAGAAAAAAGTAAAAATTTTGACGACATTGTACAAAACATCGTTCTAATGAATGAAGGTGATGTTATGGTTATAGAAAATATTCGACGATGGAAGGGTGAAAAAGAAAATGATAAAAATTTAGCCGAAGATTTTGCATCACTTGGCGACATATTTGTAAACGATGCATTTTCTGTTTCGCATCGAGAACACATGTCTATAGTAGGTATACCTAAACTGCTACCTTCATATGCTGGTATACAAATGGAAAAAGAAATTTTAAATTTATCTAGTGCTTTTAAACCTAAAAAACCATTTTTGTTTATTTTAGGTGGTGCCAAGTTTGAAACTAAAATGCCTCTACTAAAAAAATATGTTTCTGTGGCTGACATGGTGTTTGTCGGCGGGGCATTAGCAAATAACTTTTTAAAAGCTAAAGGATATGAAGTTGGTAAATCTGTTGTAGATAAAAATACACCACCACTTTCAGGTGTACTAAAAAACAAAAAAGTTTTAACACCGATAGATGTTATCGTTAGTCGTACTGATAGTCGAGGTAAAAATTCTTGGGCTGTAAATGTAACCGAAGTTCAAAAGGGTGATGTAATAGTAGATGTAGGCCCACTAACTGTTAAATTACTAACTACTTTAATGGCAAAAACAAAATTAGTTGTATGGAACGGTCCATTGGGTTGGTATGAAAAAGG
>CAYWWG010000077.1:0-1598 GCA_964461985.1 uncultured Candidatus Saccharibacteria bacterium
CAAAGCTCTACACCGTATCTTAATATTATTCTCCATAAATCTATTTTACCACAGTGTAATTTAAAAACCCCTTCCGTTTTCCCTCCTCCATTCGCTCTATTGCATAGCGTAATGTTGTGCGAGGTAGTTTTTCATAATTTTCTAACAAAAAGTCTTCACAAATTTTCGCATCTTTCTTCCACACTTCTCTTAGTGCCCAGCCCATGGCTTTATGCATTAGATCTTCTTTATCATTAAAAAGCTTTTTTGTAATTTGCAAAGTCATATCAAAATCCCCTCCTTTAATAAATGTCATAGTCGCAATTATAGCCACGCGCCTATGCCACATGTTTTTCGATTTTACTAAAGTGTCTAAAATTTTTATATTTACCAGATTCTCTTGTATAGCTTTACCTAGTATCCTGTGGGCTGAAAGGTCCACCAAGTCCCAGTTATTTACCCTTTTCAAATTCTTTAAATAAAATTTCGCTATTTTTAATTTAGTATTTTTATCTTTAGCTTTTTCGTATTGTTTAACTAAAATCAAAACACCAGCCAGTCTTTGTTCATGTATTTCTGAATCAAGAGCTTTTTTAATATCTTTGAAATCCAAATTTACAAACTTACTTACCACCTTGCGCACATCTGGGTTACTAATACCTATAAACTTATCACCCTCACCATACTGCCCCACACCAGTCTTAAAAAACCATTCGTTAGACTTTTTACGCTTGGCACTTGCATACTTTCTTAATTCTTTTTCTAAAGTCTTTTCCATAAATATTAACAATTAAATCACACCTTCCTTTTTAAGTAGTGCAATTTTAGCTTTTTCTCCTCCACGATTATATTCGCCCACAGCACCATCACTTTTTATTACCCTATGGCACGGCACATCTGGCAGGTAGTTAGCCTTCATAATACTACCCACTGCCCTACTAGCCCTTGGACTACCTGCCCGTTCAGCAACTTGTTTGTATGTTAAAACACTCCCTTTCGGAATCTTCCGCACCACATCTAAAACTTTTTCAGTAAATGTTTTTATTTTCATATATTTAACATTCCAACATTCTTGAGAATGTGAGAATGTCATTTGAAAGACTTAATAAATTCAACTATCATTTTTCCATAAGGCGAAACAGAATGTATAACCTTTCTGCCTTTGTATGTTTTGTTTACCAACCCCGCGGCAACTAGCCTACGTGTGTGTTCAGAAATAGTTTTCATATTGCGATCAAGTTCAGATGCAATATGTTCTAAACTTATTTCTTTTGCTTTAGATATCAATAACAAAATGTCTAAACGACAGTGGTTTGCCACACCCTTGAAATGCCTTTCAAGCTGTTTGCTGTTTTTCATGTTTTTATTATACCACCATGTTTTTTCAATGTTAACATTCCAACATACTTGAGAATGTGAGAATGTCAGTGTAAGGGATGAAAATGCAAAGTAAAGTTAAGAGTTGGAGAGTTTTAGGATGTGGTTAAAATGTTTTTCGGATACGGGCATTATGGACAGGCGTTGGCCGGGTGCCAACAGTGCCATACCAGCGCACGCTGGGTCAAGGCGCATTTCTGCCAAGGTAACTGGGTGTTTAAACTTTGACACATATGCCATGT
>CAYWWG010000078.1:0-1575 GCA_964461985.1 uncultured Candidatus Saccharibacteria bacterium
TTATCGATACCGGAAATCAAATAGATAAGCTCGCTCGGGACCTATATCCGAATGGCGTTTTAATTGAGTCTCGCGAAGATATAGAAACAACAAAAAGGCTTATGGATAATGAGACTCCTGTCATATATCAGCCTGTCTTTGCCACTGATAAATTTATTACTGCATCAGATATTTTGGTATGGAATAGCACAACAGGACTTTATGATCTATACGAGGTAAAATCCTCGACTTCTTCTGAAGAAGGTGGCGGAAGAAAGACTGAAGAATATCTCATAGATATGGCTTTTCAGAAAAATATTCTCGATGATCTTGGTATTAAAATTGGTACACTAAATTTGATTCGTTTAAACAAAGAATATGTAAAAATCGACGATATAAATTTGAAAGAACTATTTCTGGTTGAGAATCTTACTGATCAGGTAAATGAAAAACTTGAAGACATAAGATCAAAAATGGATGCGGCTTATGAGTTATTGTCTAGCGATAAAGAACCGACTGGTCACTGCGATTGTATTCTCAAAGGTTGGAATTCTCATTGCACAACTTCAGCATATTCTAATCATGACTTACCGGAATATCCTGTACATGCTATTGCACGCATACACAAGAAGAAACTTACAGAATTAGTAGATAGTAATATTTTGAGTATTCATGATGTGCCAGATGATTTTGAATTATCTGATAATCAAAGAAGACAAGTAAATACCGCTCAATCAGGAAGAGAATATATTGATAGTACTGGTATTTCTGAGTTTTTAGAGACAATGAAATATCCTTTAGCTTTTTTAGACTACGAAACATATCCGTCAGCGATTCCTAAATATAATGGTTATCGACCATATCAGCAGGTCCCATTTCAATTTTCTTTACATGTTATAGATTCACATGGTGATGAATTAAAACACTATGATTTTATTTATACAGAGCAAGGTTGTCCCGATGAACATTTTGCCTCGGCTTTGAAAAAGTATTTACCAAAATCTGGCAGTGTCGTCGTTTGGAATCAGAAGTTTGAAAAAGGCATCAATGAACAACTAGGTGATCACTTACCAGATTACAAAGATTTTATGCTTGAAGTTAATAATCGGGTAGTTGATTTGATGATTCCATTTTTTGGAAAAACAACAATGTATGATCATCCAGAATTTATGGGTAGTGCGTCAATTAAATATGTTTTACCTGCTCTAGTTAAAAATTTATCCTATAAAGATTTGCATATCCAAGAAGGTGGTGCCGCCTCGGATACGTGGAATAGAATAGTGTCTGGAGAATATTCGAAAGAAGAAAAAGATATGAAGATTAAGGCACTGAAGGATTATTGTCATCTCGATACATTGGCGATGGTAGAGATTTGGAAAGTGTTGCATACCCACAAATAACACAATAATTACCCCCTAAATGCCCCTGTGTACGCTTTTCAACCCCTCTTCAGGGGTTTTTGCGTCTTATGGCACACGAACCCCGAAATTCGCAAAAATCCCTTATTTAAGGCGGTAAAAGTAATACACCATTTTTTGCTGTTTGTGCAGATTACTATTACTCAAGTCCTATAAAAAATGAATTTGAATCCGTGGT
>CAYWWG010000079.1:0-1523 GCA_964461985.1 uncultured Candidatus Saccharibacteria bacterium
TGGCAAAAACAAAATTAGTTGTATGGAACGGTCCATTGGGTTGGTATGAAAAAGGCCATACTAAAAGCACTAAAGATTTGTTGACTGTATTAGCAAAACAAACTAATGGTAAACAAAAAACCACCAGTATTATTGGTGGTGGTGATACAGTAGATGTTGTAAACCAAAATGGAATGATAAACAAATTTACTTTTGTCTCAACAGGTGGTGGTGCAACGTTAGAATTTTTGACCAAAGGTACACTAGTAGGTATAAAAGCACTGAAATAAAAAAAGGCTGTCGCAAAACCGACAGCCTTTATTGTTACTTATGAATAATCCACAGATTTTTCGAAGTTTTTGTTAAATGTTTCTTCGAACATCTTACTTAATTCGGGGTTCTTTTCATTAAAGTTTGTGAAAAAAATTTCCTTGGGGTTTTCTCCTGGGATCATTAAAATCCCTGAACCGTTATTTACAACTGCGCGCATTTTTTTCATCCAATAAGGCAATTCATCTTTAAATGAATCGTTTGCAATCTTTATCGAAATTCTCTGGTTGTTCAAGCGGTTTTCTTTCATGAGATTAACAAAGACGGAATCTTTATATTTTATTTTTGTGCCGTCAGGGATAAGTATCCGCAAGCGTATTTCATTTGGCTGTAATATGCCTTCCGGTTTTTCAATAAAATTAATTAATTCAGGAAAAATCGATTCCTCAGTAATAATTTCGTCATCGATGTTTTTGATATAAATCATTAATGTTGACGAGTAATGATACAAGGCTTTTATCGTTGATTTAACCAGTTCTCTTCCTTGGCTGATAAAACGATGATCGTGTTTAATCTTTGCAAAGTTTGTTACAGCCTCGTTAAATATTTCGTCAAAGGGTTTATTTTCTGTAGACATGTTATTAATTTTTTAAAGGGTTTTAGTTAAATACTGATAAGTATTTGTTTTTTGTGAGTATAACACAGGAGCATTATTTGTCTACCGCTCGTAGTTTTATTTGTACACTCTACGTGGTAGACTGGGTTTTATGAATCAGGTTATAGAGCATTTATTATTTATGCGAGGCTTGTCAGCAAAAGACGCTGACGGTTTTCTATACCCTAAATATGAAAATATTGGCAACCCGACTGACATGAAGGACATGCAAAAGTCTATAGAAAGGGTATACCGCGCGATAAGTAACCCGATATCTGGCGGAGAAAAGATTGCAATTTATGCCGACTATGACTGCGACGGCATACCAGGGGCGGTCGTACTTAGCGACATGTTCGATATTATTGGCTTTACAAACTATGTTGTGTATATACCAGACAGGCATAAAGAAGGCTACGGTTTGCATATACCTGCAATAGACAGTTTAATTGCTGATGGAGTAAGTTTAATAATAACTATCGACGTTGGTATTACAGCTGTCGAGCAAGCAAAATACTGTAAAGAAAAAGGTATTGATTTAATTATTACTGACCACCATTTGCCGTTAGAAAATACTAATTTGCCAAGTAATGGTAAAAAATTAAAAAATAAAGAAAAAAGC